>CAXYYR010000015.1:0-33126 GCA_964293265.1 uncultured Propionibacterium sp.
ACCGGGCAGGCTCAACCTGGCGGCGGCCAACGATCGCAGCGAACTGCGCACCGCCACCATCACCACATCGCTGACGCCGAGCAGCGGCGCCGGAATGCCCTGGTGGGTGATGCGTCCGGCATCGACAATCACGTCAACACCGCTGGTGGCAAGACCAGCCAGCGCCTCACAGAACTCGGCCCAGACGGGCTCAAAGACATCCACCGCGCCGGGATTGCCGAAACCCGGCAGAAAGCGACGCGCCACAGTGCTCTCGGGGGCAGGGCCCACCACCCCACGTCCGGCAGGCATGGCAGCATCACGCGCCAGCAGAACGCTGCGATCCCACACCAGCGGAGCAAGGGGCCGCATCTCACGATGCGCCTGGGCCAGCTCAACCAGCCCTCGACTGCTCAGCGTCTGCGCGCCGAGCCAGCCGGCCTGCACCGACTGCGAGACATCACGGTCACAGTCCACGAGCAGCACATCGCGCCGCCAGCTCAGGGCCAAGGCCAGGGCCGTTGTCGTGACACCGGGAGCGCCACTGGCGCTTGTGAGCAACATGATTGCCATCACTCACCTGCCTTGTGCACAACTACCATGCTTTGACTCGACGCCAATGTGGCCACCTCAACTGCGGACTCACTGGGCACTTCAAGATCGAAGACCCACGAGCCATCGCTCTGGCGCACCGGAGCCGCCACGACCGTGGCATCCACAGTGAAGCTGCGGGCAAGCGGTGGCTCACCACCGGTTGGGCTGGGAGCGGCGGCAACCATCACCGTGGAGCCAGCCACCAGATCGCTCGGCACACGCGAAGAATCGAGCCGTACCCCCACATGGGTTTGCCCTTGGGCAAGCGTGGGTTCGCCGATGCTGTCGGGCGCAATCAGGCTGCCCGCCGGAATCCCCACCAGGGCCACCTGGCCCACCAGCGCATCGAGCTGATCGGCCGGAACGGTGGCAACTCCGGGCGCCGCGCCCACGCTGGTGGTGCCCAGATCAGCGCCGGTGACCACTGCCCCGGCCTCGATGGCATGGGTCACGATCACCACCTGTCGGGCATTGGTGGCTTGGTGCCAGGCGACGGCAGCGCCGAGGCCACCGAGACAGGCGCACAACACGCCGATGATGATCAACCGTGGGCTGCGGTGGGCTCGCGGGCCGGGCGCCGCGGAGTGGCTCAGGGCTTGGAGTGACCTGGGGGGAAATTCCGCCATGGTGAGTTCCCTTTCAACACGAGTGGGGGATTACTCGCGCTGTGTGAAACATAGGGGAACAACACGCACTTGCTCAAACCCGGAAAACACATTGTGGATCACCCACAAAGTTGTCCACATGGTTTTGCACGCCACATTGTGATGATGCCAGGGACGCCACAGCAGCATTGCCGAAATGGTGATTTTCAGACTGTTTTCGGATGTCTTTCCTAGTCAGGGGCCCGTCACATCAATCTGGTCCAGCCACCACACTGGGGTCGTACGGATGCTGGCCAGCACATCAGACCACAGTCGTACACATGGCCTATCCACAGACTCATCCACAGGCTCTGCCCAGACGGTGGACAGCCAACCGGTGGACGATCGGGAGCAGCTGACACTTGACGATGCTTCTCCGCACCGAAGGGCAGTGGCTGCCGACCCGGACAGCGTCTACCCAAGCGCTGTCTGCCCAGATAACACGGGCAGCTCAGCCCACGAAGCGCTCAGCTCCCGGGCAACCCACCGCGAAAAACCCCAACCTGGGGGCATCGAAATGTAGCGAATTACATCGCGGCAATTTTATGAACAATCATTTGTGTCGAATACGGATGTAACGCCGGAAATCACGCCCACGGAATGGATTGGAAATTGAGGTTGGCAGCGTCCAACCACGCCACGCGGAAACAATCGTCAAGGCACTGCCGGCAACCATGGCAATGAGCGCGCCCCAGGCAGGATCACCCACCTGATAGAAGATCACGACGAGCACGCTGGTGAGCAGCGCCGAGGTGGCATAAAGGGTGTTGTCACCGAAGATCACCGGCATCTTGCGGCTCAGCAGGTCACGCACCATGCCACCGCCGGTTGCCGAAACAATGCCCAGCACGATCGCCGGCACCGGATCCAAGTTGTAGTCCAAGCCCTTGTGGGTGCCGGTATATGCCCATGCGCCGAGAGCCAGCGCATCGATCAGGGGGAACAGCCGTTCCTGGAACACCCGGCGGATCGGCACCACAAAGGCAATGAGCGCACCGACGGCAGCCAGGGGAATGTAGATCGGATTGGTGAGCGCCACTGGTGTGTCCTTGCCCAGCAATACGTCACGAATGATGCCGCCGCCAAGTCCGGTTGCCACAGCAAGCACCGAAAAACCAATGAGATCAAAGCGCAGCCGTTTGGCGGTGATGCCACCAAGAATTGCATTGGCAAGCACGCCAATGAGGTCGAGCGCGAGGAACGCCTCGCTCATGACCGGCAAATTGGCCGAGCCGATGGGCATATTCGAATCTCCTGCCGGTGGGGCACTCAGGGTGGGCAGATCGGTATGGGCGGCGCGCGACGAAAGGGGCGCGAGTCGTGGTGTCCGGTCGGTCGAATCGTACAATGCCCACAGCCCGGAATGCGCCTTCTGTCCAGCGCGGTGCGCATGGGCACACAATGCAGTGCTGAACGGTGCTGTGTTGAAAGATGCTGTGCCGTACGGGACAGCCGTCCTACGATGGGCGCGTGCCAGCCCAACCACGCAGCATTCGCAGCCATCAGGCAATCATTGATGCCACCGCGGAACTCATCCGCACGCGTGGCGTGGCAGGCACATCCATTGCCGACATCATCACCGAATCCGGCACCTCAGCCGGTTCGATCTATCACCATTTTCCCAACAAGCAGGCGATTGTTGTTGAGGTGGCCCACCAGTCGATGCGCTGGCCGCTCACCGCAATCGAGGCCTACCTCGACCGGCCCGCCTCGCCCGTTGAGCTCTTCGGCTATGCCCTCGATGCCCTGCGCGCCGCCCCCGAACTCGGAGATCTTCTGGTGCAGTTGGGTTCGGGTTCCTTAAGTGACGACGAGCTGGGACGCCAGCTGCGAGCTGAGTTCACCCGCCTTCGTGACGCGCTCGACGAGACCCTGGCGGTGTGGGCCACACGCAATGGCCTGAGTCACGACCGGGTGAGCGGCCTGAGCCAGATCCTGGTGGGGCTGGTGCTCGGCTATGCCGCCCAGCGACTGCTGATCGACCAATTCGACCAGGCCGCCTATGTGGCCAACGGCAAGGCGATGCTCGACGCCGCGGTGAACGGTCAGGGCTGAAAGCCCTCTCCGGGGTTGGGCTGGGAGCCTCAGAAAACCAGCTTTCGCACCTCTTCGCGCGCATCGGTCATACCGGGGCCGTACCAGGCAAGCGGACGTTCGGGCATGATCCGCACGTCCATGCCGGTGAACTCCTCGGGCCCATCGGTGGGGCTGAAAGCATAGGGCTGATCCATGAGCAGCACGCGGTCGGCACCGGACGCGCGCAGGGCATGCAGGTCAACCTTCGGATAACGGGCATTGGCCCAGTCATCCACAGGCAAATGGGCCAGTTCCACGCCTGAACGGCGCAGCAAATCGGCCACATAGGTGTTCGGCCCGATCACCATCCACGGATCGCGCCAGACGCACACCACAGCGCTGGCGGTGATGGTGGGATCGGGCTGTGCCCAGTTGTCACGGGCGCGCGTCAGCCAGTCGGGCTGCTCCATGCCGAGAGCCTCACCGAAAAGGCGTCCGAGGCTGGTGATGGCGCTGTCAACGCTGTCGATGGCGGTGACCCAGACCGGCACCCCGTCGGCACGCAGATGATCGACGTCGAATTCACGGTTTTCTTCCTGATTCACCACCACGAGATCAGGCCGCAGCGCCTCAATGCGCGCACAATCAGGGTTCTTGGGTCCGCGCACCCGGGTCACCGGATGACCGACCACCTCGTCCAGATTGGGGGGTCGCAGGCAGAAATCAGTGGCGCCCACCAGCAGCTCGCGCGCGCTCGCCGCGTGCGCCTCGGTGAGTGAGGGCACCAGACTCACAACGCGTTGCAGCGGATGGGAGATGGCCACCTGTGCGCCGAGATCATCGAGGAGTACGTCGTCAGCCATGCTGCATCTTCTTTCCGGGGGTCTTGCCCTCACCGTCCATCTTGGCACGCAGGCAGAAAGCAGCCACCGCGCGAAGATCCAGCCGCTATTTGATCCAGCCCTTGTGCAGTGCATAGGCCAGGTCAACCAGCTTGCGGTCGGGGGTGATGAGGATGAAGCCGGGCACCCACTGGTGTTCAGCGTCGGACTCGTTGAGCTCGGTCAGCATCGCACCCAGCTGGGCCAGGCTCACATCGGTGTATTCGCCGTCGTAGCCCTCGTTGGCCTCGAAGGCCTTCATGAAGGCGTCGGGGTCGTCGGGCGCAACAAGCGCGCCGGTGGTGGCCACCATGATCGGACGGGGCCGGGGCATCGCCATGTCGTCGCCATATCCGGTGACCACCGGGATTTTCGTGACGCCGCGATCGGCAGCCTGCTGGTCGAGGTCGCTGAACAGCTCACCGAAGTCGGCGGCGATGGCGTGGTACTGGTCGTCGTCCTCAAGTTGGGCGATACCGCCCTGCGCATCGACCACCACCGAGAAGACCTCGAGACCGCTGTCGCGGATGGGTGTGCTCACTGTGCTTCTCCGTTCGTCACGCAGGCTGAAGTGTCACGGGTCGACGGGGGCCGCTGTGGGCGGCGCGTGCAGACGCGGACCTGCCCAGCCTATTGGTGCCGGCGACAATACTGGTGGGGTGCATGGCCCTGACAACCTGCGGATTCGCGCCCACACCCCTGCCGACGCGGGCATCACCAGGTCAATCTTCCTGGAGTCGGTGGTGTTGGGCGCTGCCCATGACTACACACCCGAACAGTTGCGCGCCTGGGCCTCACCAAGCGAGCGTCCGGTGGCGGCTTGGGACGTGGACCGCAAACGCGCCGACAGCCTGGTGGCCACCATCGGTCACCGGGTTGTGGGATTCGTTGACCCGGCCAAGTGCGGATATGTGGACATGCTGTTTGTTTCGCCACATTTCCTGCGTCTCGGAGTGGCCTCGGCGCTGATGGCCGAAGTTGAGAAGCGCGCTCGAGCCGAGCAGGTGGTGATGCTCTGGTCAAATGTGAGCATCACGGCACGGCCCTTCTTTGACGCCAAAGGTTTCTTCGAGGTGGACACCCAGTATCCGGTGATCCACGGCGTGACACTGAAGAATTTCCGCATGAACAAGCATCTGGTGTGAGGGACGCCCCACCCCCCGACCGCCCAGCAAATCGGCTTGTGGCTCGGCTCGGCGCCGAACCCGGTAATGTGGCGCCCATCCGGAATTGTGCGAAAGGACGCCAGTGAAGGACATCATCGTGTTCTCCGGCTCAGCCCATGAGCCTTTCGCCCAGCAGGTCTGTGAGCACTTGGGTGTGCGCATGGCCCCGGTGGACATCTCCCGTTTCAGCAATGACTGTCTGCAGGCGCAGCTGCTCACCAATGTGCGCCAGCGCGATGTCTACATCATTCAGCCGTTGGTGCCGCCCACCCAGGATCATCTGATGGAGCTGCTGCTGATGGTGCAGGCTGCCCGCAGCGCCTCGGCCAATCAGATCACCGCCGTGATGCCGCATTATTCGTATGCCCGCTCGGACAAGAAGGACGCCTCGCGCATCAGTGTTGGTGGGCGTCTGGTGGCCGATCTCTTGAACACTGCCGGGGTTGACCGGGTGCTCACCATGCAGCTTCATGCCCCGCAGGTGCAGTCGTTCTTCTCGGTGCCGGTGGATCAGCTCACGGCGATGGGCGTGATGGCGCAATATTTCAAGGAACATTGCGAGAACTCGGTGGTCGTGAGCCCCGATTTCGGCAATGCCAAGAGCGCATCAACCTTTGCTCGTCTGCTGGGCGTGCCGGTGGCCCTGGGCAGCAAGCGACGCCTCGGCGACGACCGCGTGGTGATCGACACGATTGTTGGCGACGTGGTGGGCAAGCACTGCATCGTGATGGACGACGAGATCGCCACCGGCGGCTCGATTCTTGAGCTGGTGCGCAAGCTGAAGGACCAGGGCGCAGTGGGCGCCTCGGTGACCTGCACTCACGGTTTGTTTGCCGGCAATGCGTTGGAGAAGCTCACCGCCGAGCACTTCATCGACGAAATCGTGTGCACCGATACGGTGCCCGAGCCAGTGGACCAGTGGCCCGAGCTGCATGTGCTCAGCGTGGCGCCGCTATTTGCCGAAGCCATCCAGAGCATTCACGACGGAAAATCGGTGAGCAAGATGTTCGAGGGCATTGACCCGGTGTATGCCCCGCCGAAAGGGCAAGAGGGCCTTTTCTAGGGCTCTGCCCGATTAAGCCTGAGCCCCCAGCTCTGCCGACTAACCGGGAATCAGCCCGATCCGCTGCGGGATTTCCTGACGTTGCCCGCCCACATGGCGGATGTGCAGGTCATCGGTGGCCTCAGCACTTTCTGTGCCGTCAGATGCGGTGCCCAGCACGCTCAATTGCGTGCGATAGGCCCGTAGGGCTTCAATCACCACGTCGCGGGTGCGCACATCATCGCGGCTGTACCAGCTGGCCGTCGAGCTGTCGGTGGTGGTGATGGCGTCGTCGTTGGAGACGATCTGCACGAACGGCAGGCCGGCCTTCTTCGCGGCTGCTGCGGCAATCAAGTGTGCCCGCACATGGTCGGGGTGGCCGTAGCCACCACCATCGTCATAGCTGATCACGGCGGACCAATTGTGGTTGGCCCCACCGAAGCCGGTGCCCTGGTGCAGGCCATTGAGCAGGTCGTGGATCTCCTCGTTCTTCGATGAGCTGGTGAGGGAGTTCTCGCTGGCGTCGGCGGCCGGGCCGGCCAGTGTGGGCGTGACCCATTCCATGCCCGAGTCTTCGTAATGACGCCCCTGGTGGGCGGGGGCGCGGAAGGGCGAGGCGCCCAGGAAGTACTGCTTGCGCACACCCAGCAGATCGCAGGCGGTTTCGAGCTCGCGTTCACGCTGCACGATCAGTTGGGCGGGAGTGAGCCCTGCGGGCAGTACACCGGGCACCACTTCACCGCGCTCCCCACGGGTGCACATGAGCACGTCGATGTGTGCCCCGGAATCGGCCAGGCCGGCAATGAGTGGGCCGGTGGCCAGGGTTTCGTCGTCAGGGTGGGCATGCACCACCAGCAGCGACAGACCCGCAGGGTCTTTCATGATTTTTTCGATGATCTGGCTTGCGGTGCTCATGGTGTCATCCCTTAGAGACGTCGGCGATCACTCGCCGGTAACTGTCCTCCAGGCCTCGTGCCATCACATTCCAGGTGTGGTGGCAGGCGAAGTCGCGTGCGGCTGTGGTGAGGCGGGCGCGCAGCTCGCCGTCATTGCGCACGGATTGGGCGGCTGCGGCCCATTTCTTGGGGTCGCGGTCGTCAAGCAAGATGCCCGTTTCGCCGTCGATCACGGCTTCGGGAATGCCGCCGGTGCGGGCAGCGATGGGCGGCACGCCGCTGGCTTCGGCCTCCAGGCAGATGAGCCCGAAGGTTTCGGAGTAGCTGGGGTTGATCAGCGCGCAGGCGCCGCGCAACATGTTGGCAAGTTCGTCGCGGGTCTGCGAGCCAAGGAATGTGACCTTGCCCTCCAGGCCCAGATCGGTGACCAGCTTGTGCAGCGATTTTTCGTAGTCGGCAAAGTCTGCGGATGCTTCCCCGGCGATGATGAGTTGTGGCCGGTCGTATTCGGGAATCTCGGCGAGCATGCGGATCGCCAGGTCGGGGCCCTTGAGGGGCTGCAGCCGGGCGGCAAAGAGGTAGTAGCAGCCGCCGGTGTCGTCCCACGCCCAGTGACGTTGGCCTTCGACGAGCGGGCGGAACTGTTCGGTGTCGACGCCCGGATGCACCACATCAATGGGGCCGCGGCGCTGATAGCGGGTGCGCACGGCATCGGCTTCGCCGCGGCTCACCGCCACCACGAGATCGGATTGACGGGCCGACAGCTGCTCACCGGCAACGCGGCCGGACGATTCGGCGGGTTCGCCCTCGGCCAGGCTTTTTGCTCCGGCTGGGGCAGCTACCGAATGGAAGCTCTGCACATGGGGCACACCCCATTGGTGCGCCATGGGCAGCGCGGCAACGCCGCTGAACCAGTGGTGGGAGTGGATCACATCATAATTTCCCGGCAGTGCCGACATGGCTGCGCGGAATGGCTCGATGAGTTCTTCGGCCCGGGATTTTGCGACGGTGTGTTCGGGCCCGGCAGACAGATTGATGAGCCGGACGCCGGGCGCCAGATCAACGGTGGCGGGGCTGTCGGGGTGGTCGCGGCGGGTGATGAGGTCAACCCGGTGGCCGGCACGGGCAAGTGCCAACGCTGCATTGAGTTCGACGACATTCATGCCGCCGGCGTCAGCCGACCCCGGAGACGCCACCGGCGACGTGTGCAACGACACGAAACCGATGCGTAGGCCCTCTGCCATGGCGCCTCCTGTCCTGCTACAAGCATTCCACACGGGTCATAGCGGGGCAGGAGGAGCGGATGGGCAGCACAGCTGAATCACCTTGTTTTGACGAAGTCCGGCAACCTCAGCGACACATTTCCAACCCCGTACCCAATGAATTCTGTTGCACCTGTGCCCCTGAAATAATTGGCGACGCTTGTTCTGGTGCGCTCATCTTCTCCGATGAGCGCAGCTGTGTTCCACGGAAGATTTCGGTAAATGTTCTTGAGACCCTGTGGCTTCCCGTCCAACCATTTCACCGCCTCATGAGGTAGGCCCTGGCCGGGCACCACGTAAGTGCCGGGTGCGGCAATGGGCGCAAGGCCCGAGCGGATGAGGGCGTCCTGCATCGTCTGGGCCAGGGCTGCCCTGATCAACATCTGGTCGTTCTGCATCCACACATCGATGTCGGAGATCGGCACCTCATCCAGTGCGGTACGCAGGGCACTGAACGAGAAACTCAACAGATTTCCACCATCACCACCCCTGGTGGGCATCACATCCCACGCGGCTTGTGAAGCCCATGCGAGTAAGCGCTTCAAATCTTCGGTCATGGTGGGCTCGTTGTTGCCATAGTCGTAGGAGTCCACAATCACACTGAGTGCTGCCCCCTTGTAGGCGCACTCCACCTCCACATCTTTCATCAGGGATTTTTCGGCACGCTGGCCATTCACCAGGGTGGGAGCCCCACCCTGCAAGGAAGCCACGGCCAGATCCAAGAATGAACTTCGGAGGTCAATCAGGGCAGCCGCCCACAGGTACTCCACCGCGTTGCCACCAGCACGGGTGGCCTCGTCCAGGAATATTTTGTAATAGCCCCTGTTGACGAGCAGATCACCTGACCATGAACTGAGCCAGTTGTCCTCCCCGGGACGGTAACTTTCAACTTGTCTGAAGCTTTCGTAGTAGTGAAGCAACATGATTCCAGCCAGCTCACCCATGCCTGACGGCAGGTGCCAGCCGGTGGGGACCGATTCCCTGCTCGCCATGTTGCCGGTGAGGTAAATGAATTGCGCCATGAGTGTTGCTTCAGCTGGTTTCCACACCTGTTTCGCGCCGCCTTCCAACATCACCTCATCTCGAAAATGGGTTGTGGCGCCCTGCAGCGCCACTCCCAGACCTATTGCTTGGTCATCACTCCACTGACGCTCCACCAGCAGGTGGTGAAGCTTTTCGTTCACATTCACCTCACCCACCCTGACCAATTCCCCGTCATCGAAGAAGTCTTCTGCGGCTTCCGGAGTTTTGGCCATGGCCTGCAGAACATTCGCCATCGCGTCATAAGCGGGGCGTGCTGACTCCCAAGCCGCGGCCTGTATTGGTGCGTCGGGAGGAAATGTCACGGCCGCCCCCGCCTCCACACGTTCCAGCCAGATGTCCGGTTGTTGGAGCTCCTCGTCATAGAGCCGATCAGCCACCCCTGCCAAGAACTGTGAATCGTATTCGGCTTCTGTGCCCCCTTGGGCAAGCAACAATGTGAGGCCCGCAGCATTACCGGGGCGCTCAGGATCAATGATGGATTCAGCCCACTGCTGCGTCAGGGCCGATGTGCCGCCCTTCACAGAGATTTGCTGGCTGTGCCGGGCCACTGCCGCACCCAATGCAGTGAGGTAATCACGATAAAGGGTCTGGCGTTCCGGCGGGCACACCACCTTCGGCAGCATGGATTGATCACTGGCAAGCTCACAATTCTGCGATGCCATGCCCGTGATGGAATCGGCAACAGTCTGTGGTGACACCTCGCTGAACAGCTGGTCGATGAATTCCGAACTATCCATGCTTTCCTGGATGGTGGCGGTTGCGCAGGTGGTGATGCGGCGGTGATTCATCTCGCGAGCAACACTGAACGCCTGATCAGCGGCATTCCCCTCTGCTGTGAGGCATGCTGGGGCACCCACGTCTGCGTCTCCGGCCCGCATTCCCACGACAATGGTGATCAGGGCGCAGCACAGTAGAAGCGAGACGTGGGGCCAAATGCTATTTCTCAAGGAAGGTCTCCATGGTGAGGTTGCTCTGCAGACTTCTCGCTACAGCGCGGATACCCTCATAGTCAGTGCCCACCCAATCTTCCTGTCTTTGAAATGAAACAAGGGCATGGAACAACCCACCGCTCCATGACATCTCCAAGTAAGGCACCTTGTGGTCGGCAGCAATATGGCCAACTCCGCAGATGTAACCAGTTGCCTGCGAAATATTGAGTTCTTGCACATCGGTGCAGGGTTCGCTGTGCGGGCCAGTGGTAGCACCGGAGGGTGTAGATGTGCGTGCTAGGTAAGCGTGAACTTGTAGCTCATTACTGGAGTTTTGCACCGTGAAGTCACAAGAAACATGGTCACTGTATTTTTGATCACCCGATGAACTGCGCCATGTGGTTGAGTCAACATCCTTCCCTAGCACAGTCTTCACTGTGTCAATATCCACAAGCGCACATGGTCTGGGAGGATCCGTATTTGGTGTTAGTGGTAATTGTTTTGCATTTTCCTTGACCGACGATTGCCATACAAGATTCACTGCGAGTGCCGCGACTGCCAGACCAAGGAGCAAGACCCAGAACACTCGGAGTCGTTCGAGCTTACGCAGCCACGCTGCTTCATCTCGCATCAGGACCTTGCCCATCCCGCCTCTTCTCCATCATGAGATCGTCGTGGCTTGTCTGTATGCTTGAATGCACTTCAGCTTCAGCCCAAGGCAGTGGTTGATAGAGTTCATTGTGCAATGAATGCTTCCAAATCAATATTCAGCTGAATATCACGCGCGAGCACGCGCAAACTTTCGTAATCTGACCCATAGTCAACTGACCTCACAGTCATGCTGATTGAAGATGAGTATTTTCCACCCGCCCATGACATTCTCAATTGGATCAGGTCTTCATTGTTGTTTTCCCCCGACAATCGACAAATCAGACCATCAGAATTATGTATCTCTAATTCAATCGGCTCAACACAGGCATGTTTCGCAGCCTCAATTGCTTCACCAATCTGCCGCTCACCAGCACTCACTTCAATGGATACATCGGCATGAATATCCCACAAGGAGTGAATGTCACAGTGGAGCTCACTCACATGGTGAAGACCATCTGGCACATATGTAGAACCCAATTTGTCCCAATCGTCACCGACCAGGCCGGTAATGGCTCTCGGATTCATGCGCTCGCACAGGCTGACGACCTGTGGGGCTGGTGGCGGTGGCGCATCATATGTGGGCTGCACGAAGCCACCCTGAAATGCCCACATGACATAGACGCCCAGAGCTGCCCCCACTGTGAAGACATAGCGATCGCTGTTCCGCGGTGGCACAGAATTTTCCCGCGTCAGCACTTTTTGCAGCTTGGCCATTCCGCGCTTGGACCGAGACTTCTGGAAAGCTTGGTTGCCCAGGGACCCCGCGTCAAGCGCCGAGTTGGATTTTCCCTGTTCGTCGTTCGCCACGGTTCATCACCCCCTGGCATCCGGTTGGCTGATGCCGCATATGCACGGAAGGGCAACCACCAGGCGAAAGCTGGGGGCGCCTAATATGAATCCGATTAGACCAGACCCGAGCATTTTTGTGCAACTGGTTTGGCGGCTGATCGACTACGCCACATCATCGCACAAGGTGTCATTCTTGCTCTGACTAGGAGATATACCAAGAATAATCAAGTCAAAGTTTCTATGGCGCGCAGAAAAGGGCACTGGTGGGCTATCTGCTCAAATTTCAGTGTGTCTTCAGTACGGCCACTCTTCATTGATCCTGCATGGGTTGCCGATGTCCGCTGACACCTAGTCCAGGGGAGCGGAAGCCGAGAGTTCACAGCCGAGCTCAGACGTCAATGTTCAGACATGGGAGCACCTCGTTATCACCATCAATTGACAACATACGCAATTTGATCTGGCTTAACACCAGATCTATTCGTGCTTAGTGGAATAGGAGTTCATCACTGCATCTGCATAAGTTGAATTAAATATATTTTCTGAAGCCCAACGGTCAAATTCCTCGTCAGCCAGCCTGTTGTAATCCGGATCAGACGAGTACGGTGCAGTCACCTTATCGCTCCATACTTCACGTTTGAATCCGGTACCGTCGTCCTTCAATGCCCCTGCGGGGATTCCCCTTGTCGCTGGTCCTACGATTCCTGCCCGCACCAACGCATCCGCATACTCGTGATAGATACCTGCCTTGATGTCATCATCCAGAGTACTGACTTGTTGTTTTCCGGCCCGGTCAACACCAGCCCGTAGGGCGTTACGGACAGTGGCAAGCAACGTTCCGACCTCTTGGGTGCTGTCAGCAGCGACGGCCCCGAAGTCTGAGTTATTGAGTTCCTCGATGCTGGTTGGGGCGTGCCCATCAATCCGGGCGCGCCGCATGAGAGCCTCCGTGGTCACCCCAGACCCAGCTACAGCAGCAGCCAACACGGTTTCCGCACCACCCGGATCAACTGCAAACCCCAACTCATTGATCGTCGCCGCCAAATCTTGATCCGAAGCCACGAGGTTCTGCCAGACCGCTGACATTACCTGCCCAACATCACCGGTCATCCGAACTGGGATGTGCCACTGAGACGACCCATCAGTATCAGCTCCACCGATGTCCGCTTGGCGGCTGACCATGAACACCGACTGCGAGACCAGAGGGCCTGAGTTGCCAGTACCAGCAACCTGTTCGTTGTTGTTGGCAGCTGCGCGTAGAGCCACCCCGAAGCCTTCACCTTGATCCGCGGTCCATGCCCGCTGCCAGCAATAAGCAAGTCGCTCGTTCACCTGCTCACCGGCAACATCCGTCAACCCACCCTCAGCAAGGAACCGTGATGCAGCCTGCGGAGCATTCACCGTCGCGGCCAATACATTCGCCAACCCATCCCAAGTGGACCGAACTGAAAACGCCCAGGCATTTTTATCCGATGAGTCCCGATCAGAGGTCGGCGATGCGATCACCGAAGACCGCATCAACATGCCAGTCCAGGGATCAGACCGTGACATTTCCCAGTCATAAATCCGGTTCGCCAGACCAGTCAGAAAGCTTGGATCAAATGAAGCAACCCTGCCACCCTGCCGTATCACCAACGACAACGCAGCGCCATTCACCGCGTGGTGGTCATCGGTGATCGCATCAAACCATCTGTCCACCAACCCTGAGGCAGGGGCATCAGCTCCGTCGGCGGTAGTGGCAGTCGCCACCGTGTGGCCCACCGCAGCCAAGAATCGCTCATAGACTTGGTTGGCTTCAACAGGCCTCTCCAGCCCAGGAATCCAATCATCAGAAACCTGATGGGTAGCATCCGACAACGACGCCACCACAGCCGCCACATCATTTAACGAGACGCTGGCCACCACATCCTGGGCAAACCCGGCATCAGCCTGCCCCACCTCCAAGCCAGCAACGGTGCACACATCAGCGTGGTGATCCTCAATATCTGTAACCACATCGGTAACCGACGCCACCTGTCGCTCACACATAGCATCACGATGGTCGTCAGCTGATGTGCTACCAACGCCCACCACCACTAGACCAAGCGCCAGGAGAACTGAGAGATAGGGAATACCCATCGTTGCCCAATCGTTATGTTGCAATGAAGGAGCTGACATCGAGATTTTTCTGCATACTTCGCGCTATCGCACGCAAGTCTTCATAGTCGTGGTACTGCCCTGCTTCAGACGGACTGAACCCAATAAAAGCTGAATAATCGGTTTGCATTCCCCACCCAATATTCATAAATGGAGCCCCATGTCCGAGCTCAGTATCCCCAGAACCACAAATAAAACCCTCACCATATTCCATGGCAAGACCAACCACATCAAGACATTGTTCTCTAGGCACCGCTAACATACTAACAACGGCATTTCTTCCGAAGTTAGCCTCTATATTAACCAATCCGTGAGCACCACTGCCTACTCGGAAAGTACACTTAATCTTCCGTGTATAGCTCTGATCAGCAGGGACATAGGAATCTGATTCCTCATCCCATCCGGGACCAATGATCCGCTCGACCGCCCCCTTGTCAACAAGCTCACAGAGATTGGCGGCCTCATGCCTTGAGGTAGAAGAATTTTGAGTTGCATCGACCCGTTTGTTGATTGGATCAAGGATCAATATTCCTGAAACGCCGACCACAACTCCAAGCAAAAGAATTAGAATGTCCCACCATTTCGCTCTGCGGGCTTTAGGTGCATCAGGATGGTTTATATTCATTGCTCAACTTTCGGCAGAATTTAGGCTTTCCTATCGAGATGGAGTTTAACGGTCACAACGCAACCCCGAGAGCTTAACCGGAAATTGCATTATTATTTAACTTTCCAACTATTGAATGAGGTAATAGCGATGTCTGCAATTGGACCATATTGAGTCTGTTGACGTGCGCTTTGAACCCTCTCCTCCATCTGCCCCTCCGGTGTTTTCGCTTGGTCATCTGTCAAATTGGTGTCATCTCTAAATTGTGGCTTCACGCCCACAGGCTTGCCGTTTTGCCAAATTACTGCCTCGCTGGGAAGTGTCCCCGGAGGGATTTGCTCCTGGCTAGCTGCTGTCACAGAGGTGTATCCATTACGGATCATTGCATCTTCCACTACGTTATTGATCCACCCATGCGTCGCTTTAGTCTTATTTTTCAAATATCCTTCTGCGACTGGGTTGGTATGCACATCGTAGGAACTTTCCACTTGATCAACTACAATCCCTTTGATTCCTGCAGCAATCGGCGTTCCGCCAATTGGTATAAAACCTGCAACGTGGCTGAATGCCTTGGCTTCCGCCTCTTTGATGGCCTGATCTTCGGCTTCTTTTCCTGCGCCACCTGCATATCCATAGCCAAGTACATCCGCCAAAGCATTCCCCACATATTTGCTGCGAACATCGACACTGCTGATAATGGAGCCAACTGGTGTATCAGGTGCAGCTTCAACAAATGCCTTGTTGATCATGTTTTCATAATCCAACATCACGCCCGCGTAAGCATATCCAAGCCCTGTCTTATCCGGGTTCCTCCCTAGCTCTCTTAATACATCCAAATATGAGTCTGCAGAGAGCGACACTGGCCAAGGATTACCTGCAGTCGGCTCTTGGATCCATTGACCCCGAGCTGAGTCGGCGGGATCGTAAGTACCCACAAAATCAGCAGCATAGCTAGCGAACATCATGCCTACTGAATCAGTCATCCCCAGTGGGATATGCCATCCTTCTGCCCCCGGGTCCTCCGGAGCAATCTCATCGATGAGGAAGAAAGTCTGCGCCAACAGGGTTGTGGCTCGACTTTCTGGAGTGGGTGGTTGCGCCCCTTCTGCCACCGGGCCACGCGAGTGTGTGGTGGCAGCATCTAGCGCATTTCCGAATGAATTGCCATCATCGTTGGGCCAATCACGATCGATCAATAGGTACTTAAGTTTCTCGTTGACTGAGCGGCCATTGACTAAGACAACATCTGGATCTTCAAAGAATTTTTCGGACGCCACTGGGGTATTTGCCATAGTTGCAAATTGATTGGCAAGCACATCCCAGCTATCAAAGCCTTCGGGGTAGCCAGCATCTGCCGGCTTGTCCGGGTCCCAGATCCCAGTGTCTAAGGCGATGGTGTTCCATGCTTTGGCGCCTCTGGGCTTCTTACCGAGTTCCTAGTTATAAACCTGATCAGTCACCGATGCCAAGAAAGCAGGATCAAAGGAGGCAACTTCGCCACCCTCCCGCATCAACAGGCTGAGAGCCACTGCACGTTCTGGATGCTCATCATCGGTGAGGGCTGCTCCCCACACGTCTGACAAGTTCTCCACAGGCGCGTACTCTCCCGTTGCCTTGGTGTGTGTGGCCAAGGTTTGCCCGGCAAAAGTCAAGAATTGCCTGTACAGATCCAGTTTCTCCGCATTTATCTGGAGGTCGTTGCCAATCCCGTACACGTGGGCTCCGTCAGCGGAGAGCTTGGCAATCGCGTCAGCCATCTGTTCGGGTGTGACCACAGCGAACAGCTTCTGCGCGAAGGCAGGGTCGTCCTTCAGGATCTCGAGGATGTCGACGGTGGTCTGGTCCACCTCACATCCAGTCACGTCAGCGCCAACTACCTCGGCGGCACGGCGCTTCGCATCATCAGAGAGTGCACCAAGCCTGCCCTACATCGCCTGCACCACATCACGGATCTCTTCAGGTGTGCTGTTCTTGTTCAGAATGATTGTGTTGGCAGTGTTGATATCAGCCAGAAGCCCACCTGCAAGATTCAAGGCAATATTGGTGGCACTTCGAACACCACCGGGCTCTCCCCCGCCAGCTTTCTCGAAGATGTCGGCAAGGTTTTCCATCCAATCCGCATCTTGAGAACTTTCTTCGATATAACGCGCAGGCGCATCGCGTACCGAGTCGGAGTCCAACCCGACCCATGCGCAGAAATCCTGGTATTCACCCCACAGGCGCCGCAGTTCTGATTCCAGCACTCCTGCCCCACCACGGGTGTTCGCCACTTGTCCATTGACGATTCGTGTTCGAACCACAGCCTCTCTCAAGCGCTCCGGCCTGGCAGAAGATTTCGAGGAATGCAGCCCATGAGCCTCCCGCACATGGTCCCTGATGTAGACAGAAACCTCGATGCGTGGCGGCTTGGCTTCCTCACCCTCAGGCTTCGGGACGTCCTCTCCCTCCTGACGGTTGTCCCAAGCTTCCTGGGCCTCGCGGCGTTTCTTCTCCGCCTCTGCAATTGGCTTTGCCGCATCAACCTGACGGGCTACTTCTTCCAACGCATCTTGCACTTTGACACGATCCTGGTTGTCCCACCGCATTGCCGTGCCGTAGCACGCGGCATAGTTGCCGGTGAAGTCGGTGCCTGCGGTTTCGGCTATTGCTTGACGTTCACGCGATTGACCCCGGAGGGCCTCACACATCTCCATCAATTTGTCACGGAACTTGTCAGAGATTTCTGAATCAAATTTGAAGACCATGGAATCGTCACTCCGGGGGGATATGTCAGGCACAGGGGCATGCGCATGGACTGAACCCGGCCATTACACCAAGCGTCGGCGCACCACGCAAACCCAGTGCAGTGATTTCCCGCACAGACAATTCATAGAATTACAAGCAATTACTGTTTGGCTAGGGATTATGCCGTCGCTGAAGTCAGCCCAAGCAATCTGACACCATCACGCACCACAGGTCCCAGCTCACTCCCCCGGCGCGTCAATCCCCTCGCCCGCTGAGGGCGTTCCGGCCATCAGCACGGCCTCGGCCAGCTGATCCACGAAGGCCCCCACCCGGCCCAATAATTCAGCGTCGGCCTGGTCGTGGGGTGTGGGCTCCTCGATGGCATACCACCACTCCTCGGCCCAGCTGATGAGCTGTTCCCACTGGGGGAACTCAGCCGCCGTGAACAGGGCTGCCTCACGCTTGTCAGCCTGACGCAGCTGTCTGGCCGAATACCACGCCCGACACATTGTCAGCACGGCATAAACCTGTTGGTCCACACGGGTGTGTTGCCGGGTCCATGACGGCCAGAACGAGGCGTGGGCGCGCACCGCCCGCAGGAATTCCTCGCGCGAAAAGCTTGGCAACACCTCTTCGGCGGGCTCCCCCACCAGCGCATTGGACCGTTCACGCATTGATTCCCAGCCCAGCACATTCAGCTCGGTGAGCGGCTCCAGATGCAGGGTTTCGCCGGCCTCGGAATGCAGGCCGATATGTTGCCCCTGCCGGAATTCAGCCAACCCGGGGAGTCCGACATATTCAATGTCAATTCGGTCGCCCCAGTCGGGATATTCCTCGTCAATTCCCAGATGCACTTCGCGGGCAATGGTCAGCATTGAACGGTCAGGGTCGGAATTGGTCACCACCAACAGATTCACGGTGGCCTGATTGGGGCTGAAATCAGTATCGGCCAGGCCACCACCCAGATAGATGCCCACAACCGACTCACCGACGGCGTCCATGATCGCCGCCACAAGGGACATCAGCAGATCTTCCTCGACAAGCATGAGCACCTCCCGCTCGTTGGTGTCGTCCGTGGGGACCACGCCTCCATCCTCGCGCGTCACCGCTCGGCGCGCCACACCCGCCCCGCCGCAAACGTCATCGTCTAGTCTCAGGGCATGTCACAGATTGCGCTTCCTGACGGTCTTGGCTGGGGCAACGGCGCCCACGCCATTGAAGTGTCCACGCCGCTGTGCACCGGAAAGATCCTGCTGCGCGGAGCCCAGGTAACCGAGTGGACCCCGCACGGCGCCCAACCAGTGCTGTGGTCGAGCGCCAATGCCGTTTCCACACCTGACAAGGCTTTTCGTGGTGGTGTGCCTATTTGTTTCCCGTGGTTCGGCGACGGCCGCTCACATCGCCACAGCCCCGCACACGGCCCAGCCCGCCTTGCCATGTGGGCGCTGTCCAGTGCCGATTCCACGCCCGGCGGTGAGGTAAGTCTCGGTTTTGACCTCGACCCACAGGTGCTTGCCAGCGTCGGTTTCGCCGCTGACGCCCAGGTGCGGCTACTGGTCTCGATGGGTGCCGCGCTGCAGATGTCGCTGGTGGTGCGCGCCGGGTCGAAGAGCTGCCACTTCGAGGACGCGCTGCACAACTATTTTGCCGTCTCCGATGTCACCAGCACCCACATCGTTGGCCTGGACGCGGCACGCTATCTGGACCAGCTGGCAGGCCGCGACGGTCAGCTCCAGGCCGGCACCATCACCTTCGACGGCCCCATCGACCGCGTCTATCAGTCGGTGGCCAATGTGGCGATCGTTGACCCGGGACTGGGCCGCACAATCCACATCGAGAAGAGCGGCTCGGAGTCCACCGTCGTGTGGAATCCGTGGACCCCGCACGCCGAGGACCACCTGTCAATGGCCCCCGGCGAGTGGCAACACATGCTGTGCGTGGAAACCGCCAATGCCCTTGCCGACGAGGTCTATCTCGAGGCCGGTGAGGAGCACGTGCTCAGCCAAGTGATTTCCCTGGGCTGAGGCCTGCTTCAGCGCCTACGGCGTCGCACGGCTGCCGCACCCGCTGCGGCTGCGCTGATCGTCACGACAGCAGCCACGAGCGCGCCTGACGCGCCGGTGTCACCACCTGTCTGCACGGAAACTCCGGGTGTTGGCGGCGTCTCGGCAGGAGGTGTTGGCTGCGTGGGAGTGCTCGGCGTGGGAGTCCGCGGGGTCGTGGGAGGGGTGCTGGAAGGTGGCGTGATCGGTGGTGTGCTGGGGGGCGGAGTGCTGGGTGGGGTCGTGGGTGGCGGCGTCACCGGCACCTTGCACTCACCCGCTCGAAGCAGCGGCGCTTCAATCTGGCCCACCAACGACATGGTGAGCATCGGGTCCACCTCATTGGACCCGATGTCGTGGTAACCCATCCCCTGGGCAAGCTCAGGCATCGCCGTGATGAACGCCATGATGAAACCGTGCATGAAGGTTGACAGCTCGGGCGAGCTCATCCACTGCGGCTCAGATTCCCCGGGCATCACGTTGTTGATGAGTTCGCCGTCCACGATGTCGCTGTCCTCAATGCCCAAGGCCGCTTGCAGCTCAGACGCCTGCGCCTGCCAGGTGGCCTGCTCATCGGGCGTGATGCCCACCCACTTGTCGCAGGGCAGGCAGGCATTCTGCATCACCTTTGCCACAAGCGCGGAGTCCAGGCCAAGGCCCTCGGCCAGCACCGGGATGGTGGCCTGCGCGCTGAACTGCTTCAACTCATCCTTGGTGGGGGCCGAGACGGGATTGCCATCGGCATCTTTGAAAGTGTTGAGCCAGGTGAGGGTGCGTCCATAGAAATTCAGTTGCGCCTCGATATAGCGCTGACCTGCTGCGGGCACTGCCTGCACAGCAGGAATTCCCATCGCCCGGGCGATGGCCGGGGCATAGCTGCCGATCTCGGGCGTGGAGGAACCATCAGCAACTGCCAACTCGCATAAAGGCTGCACGTCCTCGATGAGCTCGCCATCATCAATCAGGTCCTGGAATTCATCGGCGAGACTGGTGACTTCCCACGAGGGAAAACCGTTGGCAGTGAGGAATTCAGCAAACTGCATATGGCTGATGTTGTAATAAGTGAGCGCTTCGGCCAGATAGGCACCGCCCGGAAGGTTCGAAGTGATTGACGCGTCAAGAATCTCCACCGTGGTGACCGGTCCACCAGCGGCGTTGTTCCAGTGGGCCCGCATATCGGCGAAAAATGCACTGACCATGGCGGCTGGTGCTGGGGCTAGTCGTTCCGCTATGCCGTCCGGCGTCTGGCGGTTCATCAACGCCATCATGATGAACTCGTCATCGCTGATGCCGGCATCATGCGCCAGCTGACGCACCTGATCCGGCGCCGACACACCCCCATCGGCGGCCACCCCCTCAGCAGGGCGGGCCTGGGCCGTGGCAACAGCGCGATCTGCAGCACCAGCTGTGGCATCCTGCTGGGCACTTGCCCATGAAGCATCGGTATTCGCGCCAGCATCGGAGGATCCTACGGCGGGCGCGCTGGCAACGGGTTGTTCACCTGCGCTCGCACTGGGCGAATCATCGGCCGATGCGATTGACGGAAGGATCGTTGCCGCCAAAGTGGCTGCTGCGGCCAAGGACGCTATTACGCGCTTCCTGTTCACGTCTTACTCCTGCCGGGCCAGGGGTGGGGCCCGAAAACCACGCGGCATCGGGGAGAGCCACGCGTCTGGCACATTACCGAGGCATGTGCTTGAACCGTGAACCAGATATGAGGCTTTCGTCACGCCGCCAGCGAACATGCGCCGCTGGTTGTCGTTGTATAACCCCTTGTCAAGGGCCATATCGCAGTGATGCCGGTCGGAAAACCCGACCGGCATCACATCATGGACCGTGCGCGTGCATGCCTCGCTGTCACCTGCCCACAGGCAGGCATCAGGTCAGTTCTTGGCAAGCACCTGCTCGGCAACTTCGGTGACGTGCTCGGCGGTGAAGCCGAACTCCTCCATGAGCAGTGAGCCCTTGGCCGAGGCTCCAAAATGCTCCAGGCTCACTGAGGCGCCGCGGAATCCGACGTACTTGGCCCAGCCCTGGGCAATGCCGGCCTCCACGCTCACGCGTGCCGAGATGTTCGACGGCAACACCTGCTCACGGTAGTCCTCGGGCTGTGCATCGAACCACTCCTGGCAGGGCATCGACACCACGCGGGTGGCAACACCCTTGGCCTCCAGCAGATCCTGCGCATCGAGCGCAACCTCCACCTCGGAACCGGTGGCAATGAGGATGAGCTGGGGCGCGCCATTGCGGGCATCGCGCAGCACATATCCACCCTTGGCCACGCCGTCGGTGGAGGCATACTCACCGCTTGTGCGGTCAACTGTGCGCACATTCTGACGGGTGAGCACGATGCCTGCCGGACGATCATGATGCTTCAGGATCTCAACCCAGGCAGCCGCCGTCTCATTGGCGTCGGCCGGGCGCACGATGTCCAGGCCCGGAATGGCGCGATAGGCAGCCAGATGTTCCACCGGCTGGTGCGTGGGGCCGTCCTCGCCGACGCCCACCGAGTCGTGCGTCCACACGAACACCGAGGGCACACCCATCAGCGCAGCAAGCCGCACTGCCGGACGCATGTAATCGGCGAAGATGAAGAAGGTGCCGCCGAAGGAACGGGTGAGCGCCGAAAGATTGATGCCGTTGATGGCACCGCCCATGGCGTGCTCGCGAATGCCGAAGTGCAACACACGGCCGTAGGGATTGCCCGCCCACTCATCGGTGGCCTTGTCAACCGGAAGGAAGCTGGCAGCGCCCTCAATGGTGGTGTTGTTGGAGCCGGCCAGATCGGCCGAGCCACCCCACAGCTCAGGAAGCTGCTCGCCCAGCGCGCTGATCACCTTGCCGCTGGCCTTGCGGGTGCTCACCGAGCCGGCCTCGAACTCCGGTGCCTTGAGATCAGCGGGCAGCTGCTTGGCAACCACGCGATCGAGCACGGCTGCCTTGTCGGCATTCGCCTGCTTCCAGGCATTGAAACGCTCGTCCCAAGCGGCGCGCGCCTGCTTGCCGCGGGCAGCCAGATTGGCGCGGGTGTGCTCAACAATGGCGGTGTTGAAGGTGAAGGGCTCAGTGGGGAAACCGAGCTCGGCCTTCATCGCCTTGATCTCGGGCTCGCCAAGAGCGGCACCATGCACATGGGCGCTGCCTGCCATGTTCGGCAACGGCCAGCCGATCACCGTGGTCAGACGGATGAGGCTCGGCTTGTCAGTCACCTTTTTGGCGGCCTCGATGGCGTCGTAAAGCGCCTGCACATTTTCTTCGTAGTGCGTGCCGCCATTGGTCCAGTCCACATGCTGCACATGCCAGCCGTAGGCGGCGTAGCGGGCTTCCACATCTTCGTCGAAGGAGATCTTGGTCTTGCCCTCAATGGTGATGCGGTTGTCGTCGTAGATCGCCACCAGATTGCCGAGCTCCTGCACACCGGCGAGCGACGCGGCCTCGGCCTGCACACCCTCCTGCATGCAGCCGTCGCCCATGATCGTGTAGACGAAATGGTCGAAAACCGAGCTGCCGGAGTTCTCGGGGTCGTACAGCCCACGCTCGCGGCGGGCAGCCATCGCCATTCCGACGGCCATCGAAATGCCTGCACCCAGCGGGCCGGTGGTGGCCTCAATGAAATGGGTGTGACGGTATTCGGGATGGCCGGGAGTCTTCGAGCCTGCCTGACGCAGCGACTTCAGATCGTCGAGCTCAAGTCCGAGACCGCCCATGTAGAGCTGTGAATACTGCAACACCGAGGCGTGGCCCGCCGACAGCACGAAACGGTCACGGCCGATCCAGTGCTCGTCGTCGGGGTCAATGCTCATCACCTTCTGGAACAGCAGATGAGCCAGCGGCGCCAGCGAGATCGCCGTCCCCGGGTGGCCACTGCCCGCTGCTTCAACGGCGTCCGCGGCCAGAGTGCGGGCAATGTCAACTGCCTCGCGATCCTCGTCGGTCCACTTCAGGTCGCTCATCGTCATATCCTCCGGTTCGTTGCCACAAGATGTTGTGACATCAGTCTGTCTTCCATTGTGCCCAGTGGTTCAGCGTCCGAGCTGCTGTTGGGAAAATGCGTCACGGCGAATTTCCTTGAGATGGTGCATCACCGTGTTCTCGCCGCGGCCGAAATAGTCGTAGAGACGTGAATATTCGGCATACAACAGGTCGTAGGCAGCCGAGCGTTCCTCGTCGGGCATGTTCACGTTCTCGGCCTTGGAACCCATGGCCGCTGAAGCTGCCCGCACATCGGGATAGACACCGGCAGCCACGGCAGCGAAGATGGCCGAGCCCAGGGCTCCGGGCTGGCTCGCGGTGCACATCGACAGCGGCATCTTGGTCACATCGGCCATGATCTGCATGAACAGGGCGTTCTTCACCAAGCCGCCGGCCATCACCAGCTCGTTGATCTCAACGCCGGCGTCGCGGAATGCCTGAATGATGCGTCGGGCGCCGAAAGCGCTCGACTCGAGCAGCGCCCGATAGATGTCCTCGGGAGTGGTTGCCAGGGTCTGGCCGAGCAGCAATCCGGACAATTGGGCGTCGGCCAGGATCGACCGATTGCCGTTGTGCCAGTCCAGGCCGAGCAGACCATGGGCCCCCACCGGCTGGTCCTGACATTTGCGGGTGAGCAGCTCGTGCACCGGAATGCCCTGGGCCCGTGCCTGGGCATGGTAGGTCTCGGGCACACAGTTCTCGGTGAACCGGGCAAAGATGTCACCAACCGCGGTCTGGCCGGCCTCATAACCCCAGGACCCGTCAACGATTCCGCCGTCAACCACACCGAAGATGCCCGGCACGAGCACCATCTCGGGGCCCGACACCACATAGCAGGCCGAAGTGCCCACAATGGCGGTCATCTGGCCGTTCTCCACAGCCTTGGCAGCGGGAGCGGTCACATGGGCGTCGATGTTTCCGACGGCCACCGCAATGCCCGGGTTGAGTCCCAGTTTGGCGGCCACCGGCTCGCGCAGACCGCCCGCATTGGCGCCGAGCGGCAACACCGGGGCGTTCATCTTCGACTCGAAGACATCGGCGAAGCCGGGATTGAGCGCCCGCAGGAAGTCCTCGCTCGGATGTGCGCCGTCCTGCAACATGCGCTTGTAGCCGGAGTCTCCGGCAGCAAAGCTCAGCTTCCCGGTGAGATACCAGGTGAGCCAGTCGAGGGCATCGCAGAACACATCGGTTGCTTCATAAACGTCGGGTGCCGCCTCAAGTGTTTCCAACACCTTGGGCAGCAGCAGCTCGGACGACAGCGTGCCGCCATAGCGCTCGAGCCAGACCTCGCCGCGGGCCTGCGCAAGCTCGACAATGCGGGTGGCCTGCCCCTGGGCGCCGTGGTGCTTCCACAGCTTGATCCAGGCGTGCGGATTGTTGGCGAATTCGGGCAGATTGCACAGCGGGGTGCCGTCGGCACGGCAAGCCAACACGGTGGCCGAGGTGACGTCGAGGCCAATGCCGATCACCTGGTCTGCTGCCACACCGGCGTCGGTCATGGCGCCGGTGGTGGCGGCATGAAGCGCCTCCAGATAGTCATCGGGAGCTTCCAGGGCAAAGTCGGGCGGCAACGCCTGATCGTCAGATGCAGACAGGGTGCGATCCATCACGCCATGGGGATATTCATGGACAGCAGTGCCCATCATTTCCCCATCGCTTGCACGCACCACCACTGCGCGGGCCGACAATGTGCCGAAGTCGAGACCGATGACGTACTGATCAGGCATTTTGGCTCCTCATTGCTCGTATGTTGTCATTCTTGCCGACTCAGGCGTTCCAAGCCTTCTGACCACCCCAGGGACGCTCGGCCCAGAAACCACCGGGCGCGAAGAGCTTCTCCACCTGGTCGTGCAACACACCGGTCTCGAACAGGAAGTCGAGCAGCGTGTAGCGGGTGCGGATCATCCGCGCACGGTAATAGGTGTTGTGGAAACGCTCCTCGTCCAGCCCGATCTGGGCCGGGTGATAGACCGCACCCACGCGCTTGAGGATCTGCTCGGCCTCGGCAGCCGGCATCACCTGTGCGCGGCAGCGCTTCTGGATCGACGGCCAATTGGCCTTCACCAGCTCCAGACGCGTGCGCAGCGCTTCGGCGTCAATGTACTTGCCCATCGTCTGGGCCACGGCGGGCTCCAGCATGTCGCCGGTGAAATTGGCGCGGGCAGTCGCCTCCAACTCGGCGGCGGTGGGCCAGGCAGCAACTGCCTTGTCCACATCAAGAGCCGCAAAGTCGATGTCGAGGATGTTCTCCCACAGGGCCAGCACCGAGATGGTGCCCAAACCCACCTTGAGACCGTGGGTCAGCGGCGGATCGGACTCGGCGCCGAGATGTTCCATCTCCCAGGTGTGCGAGAACTGGTGGCCGGCGCCCGACGCGGGGCGTGAGCTGATGCGATATTTCTGCATCGACAGACCCGACATCACCAGGCCCTCGACAAGGCCCTCGAAGGCGTCAGGATTGCCCGAGGCAAGACCTTCGGGGTCGCTGATTGCCTGCGGCAGCGGACCCTGCACGAGATCCCAGACCTCCTGGTCGATCGGCTCGATGCCGAGCTCATCGGCAACGATCCAGTCGGCACCGGCCGGGTTCTTCTCGATGAGATCGCCCAGACCGGTGGCGGTGCAGCGCTGGGGTGCAGCAGCCATCGTCGGAAGATCAGCGATCAGGGCCTCAGGTGCGCGGCAGCTCATGGTGTGCTTGAAACCGTTTTCTGTGATGGACGAGCCGAAGGCGGCATATCCATCCATCGAGGCGGCCGTGCACACATTCATGTAGCGCCGGCCCAGCTCATCGCTGGCACGCTTGGTGAGGTCGTTGAGCGTGCCCGAACCGATGGACACCGCAATGGCGTCAACGGTCTTGAGGTGATCGCGCAGGATCTCCACATTGTCATAGCTGGCATACAGCGTGGGATGGCCCGGGAACACATAGCGTTCGGCCAGCTTCACGCCGGCATCGGTGAGCGATTTCGTCACCTGCTCACCGGCAACATCCCAGGTGATGCCGTCGGCAACAACAATTGCCCGGGCATCGCCGAAGAGCTTCTTGAACACTTCGCCGGTCTGACCCAGAACATTGTGGCCCATCACCACAACATCGGTGTCATCAGCGTCGGCCAGTGCCTTTGCAATGAGATCTGACATGGATTCCTTCCAATCAGTTCAGTGCAGCTTCGTGATCCACCATCTCATGGGTCATCTGCTGCAGCTGGGGGTAAGTCTGGCAATACTTTTCGAAATAGAACTGGTATTCGTCGTGGCAGGCCTGGTTCGGCTCGATCACGTCGATTTCATGCACCATGTTCTTGCTGGCCTCGGGCAGGTCTTTGTAGAGCCCGGCACCGACGGCGGCCACCATGCAGGTGCCCAGCACAACAGCGTCGCCCACCTCGGTGAGCGTGATCGGCACGCCTGTGACATCGGCATGCATCTGCATCCAGTCACGGCTCTTCGTGGCGCCACCACAAGCCACGATGCGCTTCACTTCGAAGCCGGCATCCTTCATGGCCATCAAATTGTGGGCCGTGCCGTAGCAGACCGACTCCTGGATGGCGTGATACATGTGCGCCGGAGTGTGCATCAGCGAAAGGCCCCAGATGATGCCGCGCGCCTTCGAATCAGAATATGGCGTGCGATTGCCCTGGAAATATTCGTTGATGATCAGACCATCGGAGCCGGGACGGATGTCACGGGCCTTTTCGTTCAGCACGTCATAGGGATTGAGGCCGAGCTTCTCGGCAGCCGAGGTCACATCAGCGGCGAAATTGTCCTTGAACCATTTCAGCACCGAGCCGGTGGACACCTGGCCGCCCTCAACCGTGTATTGGCCGGGCATGACGGCGTCGGTGTAGGCACCGAAGAAGCCCTTGCCGTGAATTTCGGTGTCGCTCTGGCCGGTGAGCACATGCGATGAGCCGGTGATCAGGGCCATCGAGCCGGGCGACAGCACGCCCAGGCCGATCTGTCCTGCCCAGGCATCGGCCGGACCCTGCGCCACCGGGATGCCGGGACGAAGACCCAGCAGCTGGGCGGGAATGAGGCCGAGCTGGCCGACCGGCTGGCCGAGGTCAACCACCTTCTCACTGATCTTGTCGAACACATCGCCACAACCGATGGTCTCGTAGAAATCGGTGGGCCAGCCGCCCTTGGCGCGGTTGTAGTACATCCGTAGGGCAGCCGAATTGATGTTGGTGGTCCACTCACCGGTGAGCTTGAAGGTCACCCAATCAGGCGCGTCGACAAGGTGCTTCGTGCGGGCGTAGATCTCGGGCTCGTGTTCCTTGAGCCAGGCAGCCTTGAAGGGATACCACTCGGCGATGGCCGGCGAATGGCCGCCGCCGTTGTAGAGCTTGGCCACGGAATCCGAATTGGCATAGCGGGCCGCCTGCTCGGTGGCGCGCACATCCATCCACATGATTGCCGGACGCAGGTGATCGCCCTTCTCGTCCATCGCCACCACGGTCATTGTGGTGGCGTCGTAGGAGATGCCGGCGATGGCTGAGGCGGGAATGCCGGCATTGGCCAACACGCGGTGGGTGGACGCCTGCAGCGCCTTCCACCAATCCTCGGGATCCTGCTCGGCCCAGCCCGGATGGGGATGGCTCGTGTTGTAGGGAGTTGCAGCCATGGCAATCGGACGACCCTGCAGGTCGCAGATCACCACGCGGCACGATTCGGTGCCGTAATCAATGCCCATCAGATAGGGGCCGGAGTTGTTGCCGATCATGTCGTCTCTTCCTTGAGTGAGATGTCAGATATTGCGATTGCAGTTGCCATGGGCCTTCGCCAGTTCCTCTCAGGCCCAGTTGTCCTCGGTCCAGCCCAGTTCGCGCCACACATCGGCGGGAATGAGCCGGTCGACGCGGTCGATCACCCAGCTGGGGGTGTGTGCCTCGTCGAGAGCGCGGATGTCGTCGGGGGTGGCCTCGCCGGTGAGCACGCAGGCCGAGCCCATGCCGGTGTCGAGCGCCATTTGGATGTCGGTGCCAAGACGGTCGCCGACCATCGTGCAGTGCGGAATCTGCACGTCGAGGCCGCTCAGCGCCTCGGCAAGCATGATCGGTGACGGCTTGCCAAGATTCACCTGGCATTTCATCGAGGTGCAGGCCTCAATCGCAGCCACGATGGCTGCGCAATCAGGCTCGCCGCGACCGCCCGGGAAGGGGCAGAAACGATCAGGATTGGTTTGGATGAGGAAGGCCCGCTTGTAGAACCACATGGCGTCGAAGGCGATCTGCAGCTTGCGATAGTCGAAGGTGCGGTCGTACGACGCAATGACGATGTCGATCTGCTCGGGATCGTCGGTGAGTGTGAATCCGGCCTCGCGCAGGGCCCGCTTCAGTGGCTCCTCGGCAATCGGGAACAGCTTGGCGTCAGGATGGTTCTCCTTGAGCCAGCGGGTGGTGGTGACCACGGTGTTGCAGATGTCGGAGATGTCGGTGGGCAGGCCCAGCTTGGCCAGCTTTTCGACGTACTGCTGGGGATCCTTGGTGGGATTGTTCGACAAGAAACGCACCGGAATACCCCGCCGCCGGAGCTCCTCAATCATTCTCTTGGCACCGGGCAACAGCTGGTCGCCCAGATAGATGGTGCCGTCCAGATCGAAGACATAGGCCTGCTGGAATTGCGTGGGCAGGTTCACGATGTCTGCGATGGAACTATCAGAACTCATTGAGGAGTCTCCTGGTCAGCGGGACAAATCCGGTTTCATTCACTTCTGTGTTGCGTTGTTGCTGTGTTGCGTTGTTGCTGGGACTGCGTCAGGCAAACAGAGCTGCCAACGAGACCACCAGTGTGTTGGCCACCCAGATGGAGGCAGCCGGCGGATCGATGTGGCTCGTGCCGCGGTCGTACCAAAGGCGGGCGAAGAACTCGCCGAGGAAGGCCACGATGATGCCGAACAGGGCGCCCACAAGCAGCGCGAGCGCCGCCATGGTCCAGGTGTGGGAATCCCAGGTGCTGGTGGCAGTCCAGGTGAAGGTGGCCATCGAGGCCCCCATGAGGATGGGGAAGAACTGCACGGCAGCCAGGCCGGCGGTGATGGTCACGTGGTGCTGCACGGGCATGTTGCGGTTGGTGATGAGGAACAGAATGACCACTGCCGAAATGCCGAAGGTGAAGCTGGGCGCATTGAGGGCAGCCAGGTTGCTGGCCAGGCCCATGCTTGCGAAGTGGGCGCCGATGTTGCCGGCCAGGAACAGTGACGCGCCACCGGCGAGGATGCCGAACAGCGAACCGATCACGAGCAGCTGACTGGGCTTCTCCTGCCATTCGAGCCAGCGGCCGTTGGGGCCCGGCTTGATCTTCTGCGGGAATGTGGTGGCGTGGGCGTGGAAGGCATCAGCGTTGTGCAGCGAACCGCGCATCAGGCCCTTGCCGGGCGCGCCGCCGAAGACGAGGCGGGCGAGAATGCCCGAGGTGACCACGGTGAGTGCCACGGAGTCGGTGTGAGTGCCGAACCACGGGATCTTCACGATGGCGCTCTGCAGCAGGAAGCCGAAGACACCGAACAGCGAGCCGACGAACAGCACATCGGGCTTGCCCAGGCCGGCCAGCGGCGAGTTCACGTCTTTTCCGTCTTCGAAGTAGCCCTTGTAGCGGGCATAGATGGCGGCTGCCACGCCGCCTGCGAAGGCGATGTGCGGGCCCATGAAAGGGCCGAAGGCCAGATAGTCGAGGCCGAAGCTGTTGCCGGTGGCGGCAAAGATTCCCCAGCTTGCCAGCACGGCAAAGCCGGTGAGCACGAATGCATAGTTACCGCCGATAGCAGCGCCTACGGCGCCGCCGGCGATCGCAGCGAGGAGCCCGAACAAGAAGACTCCGAGTGAGGCTGTGAACATCGATGTTCCAATCTGTGAAGGTGGACGACCGGGCGCTATTGCCCTGCTGGCCGTTCTTAGGGCAGTGCATCTTTGCAGTTGTCATGTACTCATTGCGGTGATGCTGTGGTAATTCTTCTTGACCTGCTTCGGACTATCGACGGCGGGGTGGCGATAGCCCGGATTTCCTGCGGTCAATGGGTGAATTTTCCGCAGAAGACTTGATGGTTGCGGCAGGGTCCGGGCCCTGCCGTGAGGTGGTGATGGGGCGGGACCGGGGCCCCGCCTGATTGTCGTTGTGGGACAGGACCGAAGCCCTGTCATGTGATGTTGGTTGGGGCAGGGCCGAGGCCCTGTCAGTTGTTGCTTGTGGTGGGGCAGGGCCGAGGCCCTGCCCCGGGTGCTGTGTCAGCTGGTCGTTCACCGTCCCGATGAGGTGCTTGTGGGAGTGTCGCCGGTGAATCGGTCAGCGTCTGCAGCGAGCCGTCAGCAGCTCTTCGCTGAGCTGGCGTCCGGCCCTGCCTCCTGCTCATACTTCGAAATCAGATCCACATTCGCCTTTGAATGCGAACTCGGATCAAACGTGTAACCCAAAAACTCAGACGCCAACCGACGAGCCAACTCCAAACCAATCACACGCTCACCCATGCACAACACCTGAGCATCATTCGACATGATCAACCGCTCAACAGAAAAACTGTCATGAGCCGTCGACGCACGAATCCCAGGCACCTTGTTAGCCGAAATCGCCATACCCATACCAGTGCCACAAATAAAGATGCCCCGATCGCCCTTACCCTCAGCAATCGCCCGAGCACCAGCAACACCCACATGCGGATAAGCAGTCGACTCACCAGGCGCAATACCCACATCAATCACTTCATCAACACGCGAATCAGCCTCAAGATCAGCCTTGATGGCCTCCTTGTAATCAACCCCAGCCGCATCCGCAGCCACAACAACCCTGAACCCCATGATTCCTCCGAGATCGATGGTTCGGACGAGGCTCCACCGCCCCGACCGACGTGCCAACTGACACCAAATATAACACGGAGCATGTGAGAAAACACGGGTGGGGATGAGAACTTTTGGGGGTCGGGATGTTTGCTTGCAGTTCTGTGCAGTGCGGTGGCAGCACAGAGCATCGGGCACGTGGTTCACGCGTCCGAGGCTCGCAGTGCGCGCGCTTCAGAATGCCCCAGCCCAAGAAAGGCTGGGCGTTGGGCACGCAGTGAGCTTGTGTGCCCCTCAGGCCTGCGCAATGGTGACTTGCACACCGGCCTCACGCAGCTGGTTCACCTGGGCCGGCGAAGTGCCGGCATCGATCACCACATGGTCAAACTCGGTGAGATCGGCAAACTTGAACAGCGCGCGACGGTTGAACTTGGAGTGGTCAAGCAGCAATACCTTGCGCTCCGCCGACTCCAACATGGCGCGCTTCACCTCAACCACCTCTTGGTAAGGGTGGAAGCAAGCCAGATCTGAGATGCCCGAGGCCGACAGGAAACAGATGTCGGCGTGCATGCTTCGCACGTTTTGCACCACTGTCGGACCCATGAGCGAGTGCGCCCATGCCTGGTATTCACCACCCGCCAGAAAGAGCTTTGCCTGACGATGCTCTGTCACCTCATTGGCCACCAACAGCGAGTTCGTCACCACGCTGAGCGACGAAATATCAGGCAGCGAGCGCAGCAACCACACCCCTGATGTGGAATCGTCGAGCATGATTGAGCTGCCTGACTTCACCAGACGTCCGGCCTCAGCCGCAACAAGCTGCTTCTCCTCGGAGCTCTGCTCCAGTCGGAATTCGGCGTCGGCCTCGTGCAGGCCGCTTGCCACTGCCACCACTTGGCCGCGATGACGTTGCAGCACACCGCTTTCTTCCAGGCTCGCCACGTCACGATAGATCGTCATCACGGAGACGCCCGTGAGCGCGGCAAGTTTTTCCACGCTGATGGTGCCCTGCTTGATCACCGCCTCGGCGATGGCCAACTGGCGCTCTTTCTGGCCGTCCTGATGACGCTTGTCAGAGCTGGGGTGGGGATTGGCGCTGGCCATGCTGCTCCTGGTGGGTGGGTTCAGATCAGTTCAAGGGTGCGCAAAAGAGAGCGGTGATCAGCCGATCTCGGGGGCGTTCTCGATCTTGTTCAGGCGGCGTTCGTGGCGTCCACCAAGAAAATTTGTGGTGGTCCACACGTCAACGATGTCTTCAGCGGTGCCATAGCCGATCACACGAGCGCCGAGCGACAGGGCATTGGCGTTGTTGTGTTCGCGTGACAGCCGAGCCGAGAACACCTCGGACACCATCGCGCAACGAATGCCGGGCACCTTGCCTGCAGCCATGCCGATGCCCATTCCGGTGCCGCAGATCACGATGGCGCGCTCGGCATCACCGGCAGTCACCTTGCGTGCCGCTGCCGCGCCGTACTCCGGATAATCCACCGACTGGGTGCTGTGGGTGCCCACATCGATGATCTCGTGGCCCTTGCCCGTCAGATATTCCTTGAGGTGTTCCTTGAGCTCAAAACCGGCGTGGTCGCTGCCCATTGCAATGCGCACGAATATGTCCCCTCATGAGATGTGGTTGCCAAGCTGCCTGCTTCAATTATGACGCGCGCCACATGCTGGCCCGCGCCCGCCTGCTTGCGCTCCTGCCTAGAGCGACGCAAGACCGGCAACCAGCCGATCAAGCGCCTCATCAACAATCGCCGGCGTGGTGGCCAGATTGAACCGGACGCAGCCGCGCGCCTTCTTCGAGAACCATTCGCCGTAGTCAACCGCAAGATGGCAGCTGCCCTGGATGAACTTCTTGATGTCCTTCGGGCTCACATAGTCACGCAGATCAACCCACAGCAGATAACTGCCCTCCAGCGTGGGCATCGCAGTCTTGGGAGCCGCCTCACCCAGGCGTCGACGGAACTCGGCATCATTGCGACGCAC
>CAXYYR010000016.1:0-31521 GCA_964293265.1 uncultured Propionibacterium sp.
AGGGGCAGCGGACTTCCTGCAGGCAGACCACATCGGGCAGATATTTCTGCTCCCAGGCGGCAAAGCCGCGCCGTTCGGCGGCACGAATGCCGTTGACGTTGTAGGTGGCGAGCCGCAGCATGGTGCCCACACTAATGGCGATCGCTGACCCATGACGGTCACCACCACTCATGGCGGTCAGTAGTGCCCTGATGCAGTTGAGCGCGTAAGACACAGCTCGTTGCGCAAGACTTGGCACCATGCCACGCGAACCCGAGGTCTTCCATGCCGATCCCGTGGTGCGTCGCACCTGGGCGTCGGTTGCCGCAACCATTGCGGCGCTGGTCATCGTTGTCGCCCTGCTGGTGGTGCCGGTGATCCTTCGTGCCAGTCACGACACCAATGCCGCCGATTCGGCGGTGGCGCTGGACAACACGGCAGCCGTCGAGGCCGGCATGCTGTTGCTGGCCATGGCCTGCATCCTGCTGGGGTTCATCGCGCTGGTGCTTGCGGTGATAGCGGTGGTCCGCGACCGCGGCACCTCACGCATCGGCGCCATCCTGTTGCTTGTCGACGCAGCCGTGCAGGTGGTTTTCGCGCTGATCGGTGTGTCATCAACCACCATGCAGGGACGCGCCGACAATGCATACAACGCCAGCTGGGTGGCCCTCAGCCTGCTGGTCACAGCAGTGGCCGCCATCTTCGTGCTGGTGCCGCCGCGCTCCCTGCGGACAATGGCATGAATGTGAGGGCAATGGCCTGAATGTGGTGCGCCCTGCGCCTCAGTTTCTCAGCACAGGGGATTGACTGGTAGTGTTTTTCGACGCATGGCAGGTTGCCCGAGCGGCCAATGGGAGCGGTCTGTAAAACCGTCGGCGATGCCCTCCGAAGGTTGGAATCCTTCACCTGCCACTCCCGGGGCGAGCGCCCCGAGCTGAGAGAGCCTTGCACCGGATGGGTGCAGGGCTCTCTCGCTGTCTGCAGCCCTGCGACAAGGCCTTTTGCGGGCGCAGAAATATTGCTCTCCCGAAAGATGAGATCAGGGGAATATCGGCACTGCCCGCCAACTTGTACCCAGTGGAACACAGTCGCTACGGGCCGCCCAGGTGGCCCCAGGAGGTAAAACAACGTGTCACTCGTGGGTACCCAGATTCTGCCGTTCAAGCTCACCGCTTTCCACCAAGGAGAATTCGTCGAGGTCAGCGATGAAGACCTCAAGGGCAAGTGGTCGGTGATTTTCTTCTACCCGGCCGATTTCTCCTTCGTCTGCCCCACCGAGCTCGGTGATCTGGCAGACCACTACGAACAGCTGAGCAAGCTCGGCGTCGAGGTCTACTCGGCCTCCACCGACACCCACTTCGTGCATGCCGCCTGGCACAACGAGTCCGAAGAAGTGAAGAAGGTGCAGTACTACATGCTCGGCGATCCCAGCGCCCAGCTGGCAATGAACTTCCAGGTGCTGCGCGAGGGCCAGGGTCTTGCCGACCGTGGCACCTTCCTCATCGATCCCGACGGTCAGATCCAGCTTGTTGAGGTGAGCGCTGATGGCGTGGGCCGCGACGCAGGCGAACTGGTGCGCAAGATTCGTGCCGCCCAGTACGTGCGTCAGCACCCCGATCAGGTGTGTCCCGCGCACTGGGACGAGACGGGTGACACCCTGACCCCCAGCCTTGATCTGGTCGGCCAGATCTGATCCTGCGGCGCTGCCGCGTCTGAGGATGTGTTGCTGTCCCGCCGCATAAGCGGCAAAGACGCAGAACACCACGCCACAAAGCGCACGTCACAAAACAGGTGCCCGGGTCATTTCTTGGCCCGGGCACACACCTGCCGCGGCCACGCCCTTGCACATCAGGCGCGCCCGGACCCAACCCCGTTCCCCCGATTCCCAGCTCTTCAGAAGGACACCATGGCAGTGCTCGACGCCTCCCTTATTTCCCAACTCAGCTCGCTCATGGACCGGGTGACCAAGCCCGTCCAGTTCGTTGTGAGTCTTGACGACCGGCCCGAATCGGCGCAGATCGCCGAGCTGCTCGACCAGGTGGCGGCATTGTCGCCGAAGATCAGCGTGCGCCGCGATGATGCGTCCCATCAACGCAAGCCCTCCTTCTCCATCACCAGGCCCGGTTCGGACATCTCCATCACCTTCGCAGCCTTGCCCACCGGTCATGAGTTCAACTCGTTCGTGCTTGCCCTGCTCCAGGTGGGTGGCAATCCGGTGAAGCTCGATCCCAAGGTGATCGAGGCCGCCGAGGCGATCGGTGCCCCGCAGGAGTTCGTCACCTACATCTCGCTGACCTGCCAGAACTGCCCCACGGTGGTGCAGGCAATCAATGCCATGGCAGTGCTCAACCCGCTGATCACCCATACCGTCGTGGATGGCTCGCTGTTCCGTGACGAGGTGGATGCCAAAGCCATCAAGGCCACACCCACGATGTATCTCAACGGCGAATTGTTCGGCCAGGGACGCATGGAGGCCACCCAGATCCTGTCGTCCATGGATGCCTCGGCAGGTGCTGCCATCAATGCCGGCCTCTCGGCGCGCAAGCCCTATCAGGTGCTTGTTGTCGGTGAAGGTCCTGCCGGCGTTGCGGCGTCCATCTATCTGGCTCGCAAGGGCATCAGGGTGGGCATGATCGGCGACCGTTTCGGCGGTCAGGTGAATGACACGCTGGCCATCGAGAATGTCATTTCCGTGCCCCACACCGAGGGGCCGCAGCTTGCCTCCGACCTGCGTCGTCATGCGGGCGACTACGAGATCGACGTGATCGACGGTGTGCGCGCCAATGCGCTGCGTCCTGCCGGTGCCGACGGTCTGGTGCATCTCGGTCTGGAGGGTGACGCCGAGCTGTCCGCGAAGGCGGTTGTGCTGGCCACCGGTGCCCACTGGCGCCAGATGGGTGTTCCCGGCGAGCAGGACTATCGCAACAAGGGTGTCACCTATTGCCCGCATTGTGATGGTCCGTTGTTCGCCGATCGGGATGTTGCGGTTGTCGGAGGTGGCAACTCAGGCATCGAGGCAGCTCTCGATCTGGCGGGTGTGGCGCGTCATGTGACGGTTGTTGAGTTCATGCCCGAGTGCAAGGCCGATGAAGTGCTGCTCGACCGTGTTGCCACCACGCGCAACATCACCGTGCTCACCAATTCCGCCGTGACCGAGGTCGTCGGTGATGGCACCCAGGTCACCGGTTTGCACTATGACGATCGCGCCGACGGTCAGCATCATGAACTGGCGCTCGACGGGGTGTTCGTGCAGATCGGCCTGCTGCCCAACACCGACTGGCTGGGCACTGTGGTGGAACTGGACGCCCACGGGCAGGTGCTCATCGACGCCAAGGGCGCCACGAATGTGTCCGGCGTCTTTGCTGCCGGGGACTGCACCAATGTGCCGTTCAAGCAGATTGTGGTTGCCGAGGGAGCGGGCGCAATTGCCGGCCTGTCCGCCTGGGAATCGCTCATCCGTGAGCAGTCTGCGACGCCGTCCGGGGCAGAAAATGCAGAGCAGCACGTGGCGATGGCAAGCTAATTTGAGAACCGGCGCGCCAATCCGGTAGTGTTGCGCGTCGGCTGGCCCCGATAGCTCAGTCGGTAGAGCGTCTCCATGGTAAGGAGAAGGTCTGCGGTTCGATTCCGCATCGGGGCTCTGTTGCGACTTTCAGTCACATACCGCGTGATTGAGTCCAGGTTGCGGCATCTTTGCAAGTGGGAGACTACTTGCAGGGGCGGGATAGCTCAGGCGGTAGAGCAAGCGGCTCATAATCGCTGTGTCGCGGGTTCGAGTCCCGCTCCCGCTACCAGGGACGGAGTGTTGGACCACCCGTCTAGGATCGAGCAAGTAACCGTGCTCCACCGAACACGGTGGAAATCCGGCAAGACGAGAAGGATCGACGATGGCCAAGAAGGCAGGGGACGTTCGTCCCAAGATCACGCTTGCCTGCACCGTGTGCAAGGAGCGGACCTACATCACCAAGAAGAACCGCCGCAATACGCCGGATCGTCTTGAGCTGAGCAAGTTCTGCCCCAGGTGTGGAAAGCACACCGCGCATCGCGAGACCCGCTGAGCCCACGAGCCAGCAGGCAACAGACCAACAGATCGGGCTGTCGAGTCATTGACTCGGCGGCCCTTTCGCATGAGCGCAAACCCATGCCACCACTGGTCATGCGCCACCACTAGTAGCGTGGAACCGTGCCAATCGGTCCTGAACATGTCGGACGGAGCTATCCGTCAACGGCGCCCTATCGGGTGAGCCGTGCCAAGATCATCGAATTCGCCTCCGCGCTCGGTGATGACAATCCCGCCTATGAACAGCACGAGGGGCCATTGACGGCCCCGCCCACCTTTGCGGCAGTCATTACAGCCTCGGCCTGGGGAGCGATGTTCGATGATCCCGATCTGGGACTGTCCTTGCAGCGCACCGTCCATGCCGATCAGCGCTTCGACGTTGAACGCCTCATGCATGAGGGCGATGACGTCACCGCAACGCTCACCATCACCAAGGTGCGCAATCGGGGCGCCACCGACATGGTGACCATCCAGGTGCATCTGGCCACGGTGCAGGGCGAGCCCCTGTGCACTGCCACCTCAACGCTGCTCAACAATCGGCAGGTGGCCGAGTGAGCGCCGTCGCGGTGGCCGTGGGCGACGAGCTGCCCGAACTGGTGCTCACCATCACCCGTGCCGGAATCGTGCACTATGCCGGCGCCTCCACTGACTTCAACCCCATTCACTGGAGTGACCGAAAGGCGCGTGAACTCGGTCTGCCGGGCGTGCTTGCCCATGGCATGTGGACGATGGGTGCCTGCCTGCGCATTGTCACTGATTGGTGCGGCAGCCCCAGCGCAGTTCTCGATTATTCGGCCCGTTTCACCCATCCGGTGCAGGTGCCCGATGACGATCAGGGTGTGCGCGTCTTCGTCACAGCCCGCGTCACCGAGCTCGTTGGCGACATTGCCACCGTCGCAGTGGATGCCCGGGTCGATGCGGTGCAGCCCGAAGAATCTGGCACCGGGAATAGTGCGGCGCGCGTCAAGGTTCTGGGCAATGCGAAGGCGCATGTGCGCATCACATCCGATGTCGGCGCCGTTTCGTCACAGAACGCTGGAGGCGCATTGTGAGTGTGTCCGATGAAGAGGACTACGAGCTCTTCGGATCGTGTGGGCTTGATCCGGCCACCGGCACCCTGCCGGAGCGTCAGTTCAGTGACTCACCGATCCTGGCTGAGCACACCAGCTTCCACATTGGCGGCCCCGCCAAGAAATTTGTGATTGCCCACACCGAGTCCGAGCTCATTGACGCCGTGAAACAGGCCGACGAAGCTGGCGAGCAGCTGCTCGTGTTGTCCGGCGGCAGCAACATGCTGGTGTCAGATCAGGGTTTCGACGGCACTGTGGTGCAGGTTGCCACCAAGGGCATCGAGGGTGAGATCTCGGGCTGTGGTGGCGCCGTGATGACGGTTGCTGCCGGCGAGAACTGGGACGATTTCGTGCAGTTGGCGATCAACCGGGAATGGCGTGGGATCGAGGCCCTGTCCGGCATCCCTGGTGCGGTGGGCTCAACGGTGATCCAGAATGTAGGGGCCTATGGAGCTGAGGTCGCCGACCTCGTCTACAGGGTGCGCACCTGGGATCGCCAGGTTGGTGGCTATCACACCTTCGCCAATGCCGATTGCGCATTCGGCTATCGTGATTCGATCTTCAAGCAGTCACGGCTGCCGGATTCGCCCACCGGCCGCTATGTGGTGCTCGATGTCACATTCCAGTCCCTGCTGGGCAACAGGTCGATGCCGATCCGCTATGCCGAATTGGCCAAGCGTCTGGACGTGGCGGTGGGGGAGCATGCCGGCGCCCAGCAGGTGCGTGATGTGGTGTTGGAACTGCGCCGCTCGAAGGGCATGGTCATCGACCCGGCTGATCACGACAGCTGGTCGGCCGGTTCGTTCTTCACCAATCCGATTGTCGACGCCGCCACGGCAGCCGAGCTTCCCGACGATGCGCCACGTTTCGACGCGGGGGATGGTCGCGTGAAGACCTCGGCCGCATGGCTCATCGACCATGCCGGTTTCCACAAGGGTTTCGGCTCGGGTCCGGCACAGCTCTCCAGCAAGCACACCCTCGCACTCACCAATCGTGGCGAGGCCACTGCGGCCGATGTGGTGGCCCTGGCCCGCGAGATCCGTGATGGAGTGCACAAGGCCTTCGGCATCGTGCTGGTGCCCGAGCCCGTCCTCGTTGGTGTGGAGCTCTGAGGGTCTGGAACGCTGGGCCCGGTGGCCCGTCATGCACGCCACCACAACACCGCGCATTGCCCTCGGGCATTTGTCAGTGCCTGTTCGCTAGGCTCGCGCCATGACCAGTCGCGCTGCATCAAGGGCTCTGGAATGGGTTTCAAGCGCGGCCGTCACCGCAGTATTCATTGCTCTGTGGTGGCGTCATCGGGCCATCTCGCCAGCCAGCCATCAGGAGGCCTTCAGCCTGCTGCACGCCCAACTCGGAGTGGGCGGCCTGTGGACGCTGGGCTCGCATCCCAATGGGGACTGGCTCGGCTATTGGCTTGCCCTGGTGCCCGTCACCGCGCATGGTGATGCGCTGCTCAATGCCCGAACATTTTCGCTTGTCTGCGCCGCAGTGGTGGTCTTTGCCCTCTGTGCGACGGCAGGTCGGCTGTGGGGTGCGCCAAGCGCGCTGGTGGCGGGCGGTTTCCTGCTTGCCAATCCAGCCATTGTCAGTGCGGCACTCACCGCCCGTGGTGAGATCTTCGGGCTTGCCCTTGCCGCCCTGGCCACATGGTTGCTGGTCTCACGGCTGGAGAGCTACCAGGACTTGGGGCTCGGGCCAACGATCATCTACACGCTGTTGATCGTGCTCATGGTGGTGGTCGACAGGGGCCTGGCGCCGGTGCTCCTCGGCCACCTGGTCTACGCCGCCACCATGAAGGCCTCGCCCATGGGCTGGCGTCAGCTGGTGCCCGGCTGGATGGTGGCCCTTGCGGTTGCTGCGCTGCTGTGGGTGAACGCATCGTCGTCACCGGCAGCTGACCATCAGGGGATTGGGCAGGCTGTTGAGATGCTTCGAGCTGGCATCGGAAGCTCCACCTCGCTGATGCTGCTTGCCGGTGCAGTGGTCCTCATCGTGGTGGCGATTGTGCGCACCCATGGCAATGCCTTTTTCGATACCGGTCTGGGACTGGGCGCGGCGCTGCTGGGTGCCCAGCCGCTGGTTGTGGCAGCAATGCTGGCCGCCGGCGCACATGTTGACCCAGACCGTCTGGCAAGTGCCAGCACGCTTGGTGCAGCCCTGATTCTGGCTTGTGCGGCCGGGCAGTGGCAGGGATGCTCGGCACGGCCGTTGGTCGCATTGGTGCTCATAGCAGGCGTCGGCGTGGGTGCCTGGCGTGATCAGTCGACCTCTGGTCCGGGCTGGCGCAATGACGATGGCAATCCGCCGTTGGCACGAGATCTCATCGCCACCGCCCAGGCTGGTCAGCTGGTTGCCATCGATGAGCAGGCTGCGCCGGGAATGACGGCGGCGCTGGCCATGCAGATGGGCGATCAGCGCTTGTGGACGCAGGCACGCGATGAGCTGGCCGCCGAATCTCCACGCATCTTTGTTGTGGAGTCCGCTGATCCCTGGGCCAGCGTGCAAGCCGACAGCGAACAGCTTCCGGGGGCCTACAGCGGCACGGTGAGCTGGATCACACTGGATTCTGCGTCATCGGTTGGTTGGTCCGACTGCCAGGTCAGTGATTCTGATCCCTATGCCGATGCGCGGCTGATCAAGCTCGAGTGTGTGGGCGGCTGACAACTCATTTCGCGCATGGGTGCTCAACTCGCTACACTTCCATGGTTGACGGTGTAGGTGGGCCGCGTACTTCGCGGTGCCCCGACAGCGTCGAAGGGCACTAGCTCAACTGGCAGAGCAGCGGTCTCCAAAACCGCAGGTTGGGGGTTCAAGTCCCTCGTGCCCTGCGAGAGTGCAGGAAGCAGAAAACGTGAGAACGGGCAGCTAGGCTCGCTCTTGCGTCACTGTGACCCGCGCTTGAGCACGGGTCCACGGTCCGATTCGTCGGGCCGCGACATCCAGCAGGGGAGCCCACCCGGGAACCCCAAGATTTCGATGAAGGGCAATTCGTGGCAGACCGGAGCGAACGCGCACCTCGTGGCGCCAAGCGGGCCGAGTCCGACCCCGTGAAGCGGCACCGGTCGTCCGGCAAGCCCACGGAGGCGGCGGACCTGCCCGGTTCCATGCTGCCCGGAGCCCATGACGATCCCGAGCCCGCTGTGATCGATGATCACGAGGCCGAGGAGCTCACCGAGGCTGATGACGCCCTGGATTCCACTCCCGACGAGGGCGATCCCGAAGACGTCGAGATCGACGACGAGTCGCAATTGGATGAGGCCCAGGAGCGTGCCGACGAGGCCGCCGATGAGGAGCCCACTCCGATCGTGCGGGCCCACAGCACCAGTCCCGTGCGCAAGTCCAGCGCAACGGGGGCGGCATCCCAGTCTGCCGGCACGTCGAAGCGCTCGAAGAAATCCGGCAAGAAGGCCAAGGCAAAGACCTCGGCCAGTGGCGCCGAGCAGGGCCATCACCGCGCCGGACCCATTGCATTCACCAAGCAGTCGGTGGGCGAACTCAAGAAGGTCGTGTGGCCCACCGGCGAGCAGACCGGGCAGTACTTCGTGGTGGTCCTGGTGTTCGTACTGTTCATCATGGCCGTCGTCGCTGGACTCGACTTCGGACTGACCCGACTTCTGCTGCGGTTGTTCGGCTGATGTCCGACAATCCGGCTGCACATAGGAGGAACACAGACGTGACCCAGACTCCCGACGAGGGCACAGACAAGCCCACCGAGGAGACCGAGCTCAACCTCGGATCCACCGAAGACCAGAGCGAAGCCGACACCGGCATCAATCTGGATTTCGCCGACTTCAGTGCCGACGATTCCACGTCGGGCGCCGAGCTGAATCTGGGCCCGCTGCCTACCGACGCCGACGACTCGGGCAATGAGACCGATGACGCCGACAAGCCGGCCGAGCAGGCCCCGGCAGCCTCCCCCGAGGAGGACGAGGCGGTTGCCAAGGCGCTCGAAGAGCTGCACGACGATCTGGTGGTCAAGCCCGGTGAGTGGTATGTGGTGCACACCTATTCGGGCATGGAAAACCGCGTCAAGCAGAACATCGACAATCGTGTGAAGTCGCTCAACATGGAGGACTTCATCTTCGAAACCATCGTGCCCACTGAGGATGCGGTGGAGATGCGCAAGGGACAGCGCAAGAAGGTCACCCGGGTGTTCATGCCCGGCTATGTGCTGGTGCGCATGGACATGACCGACGAGAGCTGGTCCACGGTGCGCCACACCCCCTCGGTGACCGGTTTCGTGGGACAGGGACAGACCCCCGCTCCGCTGGATCTTTCCGAGGTGGAGCACATGCTCGAGCCCTCGGTGATCGCCCAGGTGATCGCATCCGGCCAGGCCAGCTCCGGCGCAGGCCAGGACAAGGTCGAGGTGGTCGACTACAAGGTGGGCGATCAGGTCATGGTCATCGACGGTCCGTTCGCGGGCGTCCATGCCACCATCACTGAGATCAACACCCACAACCAACGCTTGAAGGCCGATGTCGAGATCCTGGGTCGCGAGACCCCGGTAGACTTGACCTTCCCGCAGATCCAGCGAGTCATTGACTAGCTGAATCTGCATGGCCCTTCGGGGCCGGGGCGTCAGGGCGCCCCTCTGAAATTCGGTGTTCGTCCCTGCAGCTGACACCGGCAACCAGCAATGTGAAGAAGGACCCAACATGCCTCCTAAGAAGAAGGTAGCGGCGGTCGTCAAGATCGCCATCGCAGCTGGTTCCGCGACCCCAGCACCGCCCGTGGGCACCGCCCTCGGACCGCACGGGGTCAACATCATGGAATTCGTCAAGGCATACAACGCCAAGACTGAAGGCCAGCGTGGAACCATCGTTCCGGCCGAGATCACGATCTATGAAGACCGGACCTTCGACTTCATCACCAAGACGCCTCCGGCGGCTGAGCTCATCAAGAAAGCAGCCGGTGTGCAGAAGGGTTCCGGTCAGCCGGACAAGGAGAAGGTCGGCACCATTACCGCCGCTCAGGTGCGTGAGATCGCCGAAACCAAGATGCCCGACCTCAATGCCAACAGCGTTGACCAGGCAATGAAGATCGTTGCGGGCACTGCTCGCTCCATGGGCGTCAACGTCAAGTGACACTCCCGCCGAACAGCTGACGTCAGTCGGTGTATCGGCATCCGAAAACCTGGCAGGGGTGTGCCCCCGAACCAGGAACTGGTGAATCAGCCCGCGAGGCTGACAGAAAGGAACCAGACATGAAGCACTCAAAGCGTTACACGGCTGACGCTGCGCTCAGGGATCCTGATGCGCAGTACACGCCCGATGAGGCGCTGGCCATCATCAAGCAGTACAAGCCCGGCAAGTTCGACGAGACCATTGAGGTGTCGATGCGACTTGGCGTCGATCCCCGCAAGGCGGACCAGATGGTGCGTGGCACCATCAATCTGCCCAATGGCACTGGCAAGACGGCGAGGGTCCTCGTCTTTGCCCAGGGCGCCAAGGCCGACGAGGCTGTGGCAGCCGGAGCCGATGAGGTCGGCGGCGACGAGCTGATCGCCAAGGTGAATGACGGCTATCTGGATTTCGATTCAGTGGTTGCCACTCCCGATCTGATGGGCAAGGTCGGTCGTCTGGGCCGCGTGCTCGGCCCCCGTGGCCTCATGCCCAACCCGAAGACCGGCACCGTGACCATGGACGTGGCCAAGGCCGTGTCAGACATCAAGGGCGGCAAGATCGAGTTCCGCGTTGACCGCCACGCCAATCTGCAGTTCATCATCGGCAAGTTGAGCTTCAGCCAGGAAGCGCTGTTGCAGAACTACCGTGCTGCCGCTGACGAGATCTATCGTCTGCGTCCCAACACGTCCAAGGGGCGCTATGTGAAGCGCATCACCCTGTCGACCACGATGGGGCCCGGCGTTGACGTCGATCCCATCGCAGCACGTCCTGCCGAAGTGACCGGCTGACAGCCGCTCGTATTCGTCACAGTTCCGGCCCGCGCCCCGTCCACCGATGGGGTCCGGGCCGGAACTGCGTCTGCAGGAGTTAGCATGTCCGCGTGACACAAATGCGTGCGCAACAGGCACCGACGCCAACCGAGGAAGTACCCGCTGGGGCGCCGCAGTCCCAGAATCCGCAGACCCAGGATCTGCAGCCCCCAACACCTCAACCGCACACTCCCCAGATGGTCGATGGCATGGCGCCACCCAATTGGGTGAGCCACCCTGCTGGCCTCGGCTTTGAACGCCATTGTCTCGACGCTGTGCCCGGTGAGCTCTACGACTATGCCACCGGCTGGGAGCACCAGCGCGAGATCCTCGATGAGGTTGCCCACCACCGCAGCCCCAATCGGGTGTTGTTCGTGCAACACGATTCGGTCTACACAGCGGGTCGGCAGACCCAGCCAGCCGACCGACCCTTCGACGGCACCCCCGTTGTGGATGTTGACCGCGGAGGCCGCATCACCTGGCACGGGCCCGGCCAGCTGGTCGGCTATCCCATTGTTTTTCTCCAGCGGGGCATCGGGGTTGTCGACTATGTGCGCCGCGTGGAGGAGGCCGTGATCCGTCTGCTGGCCGGTTATGGCATTGCCACCGGACGCATCCCCGGCCGCACCGGTGTGTGGCTTGCCAGCGACGGCGCTCGTCCCGAACGCAAGATCTGTGCCATCGGGGTGCGCTGCGCCCACCAGACCACCATGCACGGCTTCGCGCTCAATGTTGATCCCAGCTTCACCCGCTTTGACAACATCGTGCCGTGTGGCATCGACGATGCCGATGTCACCTCGATTCGTCGTGAGCTCGGCGATGCCCCGAGTCTGAGCCGGGTTGCCGATGATCTGACGCCCCATCTCACCGAGATGATGGCCTTCGGTCCCTATGAGATGTCACCGGATGTGCCGCGCACGCCGCATGCTGAGTTCCACCACCCCACCGGAAATGGGGCAACTGCCACTCAACCGACCGCCAATCACCCGATGGCGAGTGACGATATGACCACCACCAATGTGGTGAAGGAGATCCGGATATGACAACTGATGCCCAGGGCAAGCGACTGCTGCGCATTGAGCGCAAGAATTCGCAGACCCCCATCGAGAAGGGCCGCCCGCAGTGGCTGCGGACACGCCTTTCGATGGGCAAGGACTATCTGGACGTCAAGGAGCGCACCTCTGCAGGTGGCCTGCACACCGTCTGCCAGGAGGCTGCCTGCCCCAACATCTTTGAGTGTTGGGACGACCGTGAGGCCACCTTCCTCATCGGCGGCGAACATTGCACCAGGCGCTGCGATTTCTGCCAGATCGATTCATCGAAGCCCACCGGATACGACCGGCTGGAGCCCATGCGGGTTGCCGATTCGGTGCACAAGCTCGGGCTTCGCTATGCCACTGTCACCAGTGTCTGCCGTGACGATCTGGCCGACGAGGGCGCCTGGCTGTGCGCCGAGACCGTGCGCCAGGTGCACGCCAAGAACCCCGGTGTGGGTGTGGAAATGCTTGCCCAGGATTTCTCGGCCAAGCAGGAGCTGCTCGATCAGATCTTCGAATCAGCGCCTGAGGTGTTCGGTCACAATGTGGAGACCGTGCCGCGGCTGTTCAAGCAGATCCGTCCCGGCTTCGACTATGAGCGCTCACTGTCAGTGCTCACCATGGCCCACGAGGCTGGCGTGATCTCCAAGTCCAATCTGATCCTCGGCATGGGTGAGACCGACGATGAGGTGGCCCAGGCACTGCGCGACATTCACGATGCCGGGGCTGAATTGGTGACGATCACGCAGTATTTGCGTCCGAATGTGACGCTGCGCCCGGTGGATCGTTGGGTCACACCCCAGCAGTTCGTGGAGTTCGGACGCCTGGCGGAACAGATCGGCTTCCTCGGTGTGATGAGTGGACCGCTGGTGCGGTCGAGCTATCGGGCGGGCAACCTCTACCGCCAGGCCATTGCGGGCCGGGCCGGTGGTGTTGAGCACAGCCGGGCCGCCGAAGCCTGAGCGGGTGCCGGGGGAGGGCAATTTGGCGGCAGCCCCACCCCCGGCATATGCTTGCCGAGCCGCAGACCGCAGGTGGTTTCGACCACAAGCTCGAACGAGCGCCCGCGTAGGTGACCGATACAGACTCAAGCTGCAAAGCTCCCAGTCCCCGGACGCCATTGCGCCGGGGCTTTTTTCTTGCCCGGGGTAGGCGGCGCGCACGGGATTTCACTCGTGCGAGAAGTGGGAAGGAGACCCAATGGCGAGGCCTGACAAGGTAGCTGCCGTTGCGGAGCTCAAGGAGAAGTTCACCGAGAGCAACGCGACAGTGCTGACTGAGTACCGCGGACTCTCCGTTCAGGACCTGCAGGATCTGCGCAGGTCGCTCGGAGACAACGCCAGTTACGCCGTTGTGAAGAACACCCTGACCAAACTTGCTGCCAAGGAAGCTGGCGTCGAAGGACTCGACGACAAGCTGACTGGCCCGACGGCTGCTGCCTTCATCACTGGAGACATCGCCACGGTGGCAAAGGGTCTTCGTGACTTTGCAAAGGCCAACCCGCTTCTGGTCATCAAGGGCGGTGTCATGGACGGTCAAGTCCTTGATGCCGAAACCGTCACCAAGCTCGCCGACATCGGTTCGCGCGAGGAATTGCTCGCCAAGCTGGCAAGTGCCATGAAGGCGTCCATGAGCAATGCTGTGGCAACATTCGCTGCCCCGCTGAGCCAGGCTGCCCGCCTCATGGGTGCCCTGGAGAGCAAGGCCCAGGCGGATCCCTCAGTCATCGGTGGGGCCGGAACCCCTGCTGCCGACCAGAAGCCGAACACCGCCGAGGAATCGGCACCCGAGGCAGCAAGCGCTGCTGAGGAATCAGCAGACGCAGCTGACGCTGCATCGAACGAATAAGGAAGGACGCCCCATCATGGCGAAGCTGAGCACTGAAGAGCTCCTTGACCAGTTCAAGGACATGACTCTTATCGAACTGTCCGATTTCGTGAAGGCATTCGAGGATGCCTTTGACGTGAAGGCTGCCGCTCCGGTGGCTGTCGCCGCTGCTCCTGCAGCCGGTGGCGCTGGCGGCGAGGCCGCAGCCGACGAAGCTGACGCAGAGGTGGACGTCGTTCTCGACGCCATCGACGCATCCAAGAAGATCCAGGTCATCAAGGAAGTCCGTGCGCTCACCAGCCTCGGACTGAAGGATGCCAAGGACCTCGTGGAGAGCGCTCCCAAGATCGTCCTGGAGAAGGTCGGCAAGGAGACTGCCAACGAGGCCAAGGAGAAGCTTGAAGGCGCTGGCGCCACTGTTTCCTTCAAGTGACCGTCGCTTTCGAGTGATATTCACTTCTGAGCCATTGCTCGCAAACCCCTGAGGTCTGCGCAGCATGGCCCGGATGGGGTGGGATGGGGATCTTCTGATCCCTGTCCCACCCCATCGGCTTTTGTGGGCTGATGTGCGAGGCTGGTGCGCGGATGCCATATTGGTGTCTGTTGCACAGCGCGTGAACAGCCGACCCGGAGGAGTGAGTATGTCGCAGCCAGGCGATCATTCCCCCGATGGTGCACGCAGCGATCTGCCTGCCGGACAGCCGGAGGACCAGGCTGCCGAGCAGGTTGTTGATCACGATGCCGCGGCAGCCGATGCTGTGCCAGCCCAGAAAGATGTGTCGGCCGAACAAGCTGCGTTGGTCCAGAAAACAGGGCCAGCAGCTCAGCAACGTCCATGGTGGCGCCGGATCGTCCCGAGCCTGTCGCGCAGTATCCGTCTGGTGGTTCTCGCGGTTTCGTTGCTGGTGGTGGTGCTCATGATCGGCGGATCGCTGTGGTCGTCCCAGGAGACGAACCGCCCGGGCGCCAATACGGCCGCCATACCGAGCTCCGGGATCAGCAACTCTGCGAGCGACGGCAATTCTGCAAGCAACAACAATTCGGTGTCGACAGATTCCAGGGCCTTCTCGCAGCTGGTGAGCAATGCCGATGCAGGCTGGGCAGCCACCCAGCCGGTGAACGGCCAATGGGTGGCAGAGCTGGCCGAGGCGGTGGTGGTGTCACCCGGGCAGAGCACGCCGCTGCCCAGTGGTGCGGGTGCTTCGACCACTGCGCCTGCTGCCCTGACGAGCTTCGAGAGCCTGCAGGCAGAAGATGCCGGTCAGGGCTATCAGCTGCGGCTCCTGCGTCGCTCGGCCTATGGGCCTGCGTCCGTTGACGACCAATTCACCTTTGTCACAGTGGTTGCCGGGCCCTTTTCCAATGCCGACACGGTGCGCAGCTGGTGTGCGGCACATGCCGGCGCGTTGACGACGCAACGCTGCGATCCGGTTCAGCTGCGGGCTCGCTGATACCGGGGTGAATGCTGCCCCCAGCCGATGAAATGCGCGCCACGCGAGGGTGTGGGGTTGCCTTCGCCGAAGCGTTGCGTATCATCATCGGTGTGATCCGCCCCGCGCCTGCGGGGCCAAGGAATGATGCCGGTGCACCGAGGGTGCACGGAGATGGGGCAGAGCAGCTGCAGGGCGACGGCGCCCGCTTGTGCTGCGTGTCCTCGATGTGTATAGTCGGCTTTTGCCTATCTCCACATAGATGACCCGTGTTGACACGGGTCGTTCTGCATGCAAAGAACATTTGCGAGTTCTTGGAAGGACCACATCTTGGCCGCCTCGCGCACTGCGTTGAACAACTCCGATGTCGTCTCCACCACAGGGCGGATCTCGTTCGCGAAGATCCGTGAACCTCTGGAAATCCCCAATCTGCTTGATCTGCAGGTGAAATCGTTCAACTGGCTCGTGGGCAACGAGAACTGGCAGAACGAAGTGGATGGGGCCCTCGATCAGGGTCGTACCGACATCAACACCAAGTCCGGGCTGGAAGAGATCTTCGAGGAGATCTCGCCCATCGAGGACTTCTCCCAGACGATGTCCCTGAGCTTCAGGGACCACCGCTTCGAGGAACCCAAGTACACCATCGAGGAGTGCAAGGATCGCGACGCGACCTATGCAGCTCCGCTGTTCGTCACCGCCGAGTTCATGAACAATGACACCGGCGAGATCAAGAGCCAGACCGTGTTCATCGGCGATTTCCCGCTGATGACCGACAAGGGCACCTTCATCATCACCGGCACCGAGCGCGTTGTCGTCTCACAGCTGGTCCGCTCCCCGGGTGTCTACTTCGAGCAGACCCCCGACAAGACGAGCGACAAGGACATCTTCACCTGCAAGGTGATCCCCAGCCGTGGCGCCTGGCTCGAGTTCGAGATCGACAAGCGCGACACCGTCGGTGTGCGTCTCGGTCGCAAGCGCAAGCAGAACGTCACCGTGTTGCTCAAGGCACTCGGCTGGACCGAGGAGCGCATTCTCGAAGAGTTCGGTGAGTACGAGTCCATCCGCATGACCATGGAGAAGGACCACGTCACCACGCAGGACGAGGCGCTTCTCGACATCTATCGCAAGCTGCGTCCGGGTGAGCCCCCGGCTCGCGATGCTGCCCAGACCCTGCTGGACAATTTCTACTTCAACCCGAAGCGCTATGACACCGCCAAGGTTGGCCGTTACAAGATCAACAAGAAGCTCGGCCTGAGCCTGCCCTACGACCAGCAGGTGCTCACGATGGACGACATCGTGGCCGCGATCCATTACATCTGCGCTCTGCACGAGGGTAAGAGCGAGCTGGCCGGTGGCCTGCCCGTCCAGCCCGACGACATCGACCACTTCGGCAATCGTCGCGTGCGCACCGTTGGTGAGTTGATCCAGAACCAGCTGCGCACCGGCCTGGGCCGCATGGAGCGCGTCGTGCGTGACCGCATGACCACTCAGGACATCGAGGCCATCACGCCCCAGACCCTGATCAATGTGCGTCCCGTCACTGCCGCGCTGAAGGAGTTCTTCGGCACCTCGCAGCTCTCGCAGTTCATGGACCAGAACAACCCGCTTGCCGAGATGACGCACAAGCGTCGTCTGTCGGCAGTCGGCCCCGGTGGTCTGTCACGTGACCGCGCCGGCATGGAAGTGCGCGATGTGCACCCCAGCCACTACGGCCGTATGTGCCCCATCGAGACTCCTGAAGGCCCGAACATCGGCCTCATCGGCTCGCTGGCATCGTTCGCCCGGGTCAATGCATTCGGTTTCATCGAGACGCCCTACCGCAAGGTTGAGAAGGGCCATGTCACCGATCAGGTCGAGTACCTGACCGCTGACGAGGAGGACCGTTTCGTCATCGCCCAGGCAAATGCCGAGATGAACGACAAGGGTCAGCTCACCGAGGACCGCGTGCTGGTGCGCGTCGTCCACGGCGACGTCGATCTGGTGCCTGCCGAAGATGTGGATTACATGGACGTCTCACCGCGCCAGATGGTGTCGGTTGGTTCGGCCCTGATCCCCTTCCTCGAGCACGATGACTCCTCGCGAGCCCTCATGGGCGCCAATATGCAGCGTCAGGCTGTTCCCCTGGTGCGCAATGAGTCGCCCTATGTGGGCACCGGTATGGAATACCGCACCGCTGTCGACGTCGGCGAGGTCACCCTGGCCTCCAAGCCCGGCACCGTGACCGGTGTCACCGGTGATCTCATTGACATCGCCTGTGACGACGGCACCTACCAGACCTTCAAGCTGAGCAAGTTCCAGCGTTCCAACGCCGGCACCTGCGTGAACCAGCGTCCGATCGTTGCTCCCGGTGATCATGTCGAGGCCGGCGCTCCGCTGGCCGACGGCCCCTGCACCGATCAGGGCGAGCTTGCCCTGGGGCGCAATCTGCTGTGCGCATTCATGCCTTGGCGTGGTCTGAACTACGAGGACGCCATCATCATTTCCCAGCGGGTTGTCAGTGAGGATGTCCTCACCTCGATCCACATCGAGGAATATGAGGTCGACGCCCGCGACACCAAGCTCGGACCCGAGGAAATCACCCACGACATTCCGAATGTCTCCGACGACATGATCGCCAATCTCGATGAGCGCGGCATCATTCGTATCGGTGCAGCGGTTCGTCCCGGTGACATCCTGGTGGGCAAGGTCACACCAAAGGGTGAGACTGAGCTGACCCCCGAGGAGCGCCTCCTGCGCGCCATCTTCGGTGAGAAGGCCCGTGAGGTGCGCGACACCTCGATGAAGGTGCCGCACGGCGAAGAGGGCACCGTCATCGGTGTGCGCATCTTCGATCGTGAAGAGAACGACGAGCTGCCTCCGGGCGTCAACCAGATGGTGCGCGTTTACGTTGCGCAGAAGCGCAAGGTGCAGGTGGGCGACAAGCTGGCTGGTCGTCACGGCAACAAGGGCGTCATCTCCCGGATCCTTCCGGTGGAGGACATGCCCTTCATGGCCGACGGCACCCCGGTTGACATCATCCTGAATCCGCTTGGTGTGCCTTCGCGAATGAATCTTGGTCAGGTGCTCGAGATGCACCTCGGCTGGATTGCCCATTCGGGTTGGGATCTCGGCGATTCCGACGAGCCCTGGGCCAAGCACCTCCGCGAGGTCGGTCTGGAGCATGTGGACGGCGACGTCCGCCTGGCAACGCCGGTCTTCGATGGCGCCGAGGAGGACGAGATCACCGGCCTGCTGGCCCATGGTCTGCCCAACCGCGACGGCAATCAGATCGTCGATGGCGATGGCAAGACCACGCTGTTCGACGGCCGCACCGGCGAGGAGTTCCCCGAGGAGGTGGGCGTCGGCTACATGTACATGCTGAAGCTCCACCACTTGGTGGACGACAAGATCCACGCCCGTTCCACCGGTCCGTACTCGATGATCACGCAGCAGCCCCTGGGCGGTAAGGCCCAGTTCGGCGGCCAGCGCTTCGGCGAGATGGAAGTGTGGGCACTGGAGGCCTATGGCGCAGCCTGGGCCCTGCAGGAGATGCTCACCATCAAGTCCGATGACGTGGCAGGCCGAGTGAAGGTCTACGAGGCAATCGTCAAGGGCGAGAACATCCCCGAGCCCGGCATTCCCGAGGGCTTCAAGGTGTTGGTGCAGGAAATGAAGTCCCTGTGCCTGAACGTCGAGGTGCTGAGTGCAGAGGGCACAGTGATCGATCTGCGCGAGACCGAGGATGACTATCGCACGGTCGACGAGCTGGGCATTGACCTGTCCCGTCGTCCGGGAACTGATTCGTATCAGGAGTCCGAGGGCTGACGATGCTCACGCGGTGAGGCCCGGTGCCATCACCGCATAGGCAACAGTTATTCACTTGTTTTGACCGCCTGCCGGTAGCAGGGGAAAGAGAATCAACGTGCTGGACGTCAACACCTATGACACCCTCAAGATCGGCCTCGCGACGGCAGACCAGATTCGTGGGTGGTCGTACGGCGAGGTGAAGAAGCCCGAGACGATCAATTACCGCACGCTCAAGCCTGAGCGTGACGGCTTGTTCGGCGAGCAGATCTTCGGCCCCACCCGCGACTGGGAATGCGCCTGTGGCAAGTACAAGCGCGTGCGCTTCAAGGGCATCGTGTGCGAGCGCTGCGGGGTCGAGGTCACTCGCTCCAATGTGCGCCGTGAGCGCATGGGTCACATCGAGCTGGCCGCGCCGGTCACCCACATCTGGTATTTCAAGGGTGTGCCGAGCCGACTGGGCTATCTGCTCGACATCGCGCCGAAGGACCTCGAAAAGGTCATCTACTTCGCCGCCTACATGATCACCCGGGTTGATGAGGACGCGCGCAGCCGCGATCTCATGAGCCTGGAAGCAAAGGTCAGCACCGAGCACAAGCACATCGAGGGCCGCCGTGATGCGGACGTCGAGAAGCGCATGACCAAGCTCGAGGAAGACCTTGCCAAGCTTGAAGAAGAAGGCGCCAAGGCCGATCAGAAGCGCAAGGTCAAGGACGGTGGCGAGAAGGAACTCAAGATCATCCGCACCCGCGCCGAGCGTGAGCTCGACCGTCTTGATGCGGTGTGGGATCGGTTCAAGAGCCTGAAGGTCCAGGACCTCGAGGGCGATGAGATCCTCTATCGCGAGATGAAGAACCGCTTCGGCAAGTACTTCGACGGTTTCATGGGCGCCGAGGCAATCAAGCGTCGCCTCGAGACCTTTGATCTGGCCGCCGAGTCGGAGTCGCTGCGCGACACCATCAAGAACGGCAAGGGCCAGCGCAAGACCCGCGCCCTGAAGCGTCTCAAGGTGGTTTCGGCCTTCCTCGACACCGGCAATTCGCCGCTCGGCATGGTGCTCGACGCCGTTCCGGTGATCCCGCCCGATCTGCGCCCGATGGTGCAGCTCGACGGTGGCCGCTTCGCCACCTCGGATCTCAACGATCTGTACCGTCGCGTGATCAACCGCAACAACCGTCTCAAGCGGCTGCTCGATCTCGGAGCCCCCGAGATCATCGTGAACAACGAGAAGCGGATGCTCCAGGAGGCCGTTGATTCGTTGTTCGACAATGGCCGCCGTGGCCGTCCCGTCACCGGGCCGGGCAATCGTCCATTGAAGTCGTTGAGCGACATGCTCAAGGGCAAGCAGGGCCGCTTCCGTCAGAACCTGCTGGGCAAGCGTGTGGACTACTCGGGTCGTTCGGTCATCGTGGTTGGTCCCCAGCTGAAGATGCACCAGTGTGGTCTGCCCAAGCAGATGGCCCTGGAGCTGTTCAAGCCCTTCGTCATGAAGCGTCTTGACGACCTCAACTACGCGCCCAACATCAAGAGCGCCAAGCGCATGGTTGATCGTCAGCGCCCGCAGGTGTTCGATGTGCTCGACGAAGTGATTCGTGAGCATCCGGTGCTGCTCAACCGCGCACCCACCCTGCACCGTCTGGGCATCCAGGCGTTCGAGCCACAGCTCATCGAGGGCAAGGCCATCCAGCTTCATCCGCTGGTGTGTGCCGCCTTCAATGCTGACTTCGACGGCGATCAGATGGCTGTTCATCTTCCATTGAGCGCTGAGGCGCAGGCCGAGGCCCGCATTCTCATGCTCAGCTCGAACAACATCCTGAAGCCTGCCGATGGCAAGCCGATCGCCCTGCCGAGCCACGAGATGATCATCGGCATGTACTACCTCACCCAGGACCTTGATGGTCTGCCGGGCGAGGGCCGTGCCTTCAGCTCGAAGGACGAGGCCACCATGGCCTACGACCTGCATCAGCTCGACCTGCGCGCCAAGTGCAAGATCCGTCTGACGGGTGTTGTGCCGCCGGTCGGCCAGGAGGACAAGCAGCGTGCCGATGGCTCGATCCTGCTTGACACCACGCTCGGCCAGGTGATCTTCAATGAGGCCCTGCCGGTGGATTACCCCTTCGTGGAATCCCATGTGGGCAAGAAGCAGCTGTCGGCCATCATCAATGACCTGGCAGTGCGCTTCCCGCGTCCGGTGGTTGTCGAGACCCTCGACAATCTGAAGGACATGGGCTTCCGTTGGGGCACCCAGTCCGGTGTCACGGTCTCGATCGGTGATGTGCAGACGCCTGCCAACAAGCCCGAGATCATGGGCAGCTACGAGGCCAAGGCAGCCAAGATCGACAAGCTCTACGATCGCGGTGCAGTGACCGAAGAAGAGCGCCGTGGTGAGCTCGTCCAGATCTGGAACGATGCCACTGCAGAGCTCACCGACGCCATGGAGAAGAACTTCACGAAAACCAACCCCATCTACATGATGGTGAACTCCGGTGCTCGTGGAAACATGACCCAGATGCGTCAGATCGCCGCCATGCGAGGCCTTGTGGCCAACCCGAAGGGCGAGATCATCGAGCGCCCGATCAAGTCGAACTTCCGTGAGGGCCTGACGGTTCTGGAGTACTTCATCTCCACACACGGTGGTCGAAAGGGACAGGCCGATACCGCTCTGCGTACTGCAGATTCCGGTTACCTGACCCGTCGCCTGGTCGACGTCTCGCAGGATGTCATCATCCGTGACGAGGATTGTGGCACCGAGCGTGGCCTGGTGCATCCGATTGCAGAACCGGGTGCCGACGGCGTGTTGGTGCCGGCCAAGATGCTCGATACCTCGGTGTACGGCCGTGTCACTGCGACCGATGCCACCGACGAATCGGGCAAGGTCATCATTCCTGCCGGCACCATGCTGGACTCCACTGTTGTGGGCGAGGCCATTGCGGCCGGACTCACCTCGGTGAAGGTGCGCTCCGTGCTCACCTGTGAGGCCACCACCGGCGCCTGCGCCAAGTGCTACGGCCTGTCGCTGGCCAACGGCAAGATCGTCGAGGTCGGTGAGGCAGTCGGTATTCAGGCTGCCCAGTCGATCGGCGAGCCCGGAACCCAGCTGACGATGCGTACCTTCCACACCGGTGGTGTGGCTGGCGACGACATCACCCAGGGTCTGCCCCGCGTGGTCGAGCTCTTCGAGGCTCGCACCCCGAAGGGCAAGGCGCCGATTGCCGAGGCCGATGGCCGCATCAAGATCGAGGAAACCGATCGTGGCCGCAAGCTGACGATCGTGCGTGACGATGGCGGCGAGGACGTGGAGTACATGTTGCCGCGTCGTGCCCGCCTGGAGTTCGAGGATTCCAACCGCGTGCGTCACACCATTGCCGATGGCATTCACATCGGCGTGGGCGAGCAGCTCACCGGTGGCACGATCGATCCCCAGGACGTGCTTCGTGTGCGCGGCCTTCGCAAGGTGCAGGAGCACCTGGTGGAGGAAGTGCAGAAGGTGTACGCCTCGCAGGGTTCACCGATCCACGACAAGCACATCGAGATCGTCATTCGTCAGATGCTGCGTCGGGTGACCGTGATCGAGTCGGGTGACACCCCGATGATGCCCGGTGAGTTGGTTGACCGTCGTCACTATGAGGCGGAGAACCGCAAGGCTGTCGAGGAAGGCGGGCGTCCTGCTGAGGGTCGTCCGGTGCTGATGGGCATCACGAAGGCCTCCCTGGCCACTGATTCGTGGTTGTCGGCGGCATCCTTCCAGGAGACCACCAAGGTGCTCACCGATGCCTCGATCCACGGCAAGTCCGATCATCTGGTCGGCCTGAAGGAGAACGTGATCCTGGGCAAGCTCATCCCGGTGGGCACAGGTCTGGAGCGCTACCGCAACATTCGGGTGGAGCCCACGGCGGAGGCCAAGGCCAATTCGTTCCAGGTCAACTACGACCCCTTCGACTACGACTTCGGGTCGGGGACGGGCGCCGCAGTGCCGCTTGACGATTTGGATTTCGGCGATCTTCGCTGATCCACTGAGCAACTGTTGACGCAGGGACCGGGGCAATCGCCCCGGTCCCTGCGTCTCTGCGCTCAGGCCCATGAGCGTGTGGCTGCGCACCTAGTCGTGCCGACTCGCTCGCATCGCGGTGCCCGGCGATGGTCTCGTTTGACCCTGTGGGGGGCGGCGGGTATCGTTTCCACTTGGTTCGGTTTGCCCGGATGAAAGCGCGTGCCCTCCCGACCTGGCTCCTGTTCGTTGCGAGGCGGTCCCGGCGGTCTAGGATTCGTGCGGCAGCGACCCAATCATCATCATCGATTCATCAGTTGCTGGGTGTGTCCTGATATGACGGGGAGAGCTGCGTCATAAGCAGATCCAGTCCATAACGAAAGAGATTCCAGCAGGTGCCTACCATTCAGCAGCTGGTCCGCAAGGGCCGTAGTGACAAGGTCAGCAAGAGCAAGACTCCCGCGCTCAAGGGTTCGCCCCAGCGTCGTGGTGTCTGCACTCGCGTGTATACGACCACACCCAAGAAGCCCAACTCCGCCATGCGCAAGGTGGCGCGTGTGCGCCTCAGCTCGGGTATTGAGGTGACTGCCTACATCCCGGGTATCGGCCACAACCTGCAGGAGCACTCAATGGTGCTCGTGCGCGGCGGCCGTGTGAAGGATCTCCCCGGCGTCCGTTACAAGATCGTGCGCGGCACCTTGGACACCCAGGGTGTCAAGGGTCGCAAGCAGGCCCGCAGCCGTTACGGCGCGAAGAAGGAGAAGTAATGCCTCGCAAAGGACCCGCCGCCAAGCGCCCTGTCGTTGTCGATCCCGTGTACAGCTCACCCCTGGTGAGCCAGCTCGTGAGCAAGATCCTGCAGGACGGCAAGAAGACCGTGGCTCAGTCCATCGTCTACACCGCTCTGGAAGGCACCCGCGAGAAGAGCGGCATCGATCCCGTCCAGACCCTCAAGAAGGCGCTGGACAATGTGAAGCCCGCCGTCGAGGTGCGCTCCCGTCGAGTCGGTGGCGCCACCTACCAGGTGCCCATCGAGGTCAAGCCCGGACGCTCCAACACGCTGGCCATGCGCTGGCTCGTGAGCTTCGCCCGTGACCGTCGTGAGAAGACCATGGCCGAGCGCCTCCAGAACGAGATTCTCGACGCCAGCAATGGTCTGGGAGCCTCGGTGAAGAAGCGCGAGGACACCCACCGCATGGCTGAGGCCAATCGCGCCTTCGCCCATTACCGCTGGTAATTCATCTGTGACAGACCCCCGCCTGCGGGCGGGGGTACTGGCTTGCTGTGGGCCGAGTGCCCACCCCCATCATCTTTTTCGTTTTCAATTCCAAGAACAGAGGTTGGAACTTCGTGGCCATCGATCTCCAGACCGACCTGGCCAAGGTGCGCAACATCGGCATCATGGCCCATATCGACGCGGGTAAGACCACTACGACCGAACGCATCCTGTACTACACCGGTGTCAACCACAAGATCGGTGAAGTTCACGATGGTGCGGCCACCATGGACTGGATGGAGCAGGAGCAGGAGCGTGGCATCACGATCACGTCCGCTGCCACCACCTGCTTCTGGAACAACTACCAGATCAACATCATCGACACCCCCGGGCACGTGGATTTCACCGTTGAGGTGGAGCGTTCCCTGCGTGTGCTCGACGGTGCCGTTGCAGTGTTCGACGGCGTTGCCGGCGTTGAGCCCCAGTCGATGACTGTGTGGCGTCAGGCCAGCAAGTACAACGTGCCGCGCATCTGCTACATCAACAAGCTCGATCGCACCGGCGCATCCTTCGACTACTGCGTGCAGACCATCAAGGATCGGCTCCACGCCACTCCTGTGCTGCTGCAGCTGCCGATCGGCGCCGAGGCCGACTTCCTGGGTGTTGTCGACCTCATTGAGATGCATGCCAAGACCTGGCGTGGTGAGACCGAGCTCGGTCAGCACTACGAGGTCGAGGACATCCCCGCCGACATGGTTGAGAAGGCCAAGGCCGCTCGCACTGAAATGGTGGAGCACGTCGCCGAGAACGATGACACCTTCATGGAGCTCTACCTCGGTGGCGCCGAATGGGGCAACGACGACCTCAAGGCCGCCATCCGCCGCGGTGTGTTGGCCAATGCCTTCACTGCAGTTGTCTGTGGCACCTCGTTCAAGAACAAGGGCGTGCAGCCGCTGCTCGACGCGATCGTCGACTACCTGCCCAGCCCGCTGGACATTCCTGCTGTGGTGGGCTTCAAGCCCGGCCACGAGGAGACCGAGATCGATCGTCAGCCCGAGAAGAGCCAGCCGTTGTCGGCCCTGGCCTTCAAGATCGCTGCCGATCCCCATCTGGGCCGCCTCACCTTCGTGCGCGTCTATTCAGGCGTGCTCAAGGCCGGCGAGTCGGTGCTCAACTCCACCAAGGACAACAAGGAGCGCATCGGCAAGATCTATCAGATGCATGCCAACAAGCGTCAGGAGGTCGACGAGATGCCGGCCGGCATGATCTGCGCTGTCATGGGTCTGAAGAACACCGGCACCGGCGACACCCTGTGCGATCCGCAGAACCCGATCGCCCTGGAGTCCATGACCTTCCCCGATCCCGTGATCGAGCAGGCCATCGAGCCCAAGTCGAAGGCTGATCAGGAGAAGCTCGGCGTCGCCATCTCGCGTCTTGCCGAAGAAGATCCCACTTTCCAGGTGCACACCGACGAAGAGACCGGTCAGACGATCATCGCCGGCATGGGTGAGCTCCACCTCGATGTGCTGATCGATCGCATGAAGCGCGAGTTCCATGTGGAAGCCAATATCGGCACCCCGCAGGTTGCATACCGCGAAACCCTGCGTCGCGCCGTCAAGGGCATCGATTACACGCACAAGAAGCAGTCGGGTGGTTCGGGCCAGTACGCAAAGGTCATCATCGACCTCGAGCCCCAGCCCGCAGGCACCGGCTACGAGTTCGTGAATGCCGTCACCGGTGGCCGCATCCCCAAGGAATACATTCCTGCTGTGGACGCGGGCATCCAGGAGGCCATGCAGTTCGGTGTGCTCGCCGGTTATCCGGTGGAGGACATCAAGGTGACCCTCACCGACGGCGCCTACCACGATGTCGACTCCTCGGAGCTGGCATTCAAGATCGCCGGTTCGATGGTCTTCAAGGAGGCCGCCCGCCGCGCCGATCCCGCTCTGTTGGAGCCGGAGTTCGCCGTTGAGGTGACCACCCCGGAAGAATTCCTCGGCACTGTGATCGGTGACCTCAATGGTCGCCGTGGTCATGTCCAGGAAATGGCCGATGAGCACGGCAACAAGGTGATTCGTGCACTCGTTCCGCTGGCCGAGATGTTCGGCTATGTGAACGATCTGCGCGCAAAGACCTCAGGTCAGGCCACGTACACCATGGAGTTCTCCGCTTACGGTGAGGTGCCCAAGAGCATCTCCGAGGAGATCATCGCCAAGGCCCGCGGCCAGGAGTGAGCATGAGGTTTCCCGCCTGGCTGCCCCATGGCAGCTGGCGGGGGACCAGCCCGCACATCGGCGTTTGACTCTATAAGATGTGTGGACAACAATTGATAAGGTTCACGGGTTTCGCCCGTGCATCACCGCGCACCGGCTAGTATCGGCGCGCAAGTGAACTCGTATAACCAAGAAGCCCAAACACGGGCGTCCCGCAAGCCAGCGTGACGCGACATCAGGAGGAGCCCCAGTGGCAAAGGCCCATTTCGAGCGGACGAAGCCGCACTGCAACATCGGCACCATCGGACACATTGACCACGGCAAGACAACGCTGACCGCGGCGATCACCAAGGTGCTCGCGGATCGTTATCCGCAGTGGAACTCGTTCGAAGCTTTCGATGAGATTGACAAGGCTCCCGAGGAGCGTCAGCGCGGAATCACGATTTCGATCTCGCACGTCGAGTACCAGACCGAGAAGCGTCATTACGCACACGTCGACTGCCCCGGGCACGCCGACTATGTGAAGAACATGATCACCGGTGCAGCCCAGATGGACGGCGCCATCCTCGTGGTTGCCGCCACTGACGGCCCCATGCCCCAGACCCACGAGCACGTGCTGCTGGCCCGCCAGGTCGGCGTGCCCGCCATCGTGGTTGCACTGAACAAGTGCGACATGGTTGATGACGATGAGCTCATCGATCTCGTCGAGATGGAGACCCGCGAGCTCCTGAGCTCTCAGGAGTTCGACGGCGAGAACTGCCCCGTCGTGCGCGTCTCCGCCTTCCAGGCCCTCCAGGGTGACGAGAAGTGGGCCGACCAGATCATGAAGCTCATGGATGCCGTGGATGAGTACATCCCGCAGCCCGAGCGTGACACTGAGAAGCCCTTCCTCATGCCCGTTGAGGATGTCTTCACCATCACCGGTCGTGGCACCGTTGTCACCGGTCGTATCGAGCGCGGCATCATCACCACTGGTGAGACCGTCGAGCTCGTCGGCCTGGCTGACACCCAGACCACCACCGTCACCGGTGTTGAGATGTTCCGCAAGATCCTTGACGAGGGTCAGGCCGGCGACAATGTCGGTCTTCTCCTTCGTGGCACCAAGAAGGAAGACGTGGAGCGCGGCATGGTTGTGACCAAGCCCGGCAGCACCACCGGTCACACCGATTTCAAGGGCAGCGTCTACGTGCTGACCAAGGATGAGGGTGGCCGTCACAAGCCGTTCTTCAGCCACTACAGCCCCCAGTTCTACTTCCGCACCACCGACGTCACCGGCACCGTTGTGCTGCCTGATGGCGTCGAAATGGTGATGCCCGGTGACAACACCGACATGGAAGTTGAGCTGCAGAAGCCGATCGCCATGGAGGTCGGCCTGAAGTTCGCCATCCGCGAGGGTGGTCACACTGTGGGTGCCGGTCGCGTGACCGAGATCACCAAGTGAGCTTGTTCTAACCAAGCACTCTGAAAGTTGGCCCGTTCCCACCAGGGGGCGGGCCAACTTGCTGTTGTGGGGCAGTCGCCCAACCATATTCTTGACCGACCTTCTCAACCCACCTTCTCAACCGTGGAAGGAACCGAGCGCGATGCCTAATCAGATAGCACAGTCCACGCGCGCCGGCGGTCACATTCCCACGCCACGTCTGCGACTGCACCCGGTGAACCCGGCCCAGGCCGAGCAATTGGCCAATGGCGACAGCCCGCTTGCCTGCGTGCCCGATTATCCGCACGCCGACACCCATGCGGCGGCGCGCATGCAACGGCACAGTCTTGAGGTGGACAACTGGGTGCCCGGTTTTGGTCTGTATCTCATGGTGCGGCGGGCGGATGCGCTTGTGGTGGGGGACATCGGCTTCCATACGCCTCCTGACGCCAGGGGCGCGGTCGAGGTGAGCTATGGGCTGGCCCCCAGCGCCAGGGGGCATGGATTTGCCACTGAAGCGCTTCGGGCGCTCACCGCGTGGGCCCACGATCATGGCGCCGCCACGGTGTTGGCGCAGATTGATCCGGACAACACAGCATCGCTGGCAGTGGTTGCTTGGGCAGATTTCCTGGAGGTGCGCTCGGACGGTGCTCGGCTGCGTTTCCGGCACCAGGGCTAATGGCTCCAATCACCACGGTTGCCACCAGGGCTGCTCACTGAGGCATGCGGCGTCGATAGACTTGGGCCCACTATGACCACTCCCGCTCGTACTCGTGTTGCTCCCTCTCCCACTGGCGATCCCCATGTGGGCACGGCCTATATGGCCCTGTTTGACAAGGCATGGGCGGTGAAAACCGGGGGACAGTTCGTCCTGCGCATCGAGGACACCGACCGCAACCGACTGGTGGCTGGCTCCCAGCAGCAGATCATCGACGCCCTCGAATGGCTGGATCTGGCGCCCGATGAGTCACCGGAAATCGGTGGGCCATATGCGCCCTACACCCAGTCCGAGCGCCTCGACAGCTACCGTCCGGTGGTTGAGGCGCTCATCGAATCGGGTCATGCCTATTACTGCTGGTGCTCCCAGGAGCGTCTGGCCCAGATGCGGGAAGAGAAGGCCGCCAAGAAGCAGGACACCCGCTATGACCGGCTGTGTTATGGCAAGACCCGCGAGGAACGCGCCAAGCTGCCCGGCTTCAGCCCGACTCCCGTCGTGCGGATGCACATCCCGGACGATGCACCGGTGGTGTTCAACGACCTCATCCGCGGCGAAGTGAAGGCGCCGTTCCCCGATGACCAGGTGATCCTCAAGGCAGACGGCTTCCCCACCTACCATCTGGCGGTGGTCGTGGATGACCATGAGATGAAGATCAGCACCGTGGTGCGCGGTGAGGAATGGATCAGCTCGACACCCAAGCATCTGCTGCTCTACAAGTGGCTGGGCTGGGAACTGCCCGAGTTCGCCCACATGCCGCTGCTGCGAAACACCGATCATTCCAAGATCTCAAAGCGCAAGAACCCGGCAGCCCGGCTCATGTGGTTCAAGGAGCAGGGCTATCTGCCTGCCGCCCTGCGCAATTTCCTGCAGCTGCTGGCCTATCCGCCCGCTGAGGGCGAGCAGGAACTAGAGAGCTTCGCCGATTTCGTCGAGGGCTTTGCCTGGAACAAGGTCAACACAGTGGGCCCGGTCTTCGACACCAAGAAGCTCGACTGGCTCAACGGCCAATACATTCGCCAATTGTCCGATGCCGAGCTGGGCAACCAGCTGGTTGATTTCATCGCCGGCCATGAGCAGTGGGGCGCCAACCCCGAGCCCTCATGGGCCGAGCTGGTGCGGGCAGCAACGCCGATGATCAAACCCCGTCTGGTCAAGCTTTCCGACGCCTGGGACCAGCTTGCCTTCCTGGTTGAGCCTGACGATGCGCTGCCGATCGAGGATGCCGCGCGCGCCCAGCTCAAGGAGAATGCCGGCGAGGTGCTCGATGCCACGGCCGAGGTGTTGGGATCACTTGAGCCCTTCGAGGCAGAGCCGATCCAACAGGCCCTTCGCAGCCGACTTGTCGATGAGCTGGGGATCAAGCCCCGTCTCGCCTTTGCCCCGTTGAGGGTTGCCACAAGCGGCCGCAAGGTGAGCCCGCCATTGTTCGAGAGCTGCGAGCTGCTGGGGCGTGAGTCGGTGCTCACCCGCGTGCGTCAACTGCGGGCAAGCCTGTGAGTCGGCCTCGGAACAGGGGAGTTACCCACCGGGACCCCGCGTCGGCTGCCCAACTGGCGCTGTCGCTCGTGCTGACATGGGCGGGGTGGCGGGCATGATCATCTCAGTGGTGAGTTCAGGCATCGTCGATCCTGATGCCCCCTTGGCCCTGCCTGACGACCTGGCCCTCACCCGTGGTGAAGGCGTGTTCGATTCCACCGTGGTCTATCGCCAACTCACCGGACCCCGGGCTCTGCATCTTGACTGGCACCTGGCCAGACTCGAACGCTCGGCGGCAGGAATGGGCATTGAATGCCCCTCGCGGGAGTTGTGGAGAGGGGCGATAGACACGGCGCCCGACAGCTGGACGGGCCATCGTGCCGTGATGCGTCTGATCCTCAGCCGGGGGCGTGAGGTGGCGACCGACGACCCGGCTTCACCGTTGGCCTATGTGCTGCTCAGCGATATTCGCGGCGCCCGGGCGCACCCGGCGCAGATCAGGGTTGCGCGGCTGTCCAATGGTCGTCCGCACGATGCCTTCGTTGATGCCCCGTGGCTGCTCGGGGGAGTGAAGACCCTGTCCTATGCCACCAATATGGCTGCTTTCCGCTATGCCACTGATCGTGGTTTCGATGATGTGCTGTTCACCTCCACCGATGGCTATTGCCTCGAGGCTCCGCGAGCGGGCTTCATCTGGGCCAAGGACGGTGCGGTGTTCACCACCACCCGCACGGGCACTGGTGTGCTCGACTCTATGACGGTGCGTGCGGCTCTGGAGGGCGCCCGGTCCGAGGGTTTCCAGGTGGCCGACGGATTGCTCCGCGTTGACGAGCTCTTGCATGTCCAGGGCGCCTGGCTGGTCTCGGTGAGCTATGGATGCACACCCATTGTCGAGGTGGACGGACATACGCTCGCTGTGGATGAGGCTCTTACCCGGCGGATGGCAGTCTGGACCAAGCAGCCCTATGACGAGGCAGCGCTCAGCGACGAGACAGCGATTCCTGCGGTCGGGCTCCGCGACGAGACAGCGTTTCCTTCAATCGGGCTCGGCGACGAGCCCGGGCGCGGGTGACGTGAACCCAATTTGTGTCCGCGGCCCAATCGTGAAAAACTAGTCAGGTTGCTCCTCGGAGTTTCTGTGCTCAAGAACCGGGTCTCACGATCCGATTTGCGGTGCATCAGGGAATCCGGGGAACGCGAGGTCGCTTGATGTGGCTCGACTCCGGTCGACTCGTTCGTGACCGCCACCAATCCAGCGGATTTTCTCCGCGTAGGTGAGCGGGGGCCGACACACCCGACCTCGCGTACCGTGCAACATGGCATTGACAAGGGAAAATAGCGGCGAAGACGGAGCGTGTTCGGTGTG
>CAXYYR010000017.1:0-31283 GCA_964293265.1 uncultured Propionibacterium sp.
ACGCGGCGATGCGCACCAGGCGTTGCTCTCCTCCCGACCAGGCTCCGGTCTCGCGCAGCAGCTCGTCGACGTCGATCCAGGCCATGTCTCCGTCGCGTGTGATCCAGGGCGCGCCGTCGTAGACGGCTCGGCCGGCTCCGCAGACACAACCCCAGGACGCACGGCCCCAGTCGGCACCAGCCCAGCCTGCGCAGTCGCAGGTGCATCAGCCGTACGCGGCCGCTATGCCGCCGGCTCAGCCCGGTAACCCGTTTGCGCCGCAAGGCCACACCCAAAATCCATACGGGCAGCCAGCCACTCCCACGCCCAGCACTGGCTTCAACCAGGGCGGGAATCCCGGCCAAGGGGCAAGCTTCGGCCAACCGGGAAACTTCGGGCAGACCACCAATTTCTCCACTTCGAGCCCTCAGGGTTTCGGCGGCGGGCAAGGCTATGGGCAGCCGCCGATCAACCCAACCGGCTATGGCGCCGGCGGCGGTTGGTATGGCCAGCTGCCCAATCAGCCTCAGAAGATCAACGGCCTCACCTTGGCCGGCATCATCACTGGCGGCACGGCCGTGGTTGTCGGTTTTGCACCTGTCGTCGGGCTGCCGATCGGCGTGCTCGGCGGCATCTTCGCCGTTGTGGTGGGCATTCTTGGCCTGACCAAGAAGCAGGGCACGCTCTCGATCATCACCACAGCCCTGGGCGGCGTGGCCATTGTGGTGTCGCTCATCATGTCGCTGGTGGTTTATCACACCTTCAGCAGCGACAACGCTGCACCTGACGCCGGGGCAAGCTCAACGTCGGCCAGCCCCACCAGCTCAAGCCCGAGCACCAGCCACAACCCTGTGACCTCTACTCCGAGCACGCGCAAGACTGGTCCCACACCAGCGCCTGTGCCGGGTGGCGACCCCTATGAGGGCAATGGTCAACGCGTCACAGTGGCTGTGGGAGCACTCGACGCCAACACCGAGCAGCAGTACGCCCAGGTGCCCGTCACGGTGAGCAATTTGGGCACCACCCAGACCACCGTATTCATCACCTTGGTGGCCAAGGACGCCGCAGGCGTCGAAGTGGCCCGCGACATTGTCATCAGTTTTGTGGCCCCGACCGGCACTGACACCACCACGGCATTCACCGAGACGGCCGTCGCCGATTATCCGAAGTTGCGCGCTGCGACCTTCTCCATCGAGTCAGTGCGAGGGATCTGAATCGCTGCCCTTGTTGACCACCTTTTTCAGCCCCTCCTTGGCGCTTTCAAGGTGTTCAGTGGCCTTGACCCTGACGCCCTGAAGGCCCTCGGACACGGTTGCTCCCTTGTCCTTCACAGCCTCACGGGCACCCTGGGTGAGGTCTTCAACCTTGTCAGCAACCATGTTCTTGGTGTCGGTGGCCACATCAATCAGTGCTTCGCGCAGCTTGTCGAGGCTTGACTGATCGTCATGGTCAGAATTGCCGGGGATCTGGTTGCCATGTCCCTGGTTGCCATGTCCTTGGGAGTCATGTGCAGCGTCATTCATGGCTGCCCTCCTCCACGTCGCCGGGTGCGGAAATGATTTGCGCCCGGGCAGGCAGATAGCGCTCGTCATCACCGTGGCCGCTGTCGAGCCACGGATCAGCAACCCGCTTCAACTCGGCAGGCACCTCTGCAGCGATCTTGCGCGCGTGGGCCAGAATTCGAATGAGCCGCTCCTGAGCACTGCCCGACTCGAACAGCGCATTCTCCACAGCCAGTTGCTCGGGGGCGAATTGGTGGGTGGTGGGGTTGTTCATGGCGTTCCCTTCGTTGGTAACAACCATGGTGCCGACCACTGTCAACGCAGTTCACAGCGCCCCGACGATCAATCAGCGCAGGCGGTCTGGCACAATCTCAGCAACATCCGTCACTCTCGCCCGCGCCGCCAAGGCCGGGATCGCAACTCACCGACGCCGCATCCAGATAGCCACGCACCGGATCGAGCGCGCCGGGCACGCTGCGGTAGTGGGCCCACTTGCCGCGCATCTCGCGGGTGACCAGGCCTGCGTCCACAAGCTTGGAAAGATGATGCGACAGGGTCGGTTGCGACACACCCAGCTCGGTGGGCATGTGACAGATGCACACGCTCGAACAGCAATCTGCGCTGATGTGTTGCAGCAGCCGCACCCGCACGGGATTGTCCAGGGCCTTGAACACGGCAGCAAGACGCACGGCATCGGCGTTGGGCATGAGACTGGCAACCGGGTTGAGCTCAAGTTCGATGGCGGGCATGCGCCCAGCCTAGCCCACATATTGACGTTTATCGATGTGAGTGGTCTACTTCATATCGACACCCGTCAATGTGAGTGAGGATCACTGATGATCGAAGTTTTTGAGGGCCCACTGTGTTGCAACACCGGAGTCTGCGGCACCGACCCGCAGCAGGCACTGGTCGATTTCACCGCTGATGCCAAGTGGGCGCAATCACATGGCGCCACCGTGCGCCGGGCCAATCTGGCACAGGACCCGCTGGCATTTGCCCAGTCCGAGATTGCCCGCGCCTTCGTGAAGGCTGCCGGGTCTGACGCCCTGCCGCTGGTGGTCGCCGACGGCGTGACCGTACTCACAGGGCGCTATCCCACCCGCACCGAGCTGGCACGCTTCGCCTCGATCGAGGCACCCGTCGGTGTGGCAAGCACAGTTGAAGACTCCGCAAGCTGCTGTGGCGGCGATGCCCCGGCCGACTGCTGCTCCACCCCGGCCACCACACCCAAGCCCGACGAAAATGGGGCCTGCTGCGGCAATGACAATGCGGGTGCCGACTGCTGCTCCACCCCGGAAAGCACTCCGCAGCCCCTCGTGCTCGAAGGGCTGAGCAACTAATGACCATGGTCGAGTTTCTCCAGGCACCACCGCAGTTCCTGTTCTTCACCGGCAAGGGTGGCGTCGGCAAGACGAGCGTCGCCTGCGCAACGGCGGTGGATCTGGCCAGCCAGGGCAAACGCATTCTGCTGGTCTCCACCGATCCGGCATCGAATGTGGGGCAGGTGTTTGGCCAGCGCATCGGCAATGCCATCACCCCGATCGACACGGTTCACGGATTGGATGGCCTGGAAATCGACCCCGAGGCGGCGGCTGAGGAATACCGCACCAAAGCTCTGGCGCCGGTGAAGGAATTTCTGAGCGACAAGGATCTGGCGTCGGTCACTGAGCAGCTGTCCGGCTCGTGCACCACCGAGATCGCGTCATTCAACGAGTTCACCGCGCTGCTCACCGACGCCGAGGTGACCGGCACCTACGACCACATCATTTTCGACACCGCTCCCACCGGCCACACCGTGCGTCTGCTCAAGCTACCGGGCGAGTGGTCGGCGTTCCTGGCCAAAGGTGCTGGCGATGCGTCCTGTTTGGGTCCCATGTCGGGCCTGGACCGCAGCCACAGCACCTACGACAAGGCATTGAAGGTGATGGCCGATCCTTCCGCAACGCGCCTGGTGCTCGTTGCCCGCGCACAGACCTCGTCGCTGGCGGAGACGTCGCGCACGCTCAGCGAGCTCAACGAGACAGGGATCAGCGCCACCAATCTGGTGGTGAACGGTGTGCTGCCGCCCGGAAGTAATGACCCGCTGGCCGTGGCGCTGCGTGCCGACGAAGCCTCGGTGTTGGAGCAGATGCCCCGCAATCTGGCGGGGCTCGCCCGGGACACTCTCGCGCTTCGGGGCCGCGACATGGTGGGGCTCGATGCGCTGAAGCAGCTGCTCGCTGATAGCGCCGATGTGGCCCAGCAGTCCTCCGCTGTGACACCCGAGCCTGTTGATGAACCCCTGGCGCGGCTGGTTGAGGAGCTTGCCACCAAGGACCACGGGCTTGTGATGCTCATGGGCAAGGGCGGCGTCGGCAAGACGACGATGGCAGCCGCGCTGGCCGTGGCGCTGGCCCATCGCGGCAAGGACGTGCTGCTCACCACCACTGACCCGGCGGCGCACGTGTCGTGGACGGTCGAGGGGGCCACCAATCTGGAGCTGGCGCGCATCGATCCCGATGAGGCAACGGCCCGCTATCGGGAGCATGTGATGACCACCAAGGGCGCCGGGCTTGATGACGACGGTCGGGCCGGGTTGGCCGAAGATCTGCGGTCGCCCTGCACCGAGGAAGTCGCTGTGTTCCAGGCTTTCTCGCAGGCCGTTGCGCAGGCTGACAAGCGCTTTGTGATCATGGACACAGCACCCACCGGGCACACCTTGTTGCTGATGGACGCCACGGGTTCCTATCACCGCGAGGTGCTGCGCAACAATCCTGAGTTGGCCGATGCCACGCCGCTGATGCGGCTGCAGGACGCCGAGCAGACGTCCATCATCGTGGTGACGCTGCCCGAGACCACGCCGGTGTTGGAGGCCGAGGGTCTCACCCGTGATCTGGCCCGCGCCAACATCAGGCCCTGGGCATGGATTGTGAACCGCTCACTGTCGTCCGCCCGCACGAACGACCCGCTGTTGGCCCAGCGCGCCCACGCCGAACAGGCTCCGATGGCCCGGGTGCGTGAGCTGGCATCGCGGCTGGCTGTGGTGCCACAACTGGCGCAAGCTCCGGTGGGTGAGGGGTTGTTGAGCAAGTTGAGTCAGTAGATAGGCGGGACATGAATGGGTAGTTGCTGCACGGGAGGAAGTGGGAGCAGCGGCTATCCAGCAAGCTCAGCTTGTACCTAGTGGCCATCAATCAACATCCGATTTCCACAGCCAATGAATTGAACCCCAACCCATCCCCAGTAATCGCCAGCGCGGTTGGCGACCTGGCCACATGCACATCCCACAGAGGGATACACACAAATCATGTGCCAGCAGGGGGCCGGGGTGGGTGAGAATCAATGGTTATCCGAGAAGCAGCTCTGCAAGCTTCATTCCGGCAACACACGCGCTGCCGTTCTGACCTTGTTTCACGGAGGCTGGCGCTTTCGCCGACAAGGCCATGGCAGTCGGACCTACTGCCCGTGCCCACCCGGACACACCTTGCGCCAACAATTCAGCATTGCAAAAACCCCTCAAAATGACGGACGCGAGGCCAAGCGCATACTGCGAGAGAGCAGACGATGCCCAAGCTTCAACCCCAACCCTTGACAGTAGTCAACCCCTACATGGCACACTGGGTCCCAACCCCGCAGAACAGGAGACAATCGTGCATGATGTGGAGCTCACCTTCATTGTTGAACCGGCCTCAGATCACGTGGTCTCTGCGGTGGAATCCACTGTGGACGCCATGACCGGCCAACGCGGTCAACAACACTTCGTCACATTGAACATGCCGGGGCCCACCGCACTCGAAGCAGCAAACTCCGCCGCCTCTACGCTCGCAGAATTGGGCATGGTCATCGAGCGGTTGGACTTGGATTTGGTGACCAAGAGTGAGATCTCGGCCCGCACTGACAAATCGCGCCAGACTGTGGGCAACTGGGTTGAAAGGGGATGGCGCGGGCAGCCCTTCCCCGCCGAGTTCACCTGGGCGCCCGGACCGCTGTGGGCATGGGCTGATGTCAACACCTGGCTGAGCAACACATCTGCAGCCGCCCACGATGCCGAGCTCTCCCCAAACGCCGAGGATGTGGCGCGCTTCAATGCGTCACTGTTGAAAGCTCGGCGCAAGCACGTGCCACAACCCGCCTGAGCCCCTCACGTGCCGGCAGTCCTCGGGGCTGGCTCAGCCCAATAATTGGGCGATCAGCTTCTCCACCCGGGCCTTAATTTCGTCGCGGATGGGACGCACCGCCTCGATGTCCTGCCCGGCAGGGTCGTCAAGCTGCCAGTCCTGGTATTCGATGCCGGGGAAGAAGGGGCAGGTGTCGCCGCAACCCATCGTCACCACCACTGTGGACGATTTCACCGCCTCGGGTGTCATCACCTTGGGATGCTGATCGGTGATGTCGATGCCCACCTCGGCCATCACCTGCACCACCACCGGGTTGAGCTCGCTGGCAGGCATCGATCCACCCGAGCGCACCTCGATGCGGTCACCCGCCTGGGCGCGCAGGAAACCCGCCGCCATCTGGGAACGTCCGGCGTTGTGAATGCACACGAACAGCACTGACGGTCGAGCCTCGGTCATCGTCATCTCCTCATCGAGTTCTGTTCAGCCTAATCCGGCGTCGGTGCCAAATCAGCGCACCCAATCACCCCTTGCACTCAGCGTGCAGTGTCACGCCGCTGGGCCCAGGCGGCAATACCGCCCATGATGGCAAACCACACCAGCAGATTCACCACCCACGTCCAGCTGAAATCACCCCAGCCGACAAGCGGGCTCTGCACAATCTTCAGCGCCCCGAAAAACGGCGTCCAGGGCGCAATGTTCTGGAACATCTCGCCCATTGCCTCCAGGGGCATGAACATGCCCGAGGCGAAGGCGCAGACCACCGCAACAATCGAGGTGACCGCATAGACACCCTCAGACCTCACCGCGAACCCGGCAGCCAAACCCATGGCGGCAGGAAGGAAGGCCATCGCCAATACCAGCAGCCCTGAATAGAGCCATACCGGGCCTTCCATGCTCGCGCCGGTGAACGCTCCCACCAGGTAAGTCACCGCAACCACCACCGCCGCAACCCCCACGGCAGCAACCGAGCGGGCAAGAATCTGCGCTGACGACGACAACGGCGTCAGCGCAAACAGGCGACTCACCCCCGAGGTGCGCTCCAACGACACATTGGCGCCCATCGACGAGGTGGTCATGATCACGCCGTACCAGACCATGTTCACCAACACCGTGGCGGCAACATTCGCATGGCCCACCGGATAATCCGAATATTCCTGATTGGCGCCGAACATCAAATACATGAAAATCGGCAGCGCCATGGCAAAACCCAGCGAAAACGGGTTGGTGAGCATTTTCCAGAACGAATAGGCCGCCACCCGCCCAGCACCCTTGAACCGCGCCGCCGGTGGGCGGGCCAGCAGGGTGTGGACATCGCTCGTGGTGAGCAGCGAGGCTGGCATCAGGCCGGCGAACTCCGCGCCCATATCGTCTGGCGAAGACTCCGACAGGGCAGGGGCCTGCTTGTCGCGTGGGCTCATGATTCCTCCGTCAGGCTGGTGAAGATGTCTTCCAGGGTGGACGGCGCCAGCTCCAGATCATGGGCGCCGGGCGCATCGAGCAAGGCACGCGCAGCACCATCAAGCTGGTTGCCACGGATCACCAGCCGCGGTGCATGGCCGTTGGTTGGATCGGCGTTGAGTGAGGCAGCCCCCGCTTCGGGCCCAGCACCTGAAACTGGCTCAGCACCCGAAGGCGGCCAGCTGATTGTCCACTCCTCCGCACCTGGCAGGGCCAGCAGACGGGGTTCAATAACCACCCGTGACGCCGGATCGATGGTGATGGACAGCACATGGTGTTCATCGCGACGACGCAGCTCCTCGGTGGGGGCGTCGGCAACGATCTCGCCATTGCGCATGATGAGGGTGCGCTCGGCAAAATCCTGGGCCTCGGCCAGATAGTGCGTGGCAAAGACGATGGTGCGTCCGGCGGCGGCAAGCTCGCGCATGAGCGCCCAGAAATGCCGTCTGGCAACGGCATCCATGCCTGCGGTCGGCTCGTCGAGAATCAGCAGGGGTGCATTGGGCAACAGCGCCAGGGCCATGCGCACGCGTTGCTGTTCACCGCCCGACAGCTTGCCAATGCGACGCCGCGCGAACGCGTCCAAACGGCTGAGCCGTAACACCACATCAAGCGGCAGGGGCGCCACATGGGTGGCGGCAAACATCGACAACAGCTGGGCAACTGTGTATTCGGGCAGCAACGCCCCGGTCTGTTGCATGGCCCCCACCAGGGAGCGCCGAATGGCCTCATGGGGTGTGCGCCCAAACACTTCGACCGTGCCTGAATCGGCATTCTGCAGGCCCAGCACCGCATCGATGAGCGTGGTTTTCCCGGCACCGTTCTTGCCCAGCAGGGCCACGATTTCACCCCGGAAAATGGTCAGTGAAATATCGCGATTCGCCCAGGTGTCGCCATAACGTTTCGTCACGCCCCGAACCCGCACTGCCGCCGCAGAGGTGCTTGCGCCAAGGGGCAGGTTGGCGTCGCGTGGAATCTGTGTCGGCGGCGATGTCATGTTTCCAGTATGAACTGGAGCCATGCACCCCGATGACGCCGGGGCGCCGACAGAGCAGCAACCACCGGGCAGCCCACGGCAACCAGCACGCGCCCGGTATCGGCGCACACCCGTCCACAAGCCACCCCGCCGGAAGTGATGGGCCCCTCACCCATTAGATTTTCATTTCGTCAGACAAGTAGCGACACCACGCTGCCCTGCTGACCACACCTGCCGTCAGGAGAGCGCCAAATGAGCACAACGTCCACCACAACCGAACCCGCTGGCGGGACGGACCTGTTGGACGCGCCCATTCGGCATGGCGTGCTGTCGCATGTGGAGCAGCGCGGCATCGAGCCGGTGCCCGACGCCCAGCGCACCGGACGCGCAGGACAGCTGTTCTGGATCTGGTTTGCCGCCAACATTTCGATTCTGGGCATTCCGCTGGGCGCCACGCTCATTGCTCTGGGGCTCAATCTGTGGCAGGCACTCGCCGCCACTGCAATCGGCGCCATCGGTTCCTTCGCCGTGGTGGGCGTGATCTCGGTTGCCGGACGACGCGGCGGCGCACCGTCCCTCACCTTGTCACGCGCCATTTTCGGGCCGCGCGGCAATATCGGCCCCACCCTGCTGTCGCTGCTGTCACGGCTTGGTTGGGAGACCGTCACCACCGTCACCGGGGTGTTCGCGATGCTCTCGCTCATCTCAATCGCCAGTGGCGACACCGTCAACGCCACCGACCATCCGGTGCTCACTGTTGCCTGCATTGTGGTGTTCGTGGCACTCACCGTGGTGGTCTCTGCCACCGGCCACGCCTTCCTGCTGACGGTGCAGAAATGGGCCACCTGGATTTTCGGTGCACTCACGGCCCTGGTTGTGGTCTATCTGGCCACCACCGTGGACTGGTCGTCGTTCGTCGGCAACGCTCCCGGCCCGGCAAGCGCCTTCATTGTGGGCGTGGGCACCATCGTTGCGGGCACCGGCGTGGGTTGGGCCCAGGCGGGCGCCGATATTTCGCGTTACCAGAGGTCGTCGGTGAAGGCCGGATCGCTCATCGCCTCAGCCGCGGCAGGCGCCGGCATTCCGCTGGTGATGGTGATCGGGCTGGGCTCGGCACTCACGGCCGGCGATTCTGCCCTGGCCACCTCGTCCGACCCGATTGCGGTGGTGCATCAGGGGCTTCCCACCTGGGTGTCGGTGCCCTATTTGGTGGCCGCATTTGCCGGATTGTTGATGAGCAATCACATCGCGATGTATTCCTCGGGCCTCACCACCATCACCCTGGGCGTGCGCATTCGTCGGGTCTATGCGGTGGTGGTTGACATTGTGGTGACGGTGACCGGCTCGATCTATTTCATGCTCATTTCCGACAGTTTCTATGGGCCGTTCATCAGTTTCATTTCAGTGTTGGCGGTGCCGATCACCGCCTGGATCGGGGTGTTCCTGATCGACATGATCGCCCGGCCGCGCTACGACTCCCATGCCCTGCTCGATCTGCATCCGGGCGGCCGCTACTGGTTCTGGCATGGCATCAATCCCTCGGGAACGCTCAGCTGGCTGGCCGGGCTGGCTGTTGGTCTCACCTTTGTTTCCGCCCAGATCTCTGCCACTGAAACTCGTCTGGCTGGGCCTTTCGCTGATTCCTGGATCGGTCGCAATGGGCTTGGCTGGGCGGTCTCCCTGGTGGTCGCGGGCGCGCTGTATGCACTCACCGGTGGCCTGCGTCACAAGGACGACACAGCACCCACTTCCACGGACTCACTCGTTCCAACAGAAAAGGAAAACCACTCATGAGCATTTCCGAACCCGGCCGCTTTCTGCATCTTGGCCAGATGATCGTTGACCTCACGATGTATGTGGATGAGCTGCCCGAACGCTGCGGCGATGTCTTCGCCGACCACGCAACAATGCGCGCCGGCGGCGGATTCAACGTATTGCAGGCAGTAGTGAAAATGGGGCATTCACCCATCTTTTTCGGCGCTCTGGGCAGCGGCCCTTTCGCCAATATCCTGCGCTCAGCGCTCGACGGCATTGAGGTTGCCGCCGAGGGGCCCACGATTTCCGGCTCAGACAACGGCTATTGCGTGGCGATCACCGAGCCGGGCGGGGAGCACACCTTCATCTCGGTGAGCGGCGCCGAGGGCCAGATGGGCCCCGATGTGTTTGCCCAGCTGCCGCTGCGCGAGCACGACCTGGTGTATTTGGGCGGATATTCATTCATGTCGCCCGGCACCCGCACCGCTGTGGAGCGGTTTGCCGCGGCCAAGGCCGATTGGACGCGCCGCGGCGGCCGCGTGCTGTTCGACACCGGCCCCATGGTGGCCGATTTTCCACAATCGAGTCTGGACGCGATGGTTGCGCTGCAGCCCATCTGGTCGGTGAACGACGCCGAGGCCCGCTCGCTGGCAACCCGGCTGGGCGTGCAGGCCGGCTCCGAGCCCGAGCGTGCCCAGGCATTGGCGCACAGGCTGTCGGCGCCGGTTATTCTGCGCGTTGATTCCGAGGGTGCCTGGTATTCGGAAGGATCTTGGCTGTCCGAGGGCATCGAGCCTCATCATGTGCCCACTCTGCTTGTGGACGCCATAGATTCCAATGGTGCTGGTGACGCCCACTCCGGGGTGCTCGCTGCGGCGTTGCTTGAGGACATTCCGATGAACAAGGCGCTGCTGCTGGCCAGCTGCGCCGGCGCCCTGTCCACCACCATGGAAGGCCCGGCCACCTGCACCGATCGTGGTCTCATTGAGGCCGCGGCAAGGGGTCTTGCCGAAGAATGAGCGCGCGAGAGCTTCACAGCACAGTGCAAGGATTGACGTCATGATGCTTTCCCAGCCCAAGGTGCTCGATGTGGTTGCCGCCGTGATCAACGACGGCGCCCGCTATCTGGCATGCCGGCGCGCACCCGAGCGTGATGCGGGCGGACGCTGGGAATTCCCCGGCGGCAAGGTGGAGCGCGGCGAAACTGCCCAGCAGGCCTTGACCCGTGAGATTCGTGAGGAGCTCGGCGCCGACATCGAGGTGGGTGATCTGGTCACCTCGTCGCAGACATCCCAGGCTGGCCGCGTGATCGATATCCGCTTCTATCGCGCCCAGTTCACCGGCACCATCCCCACCGGAAGCGTTGCCCATGACGAGTTGGTGTGGCTGCCCGCCGCCGAGCTCAACACTCTCGATTGGGCTGTGCCTGATCTGTCTGCCGTCGGTCAGTTGCAGTGGCGCGAGGCACTGGCACTCACCGGGGCTCGGCCACAGAACTGAACCAACCTGCCAGCTTCTTCCCGGGCTGTCAGTGGCGGCAGTTAGTCTGACCTCGTGCGGGAAATTGAGGTTGTCGGGCCGCTGACCACCGATGCGCCCAAGGTCCGGGTGCCGGTGGCGCTGGAACATGTGCCCGCGGGATGGCCCTCACCTGCCCAGGATTATTTTTCTGGCGACGTGGACCTCAACGAGCACCTTCTGGCAAACAAACCCGCCACTTTTTTGGTGCGGGTCACCGGTGACTCCATGATCGGCGTCGGCATCTTCGACCAGGACGAGCTGATCGTTGACCGCTCCCTTGAGCCGGTGTCGGGGGATGTGGTGATCGCTGTGGTCGACAACGAGCTGACGGTCAAAACTCTTATCATCGACGAAACCGGGCCGTCCCTGCGTCCAGAAAATCCGGCATATCCCATCCTGCGGCCCTCAGGCGAGTTGGCCGTGTGGGGCGTGGTGACAACATGTCTGCGTCACATCCACCGATGAATAACGCCAGCACGGTGCGCAGGTTTGCGCTGGTCGATGTTGATTCGTGTTTCGTTGCGTGTGAGCGGGTTTTTCATCCCGAGCTGGCCGGCGTGCCCCTGGTGGTGCTGTCCAACAACGACGGGTGCGTGGTGGCCCGCTCCCGGGAAGCAAAGAACATGGGCGTGCCCATGGGCATCGCGTGGTTCAAACTTCGTGAGTGGGCAGGACGCCACGGACTCGTGGCGAGATCATCAAATTATGAGCTCTATGGGTCGATGAGCAGCCGCCTCATGACAGTGCTTTCCGAGTTTTCCGCCACCACAGAGGTGTATTCGCTCGACGAAGCATTTCTTCAGCTGCGTGGCACTCCCTCAGAGCTGGTGGCAACTGCCCGCGAGATCCGGCGACGTATTGCCCACGATCTGGGGTTGCCGGTGTCGGTGGGGATCGCACCGTCCAGAACGCTGGCAAAAACTTTTTGCCACGGCGCGAAAGACCACCCACGGCTGGCAGGCGTCGGATCATACGACCAGTACAGCCCCGAAGCGATTGACGCGATCCTCGACAAGATCCCAGCCCGCGATGTGTGGGGAATTGGCAGGCGAATTGCTGGGCGTCTTGACGGGCTGGGGATCACCACTGCCCTCCAACTGCGGGACTCCGATCCTCGCCACATGCGCACACGCTTCTCCGTCGCAACGGAACGCGCCATCAGGGAATTGCGCGGCACCGACTGCGTGACAATCGCAGACCGGGATGCCGCCCGCACCGGACAGGTGATGTTTTCCCGCTCATTCTCAACGCCGGTCACAACCCGCGATCAGATGCACCAGGTGATCGGGATCTACGCCCAACAAGCAGCAACATGACTGCGGCAACAGGGCTCAACCACAGCAGGATTTTGGGCATTTGCTTCGACGTCAGCATTTGTGGAGCCCTTCCATCAGGTGAGCATCTCAGGGCATTTCGAGGCACCCACTGCCGACCCGGTGTCCATCGTCAAACAGATCACTGCCGCTCTGCTCCCACGCATGACACCGGGGCTGAAGCATGTGCGGGCCGGCGTCTCACTGCTGGATCTTGCCCCAGCAGGAGCCCAGGAAATGTTGGAGCTCTTCGCCCCCGACCCACGTCTTACAGTGATTGGTGGGCTGGTGGACAAGGTGAACAAAAATTGTGGACGAGGCGCAGTCGGCATCGGGCATGCCGGGCTGGCACAACCCCCGGACTGGCAGATGAAACGCGACATTCTCTCCGAGCGAGCGACCACGCATTGGGCCGAGCTGGCCTCGGTATCCGCTCGCTGATCGTTGGATGAGGGGTGCCGAATTGATGCCCCACTGTTTCGTTTCCGTCGGGGACAGGGCGCGCCTCCTTCGGACTTGGCCGGGGTTGCTGGAAGTCCTATGAGGAAGATGGTTGGTTTCTGCTCGGGGAGTCCCGTACAATTATTTGTACATGGAAGGAGTCTCTGATGCCTGAAGTCGTTGCCTACAGCAATTTTCGACGTGAGTTGAAGTCTTGGTTGCACAAGGTGAATCAGGATGCTGACACTGTCTTGGTGTCCAACACCGACCCGCAGGACAACGTGGTGGTCATGAGCAGTCGCGATTACGACGCCTTGATGGAGACGATGCGTATCTATCGCAACCCTTATCTTCGTGACAAGGTCAGCCGCGGACTCGCAGAAGTGCGCCAAGGCCGGACCACCCCACATGACCTGGCCGAGGTGGATGAGCAGACATGATCCTCGCCTGGACCGAGGATGCGTGGGCCGACTATTTGCACTGGCAAACTCAGGACAAGAAGACCCTCAAACGTATCAACAAGCTCATCACGGAGATGCTGCGTGAGCCGTTTGAGGGGATCGGGAAGCCGGAGCATCTCGTTGGTGATTTTTCTGGTGCATGGTCCCGCAGGATCAATGTTGTTGACAGGATTATCTACACGGTCGACGGGGACCGACTCGAGATCATCTCGGTGAAGGATCACTATTAGCCGTAGTTGGTGGGGTTCTCACCTCAATGAAGGACTGCTCTAGAAAGAAAGCAACCCGGAGGGACGGGTCCAAACGGCTGGCCATCGCACAACCCGCTTACAAATCCGCCCATCTGTTGGCAAATCGTTCCACCCCTGCCTCGCTAGGCTGAACCAATGACGTCCGAAACCCCCACCGGCGCAGCGATGGGCGCCATTGCGCGCGCATCCAAGGAGTGGACCAGCTCGCTGATCGATGTCGGCGGCAACAATGGACTGCTCTATTTCAAGCAGACGTCGTCAGTGATCGATCTGACCAATGCCGAGGGCACGGCATATCAGCGTCTGCTCGAAGGCAAGCAAGTGAGGCTGGAAAGTCTCTTCCGCCAGCCCACAGACCTGGTGCAGGCCGAGAAGGCCTGTCTGAAACTGCAGCGTCGGCAGCGTGAGGCGACCGAGGAGTACGGCGTCTCTGTCACCTATCTGGCTGTCGGTTTTGCTTCTTGGTCCACCGACGGCAACGAGACGGCCAACACAGCAGCTGAGACCACCATCGGAAAGCGTTCAACCACACCGCCGAATGCGCCCGTGTTGCTCCGCTCGTTGCAGATCGAGCGTCGACGAGGTGCCCAAGATTCCTGGATGCTCACGCTCACCGACGATTTCCAGCTCAACAGCGTGCTGCTCCATGTGTTGCGACACGGCGGCACGCCCGTGGACGAAGAGCTACTGCTCGATGCGCTGGAGCTCGGGGCGGGCGCCTGCCTGCAACGGCTGGTGGAAGCCTGCATGAACATCAAGGGCTTCACCATGGACAACAGCTCCGTACTCGGGGTGTTCTCGTATCAAAAACAGCCATGGTGCGTGATGTCGAAAACATTGCCGCGCTAGCCACATCTGACCTTGTCACAGCTTTGGCAGGCGATCAGGCTACTGCCAATCGGGTGCGGTCGGCTGCACCACAGCTTGCGGTCAATGAGCCCGACCCCGACTATGCGCCCATCGACTCCGAATATCTGGTGCTCGATGCAGACGCCAGCCAGTCCTATGTGGTGAACGCCACGCTTGCCGGGCGCAATCTGGTGGTGCAGGGGCCACCCGGCACCGGCAAGAGCCAGACCATCGCCAATGTGATTGCTTCCCTGATGGCGCAGGGCAAGCATGTGCTCTTCGTGGCACAGAAACGCGCCGCCATCACCGCCGTGTTGGACCGTCTGGCGCAGGTGGATCTCACGCATCTGTTGCTTGATCTCTTTGCTGCCGATGGGTCCCGACGCTTCGTCGCCGAGCAGGTGAACGCCGCGCTGGAGCGCCAGGGCCACACGGCAGAGCCCGACGTGGCAATGCTGCACCACACTCTGGCCAGAACTCGCGATCAGCTTGTGCGCCACAAAGATGCGCTGTTCAGCGCCACACGCGGCTGGGGTGTCAGCGTGCAAGAGCTGCGCCTGGTGGCACAGACCATTCCAGACCGGGCACGGGTGCCCTTTCGTCTGCCGGCATCGACATTCACCACCTGGCAGCCAACCACGCTGGACGCGCTGGTGGCAGCCGTCAACGAGCTGCAGACACTGGGCGCGCTGCACCCCGAGTGGGCCCACAAGCCGGGCTGGGCTCCCGCGGCTCTGACGTCGTCAGCCATGGCCCAATCGCTGCGTGAAAAGACACTGCAGGCCATCGCCCAGGTGAGCGCGGTGAGCCAGCAACTCCCCGTTCTGGGAACGATGGCTGGTTACGGCCCGCCCCAAACGCTCGCCCAGGCGGAATGGCTCGTGCAATTCTTCGGCGATATTGCCGCGCTCGATCGCCAGGCTCCCGGGTTGATCACCGCTCCCGATATGGAAGCGATGCTCGCCGCCGTCAGTCGTAAACATCGCGCGGGGATTGCGCGAGCCACCCGACGTGAGGGCAAACGCCGAGTGCGCGAGATGCTCAACGGTCTGCCCCGCAAGCAACGTCGTGACACACTGCTTCGCGCGCAGTCATTGCAGGCGGCGTGGAAGGGCTCGACGCAGCCGGCAGTTCTCGACGTGCATGCCTCGGCCGAATTGGTCACCAGCGCCCGGGCCCTGCTCACCGAGTTGGCTGGCGCCAGCCAAGGTCTGAACCTGCTGCAGGCGTCCTTCGAGACGATCACCAGGCAGCTCCAGAACCTCACCGATCCGCAGCCAGCGGCGCTCATGGTGCGGGCAAACGAGCTTGCCCGTCAGCTTTTTGATGCTGGGCTGGGGCCTGCATGGTCGCTGTTCTCCTCGCCCCGGATAGCTGAGCCCCATGCCGGTGAGCGCATTGCAGATGATCTCAAAGTCGGTGAGGTGCTTCGCTGGATCGTGATCCGCTCGATTCTGGACGATGCCGAGCTGAAATCTCCGGAGCTGGTGAGCTTGCAGGGCTCTGATCTGGATGCCACCGGGCAGCTCTTCCGCAAGGCCGACGTCACACATTTGCAGGCCAATGCCGCACGTGTGCGTCGTGAGGCTGCCGAGCATTTCAAGCAGGTGATCGACGCCCACACCGACGAGTATTCACTGCTGAAAACCGAGGTGACCCGCAAACGAAACTGTCGCCCGGTGCGCCGGCTGCTGGAGGAGGCCCCACACACTCTGTTGGCCGCCAAACCGGTGTGGGCGATGAGCCCCTTGCAGGTGTCTCGGCTGCTGCCCGCCACAAGCTGTTTTGATGTGGTGATTTTTGACGAAGCAAGTCAGGTGAAGCCTGCCGATGCCATCCCCGCGCTGTTGCGCGGGCGTCAGGCACTCATCGCTGGTGACAGCCACCAGTTGCCGCCCACCGAGTTCTTCACCAAGGTGTTGGAAGACGACGACGCCACCGAAGAAGACGATTCGGCCCCACTCACCAGCAGTCAGCAGCCGTCCGACCAGCCGGCACCTGCATCGTCCGGAAGCTTCACCCGCGATGCGGAAAGCATTCTCTTTGCGATGGATCGACTGCTCGCCGGTGAATCACGCAGCCTGCAATGGCATTACCGGTCGCGCGATGAGCGACTCATTGCTGTATCGAACAGGCATGTCTACGCAAACAGCCTCACCACATTCCCAGCAGCCGATGCCCCGGACAGCCTGCGTCATGTGGAAGTGCCACCAAGTGCCGGCATCAGCGGCACTTTCAACAGTCCTGAGGACGAGGTGACCCGCGTGGTTGAGCTGGTACGCGAGCAGGTCTTCGACCATCCCGGTGAGAGCATCGGCATTATTGCCTTCGGCATCAAACATCAGGCCAGAATCGAGAAGGCCCTTGAACAGGCCATGCTTGACGACCCCCAGTTCGAGCGTGCGCTGAATACCCACACTGACGAGCCATGGTTCGTGAAATCGATTGAGCGTGTGCAGGGCGACGAGCGTGACGCCATCATTTTGACCGTTGGTTACGGGAAGAGTCTGGACGGAAAGCTGCGCTATTTCTGGGGTCCCCTGCTTCGGGAGGGTGGCGAGCGACGGCTCAATGTTGCCATCAGTCGCGCCAAGAAACGCCTCACCCTGGTCACCAGCTTCAGCGCGGCCGATGTGCCCGAAAATGGGCATCCCTCAGCCGGATTCGCGTTGATGTATCACTTCTTGCAGTTCGTCTCGTCGCAGAGCAAGCAGGTCGACGGCCCGAGCCTGCCGGCCCGCCCGTTCAATACCTTTGAAAGTGATGTGAAACAGCGTCTTGAGGCTGCCGGGTTGGTGCTCGACTGCCAACTCGGCGTCGGGGAATACCGGATCGACTTCGCGGTTCGGCACCCTGACAAGCCCGGATGCCATGTATTGGCCATTGAGGCAGATGGTGCCGCCTATTGCTCCGGACAGACAGCGCGGGAGCGTTCCCGACTACGCCGGTCAGCACTGGAGCAGCGCGGCTGGCGGTTTCATCGTCTGTGGACAGCCGACTGGTTCCACGATCCTGATGCCGAAGTTGCCAAGGTTCTTGATGCTTTTCACGACGCGGTGGCCGCCCCGGCTGGGCAGCCAAGCCAGGAACCTTGGGCAGGCACTGATTCGCAGCCGGCGGGGCTGGAGATGGCGTGGCTGCCACCCGAGCAGGCGGATGGAGTAGAGCATCAAGCTGAGTCGGACGCGGGGGCATTGCTCATCAACCGGGCACTGGCCGATGAGGCACAGGCTGCCACGTCACGTAGTGATCTGACCTCACCCACCTGGAGTGAGGGTGCCGTGGGGCGCCAGCTACCTCGCCCTGAAATCCCCCGGTATCAGTCGATCACCGACTATTCACACGCAGAATTGGTGGCACTCACCCGCTATGTTCGCTCTGACACGCTGATCCGCTCGACTGACGAGGAACAGCGACTGATCATGGCAGAGCTGGGTTTCAGCAGGCGTGGGGCACGCATTGCCGAAGCACTGGCCAGAGCGCAAGAGGAGTGCGACCGCCTTGGATAACGACAACACAGTGAGCAATGAAGCCCACGAGGGTGACCCCTTCATGCAGCCCACCCCGAGCCCTGAAATGTTGGCTGCCGCCCGCCAGCTGCGGCACGACTTCGATGTGATCCAGATGGAGAACGAAGCCGCCATCGAGGAAGTGCTCACCAAGGTGTCGATTCTGCGCAAAGAGTTCATGCAGATGCATCGTTACAACCCGATCGAGCATATTAATTCGCGGGTGAAGTCGCCTGCCAGTGCGCTGAAGAAGGCCGCCCGGCGGGGCATCAGTCCCACCCCGGCAGGCATTCGTGCCGGCATCACCGACATGGCGGGGGTGCGGATCACCTGCAGCTTCATTGCCGACACCTATCGGGTGCTTGAAACCCTCACCTCGCAGGCCGACGTCAAGGTGCTGCGCGTGAAGGACTACATCGCCCATCCCAAACCGAATGGCTACAAGAGCCTGCATGCACTCATCGAGATTCCGATCTTTCTGAGCACCGGGCCGGTGCCGGTGACCGTTGAGTTGCAGGTGCGCACGATTGCGATGGATTTCTGGGCAAGCCTGGAACACAAGATCTATTACAAATACGAGGGCACCGTGCCTGCCCATCTGGTGGAGAATCTCACCGCAGCAGCCCAGGCGTCCGAGCAGCTCGACGAGCAGATGGAACAGCTGTTTGCCGAGGTGCGCGGCTCCCAGGACACCGATCCCGACAACGACCAGGCTCCTGTGGACGATGGGATGTTGCTGCAGCTGTGGAACAGCGCACAAGCCCAGAGCCAGCAGGTTCAGTCCGAGTGCGAAAAAGATGCTCGGCCTGAGGGATAGGGAAGCCCGTTATTTCCGTATAGCATTATTGCCATGACTGGCCGCGAGACGATCAACGGCAAAGCTGTTGCCGAAGAACAAATTGCGGCGTGGGCAGCCGAAGCCGAGATGGGATATGACGTTACTGCCTTGAAGAAGCGCGGACGTGGACGGCCGGGGCGCGGCGCTGGCCCGATGCGGGTGGTGGCGCTGCGCCTCACTGAAGCCGAAATCACCCATCTTGACGCGCGCGCACAACGCGAGGGCAAGTCACGTTCCGAAGTAATCCGCGAGTGCTTGGCATCGGAATGAAGGCTCATGAGCCAGCAGCACGCCATGCCGAACCTTCTGCCACACACCGCATCACGTCAAGCCGGCAAACCGCTGCTCCACCCGCCTCAGCATCCGCGCCCGTGACTGTTCGGTGCTGCGGTCGATGCCACCATGCCCCACCCAGCTCAGATTCTTCACACCGATCTTGCCGAAGGTGCCACGCAGTGCGATTTTGGTGATCGCCGACGAGAACAGCACGCGATACAACAGGGTCGGCGTCGACATCACCGTCAGCAGGGTGACGCCACCGAGCTTGGTGAGATTGCTCATGGGGTGAATCCCCGACCCCTTGCCGTAACAGACGTTCTTCGACACCACCTTGTCGATGAAGCCCTTCATGGTGGCGGGCATCGCCTCCCACCAGATGGGGAAGGCCAGCACCAGATGGTCGGCGGCCAACAGGCGGGATTGGTAGTCGGCAACCACCGGATCGGACGACCGGCGCCCTGAGCGCCAGGCCACCAGATCCTGCTCACTCATCACCGGATTGAAGTCGTCGGCATGCAGATCAACCAGATCGACGCTGTGTCCGGCCTGCTCCAGTCCTTCGACCGCCGAGTGGGCCATTGCCGCCGTGAACGAGCGGTGGTGGGGCGTGTTGTCCCATGTGTCGGCGCCGTAGGGGTGATCGATCACCAGCATGACTCGCATGATTCCTCCGTGCCCAGCCAGGTGTTGGGCTCCCTTAAATAGTTGTATATGCAACTAATGTATACCCAACCAATCCGGATAGTCTTCGTTCATGGCAATGAGTCACACCACATGGGAGTTCTGGTTCACCGTGCGCAAGGCCGGCACCATTCTGGAGCGTGAACTCGAGGCAATCATCAAGCGCGAACTGAAGATCACCTTCGGTCAATACATGGTGCTGTCCGTGATCGACGCCTACCCCGGCACGCTCAATCTCACGGCAATCGCCGACCACCTGGGGCTGGCCAAGGCCACCGTCTCGCGTCTGGTGGAGTCAGGTGTGGGCGCGGGCTGGATCACCGTTGACGTCGACCCGAAGTCACGCCGCTCAAGGCTCGTCTCGCTGACCGCCGCGGGAACAGACCTGGTGCGCCGAGGCGACAAGGCACTTGAGGCCTCACCGATGTCGCAGTACCCCGCCGATGGTGCGCCGCAAGCACAGACCACTATCGAGATGTTGCAGGAGTTCATCACCCACATGCGGGGCTACGGCGGTCATGCAACAGCTGGGCTGCCGCCGAAGGCAGTGTGATCGGACGGGCATTCCGAGCAATACCCCCGCTCCGTCCTCACTGCCCAAACAGCGGCATGCCCTTCAGCATCGACTGCAGAGCCATCACCTGACGCGGAATGAACTCAGCAATGGTGAGACCCACCACATCGGCAGCACCGGCAAGATCGGTGACCACGCGATGCACCTGGGCGCGCGTCAGCCCACCGGGCACCTGGCCGAGCCCGAGCACGAGTTCGTCGGAATCAACCGTGTCCACATCAATATGGATTGCCACCTTGGTGGCTCCGGTGGACGCCAGCCACTCAAGCAGCTGACCGGAGTTGTCGCGCAGCGTGTCAGGGCTGAAGGACGAGATGCCCCACTGGCCCACATGGGCCCAGGCGTCATCAACCCAGTCGTGCACCCCGGCAAGCGCCACACGGCGTGGATCCACCGTTGCTGGCAGACGGTCGAGCACCTGGCGATCACCATGGCCGGTGATGGTACTGGCGGCCATTGCGTGATAGCCGTCGTAGCCGGTGTCAGGGGTGTCGGTGTCGGGATGGGAATCAACCCACACCACGGCAAGATCATCGCCATATTTGCTTGCCAGAGCCGTGAAGGGCGCCACGCTCACTGAGCATTCACCGCCGAGGGTGAGCACACGGTCGACGTCATGACGGCCAAGAGCCGCCAGTGCCGCGTCCAACGAGGCAAGAATCTCGGGGCGCGATTCGATGCCATCAATCGAGCCTGGTGTCGGCTCGCCCATGGGCACCGGGACGGTCTCAGTGGGCCCGGCGTGTGCAGGAAGAACCGCCTCCAGCACCCGCGTGCCCACGGAATAGGCGCGACGCGCCTCAGCCAAGGGGAACTCGGGCAACAACTCAGCAACCACATCGCTGCCAGCCCCTTGCCATTGTGGCCAGATGAGGCGCAGAGTGCGGGCGTCATCCACGATTGGATTGCTCATTGTTTTCCTCCTGGCATTGGCGATTGCTGGCTTCCACTATGCCCCCGGAATCATCACCTCATCACTTATGCACGGGGCGAGAGAACGAGCTTGCGTCCACCAAAATTGGCAGTGACTTCGATAGTGCCGCCAAGAGCCTCCACATAAGACGTGAGGGTCGCCAAAACTGAACGATCAAGATCACCCGATTCCAACGCAGAGATGGTCGGCTGGGTGAGCTTCAGACGCTCAGCAAGTTCCTGCTGGGTCAAACCCAGCTCCTCCCGTATCTCTCGAAGGCGAAATGCGCGTTCCTCGGCCTGCATCCGCTCAACATGCTCAGCCACCGCAGCTTCATTCACGGGGCGCTTGGCACGAACACCGCGCCAAGAAACGGTCTTCACTTTGTGCTCCATATCAGTCACCCTCACTGGCTAGCCAGTCATCAAATCTGTCATCAGCAATCGGGATGTTCTTCCGATACCACTTCTCCCACGCCCCGCTTTGTCCCCGGCAATCAGCATGATTGCCCTGCGCTGTGGATCGAAGGCGAACAGTATTCGAAACGCGCTGCACCCAATTCATAATCTGCATCACTCAGCCCAAGAAGCCACGACTCAACATCACTCCACAGCCGCACATTCCAGGACGTGTCGTAACCATAGACTAGAATCTATATCGACTCAAACTATGAACACCAAACCAAGCTGCCCCCACCCAAACCTTCAGCGGCGTCCGGCCTTGCGCTTGAACAGCCATGCGCCCCAGACCACCGAGAACACCAGGATGAGCAGACACCAAGCCAGCGCCCACAGGGGCTTCGAGCCCATGGGGGTGTCCATCAGCAGTCCGCGAATGGTTTCCACAATCGGCGTCACCGGCTGATGGGTGGCCACAGGTTGCAACCATGACGGCATCGACGCAACCGGCACGAAGGCGCTCGACAGATAGGGCACGAACAGCAGGATGAAGCCGTAACCGTTGGCGGCTTCGGGCGAGCCGGCAGCCAGTCCGATGGCAGCGAACAAATAGGTGATCGCCAGGATGTAGAGCGCTATGAGGCCAGCAACGCCCAGCCATTCGAGCAGGCTTGCCTGTGGACGAAAACCCACCGCAACTCCCACGCCGATCACAATGGCGGTGGCCACCATATTGCGCAGCAGGCTGGCCACCACATGGCCGGTCAAGATCGCCCCGGGCCGCAATGGCATGGTGCGGAAGCGGTCGATGATGCCGGTGCGCATGTCATTGGCCACATAGACCGCCGTCGAGGCAGCGCCTAATCCGGCGCAGATCAGGATAATTCCGGGCACCACATAGTCGACATATCCACCCGACGGATCCACCGCACCGCCGAACACCCAGGTGAACAGCAGCATGAGCATCACCGGCAGCGCGATGGCCATCAGCATCGATTCGCCGTCGGTCAGTGAGTGACGCATATTGCGTCCGACGAAGATGGTCTCGGCACGCAGGCCACGCAGGCGTGGACGCACAGAGCCGCCCATAGCGGTGGCTTCTGCAGACAGATTTTGGGCAAGCGTGGTCATGAGTTCTCCTCGATCTTGTGTGTGGCGGGGCTGATGCCATGGCGCTGTGTGGCGGGGCGCTCGGTGAGTTCCAGAAAAACGTCGTCCAGCGAGGGGCGGCCCAGCGACAGGGTGACGCCCGACATCCCTGCACTCCCCGACAGCTCTGCATCCCCTGGCATCTCTGCACCTTGGGGACAACGAGTGCGGGATTCGAGCTCATCAAGCGCTCGACGCAAACCCGCCAGGCTGCCGTCAGTGGCGATGCGTTCCACCAGCTCGCCGTGCGCATCGCGCAGTTCAAGGCGATCACTGCCAACCTGCGCCTTCAGCTCATCGGGCGTGCCCAGAGCCGCTATGCGTCCGTCATGCAATACGGCAATGCGGTCGGCCAGCTGGTCGGCCTCCTCCAGATATTGGGTGGTGAGGAACACCGTGGTGCCGGCTGCCGCCAGGCTGCGAATGGTGCCCCAGAGTTCTCGCCGGGCCCGCGTGTCCAGTCCGGTGGTGGGCTCGTCGAGGAACAGCACCTGCGGGGTCACCACGAAACTCAGCGCCAGATCGAGTCGGCGTCGCATGCCTCCAGAAAAGGTGCGCACCCGCCTGCCAGCTGCCTCGGTGAGATCAAAACGGGCCAGCAATTCGGCGCCCTTGGCCCGCGCAGCACTGCGCGACAGGCCTGCCAGACGGCCGAACATCACCACATTCTGGGTGGCGGTGAGGCCATCATCCACGGCTGCCGATTGTCCGGTGAGGCTGATCCTGCGCTGCACCTCCACGGCGTGGGCGTGCACATCGAAGCCAGCCACCCGGGCCGTGCCGCTGTCGGCCGCGGCGAGCGTGGTGAGCACATTAATGGTGGTGGTCTTGCCCGATCCATTGGGTCCCAGCAGGGCAAACACCTCGCCAGGCGCCACTGTGAGGTCCAGTTCCTGCAACACGTGATTGTCGCCGAACGACTTGCTGAGGCCCCACACCTCCACGGCCCAGTGGGCTGGCCGTGCTTGTTCTTGGCGGGTCGGCACTGCCCGGGTGCGCAGAGCAGAGTGCTGCCCTGATGATCGGCTCTCGTGAGCTTGACGGTGTGCTTGCTCGGTCATGGTGCTTCCCCTGTGTTGGTTGGCCTGTTGTGTTGGTTGGTCTGTCCTAGGACCTGGACGGGCGGTGAGGCGCACATGTGGTCCTTCCGGAACAGCTCCCGCTGGCCACCCGAGGCCAGCCAACAGAACCGTGTACGCCACAAACTGTATACGTCGCATACTTTCTGTATATGACCATAACACACAGTTTATGGAGCTAACACGTTAGGCTGATGGCATGCCTGACGCCATCCCTGATTCCGACGCTGCCGGTTTCGTCCCAGCCGGCTCAGAGGTCCCCGAGCCACCCGAACTGCCACCGGCATTGGCTCTGGCTTGGGGCGTCGCCGCCAGCCCCCATCGCGGCCCCAAGCGGGAAATGAGTGTGGAACGCATCGTCGATGCAGCCGTGGAGCTTGCCGACGCCAAGGATTTGTCGGCTGTGTCGATGGCCGCGGTGGCCACCCCACTGGCCTCCACACCGATGTCGCTCTATCGCTATGTGGGCGCCAAGGAGCAGCTGCGGTTGCTGATGCAGGAGGAGGCAATGGGCCTGCCGCCCGAGGATCTGGACACCCTGGAGGGCTGGCGCGCCAAGCTCACTGCGCTGTTCGAGGCGCAGGTGCGCATCTTCCTTGCCCACCCCTGGGTGTTGTCGCTGCCGATTGACGGAGCGCCCATCACACCGGGCAATTCGGCCTGGCTGGAGGCAGGGCTGGCAGCGCTGGCCGACACTCCGCTGAGCCAGCCAGAGCGCCTCGCGGTGTCCCTGGCGGTGGCCGGGCAGGCCCGTTGGTATGGCATGGTGATGGCCGGATATTCCGCCCAAGCACGCACCTCGGGGCTGGGTGCTGCAGAAGTGAGTGCCCGCGAGTCGGCGCTCTACGAGCTCGTGATCACAGCCGACGCCTATCCCGCGCTGCGCACGGCGATTGACGCCGGGGTGTTCACCAGCGACGACGATCCCTTCCGCTTTGCGCTCGACCGTTCATTGGACGGAGTCGACAGCTACATCGCCGGTCTTGAGGCCGGTGGTGATCACGCACCCACCACCGAATGGATCGAGTTCGACGCTGCACAGCTGACGGGCGACAAGCACTACAAGGCCGCTCACAAGGCCGTCCGCACAGCAGAGAAGGAATTGGCGGCTGCCCGCAAGATTGAGCGTCAGGCAATCCGCGAGGCGCGGGAGCGTCTGGCCAAAACGCAACAGAGCTAGGCGACCAACGCCGGTGACCCGCTACCCCGGTAGGGGTCACAATGGCTCGCGCGGGTGATGTGGGGCGCCATGATCCGTACTTAACGTGCAGACCATGATGAACAATCAGCTTCTGCGCACCCGCACCTCGGTGGCCACTCGCCCGGGCACCACCCGCGCTGCCCGCACAGCCACGGCAACGCAGATTCCCCCACCCTCCGTGCCCCCGGCGGCAGCGCGCATGTCGCTGGCAGCTGCTCACATGCCGACCACGGCATCGGTGGCTCCGGCAGTGACACCGGCAGCCCAGAAGGCCGCCATCAGCGCTCGCAATGTGGTGAAGCGCTATCGCGGTGGCAATGCCCTGGACGGTTTCGATCTGAGCGTTGCCCCGGGCGTGGTGCATGGCCTGTTGGGCCCCAACGGAGCCGGGAAAACCACCTCGGTGCGCATCATGTCCACCCTGCTCAGCTTCGATTCGGGACGTGTGGAAGTGGCCGGACATGATGTTGCCCTCGACCCCTCGGGGGTGCACGCCCACATCGGGATTGCCGGGCAATATGCAGCCATTGATTCCTGCCTTTCGGGGCGGGCAAATCTGGAGATGTTCGCTCGCCTCAACCACATGCGCGGTGCCCTGGCCAGGCAGCGTGCGGCCGAGTTGTTGGAACGTTTCGATCTTGTGGACGCCGCAGGCAAGGCCGCCGGGCAGTATTCAGGCGGCATGAGGCGTCGGCTCGATCTGGCGGTGAGCCTCATCCGGCGTCCCCGTGTGCTCTTTCTCGACGAGCCCTCCACCGGGCTTGATCCGCGCAGCCGCAATGAGGTGTGGCAGGCAGTGCGGGAGCTTGCCGATGGCGGCACCACCGTGCTGCTGACAACGCAATATCTTGAGGAGGCCGACCAGCTGTGCCAGCGCATTTCGCTTGTCGATGCCGGGCGTGTGGTTGCCGAGGGCACTCCCACCGAACTCAAGTCACAGGTTGGCGGCACCCGCGTTGAGGCGGTGGTGCCCGAGCAGATCGAGCTCACCGACGCCGCTCTGGCGTTGGCCGACTCGCTTGCCGCCCAGCCCACGGTGGACCGCGCCAGCCGCACGATCACGGTGCCCCTCCAGGCACCCATCAACAACGAGCGGCAGCGCGACCACGCATCGGTGCTCACCCAGCTCTCGGGCGCACTTGATGCCGCCGGCCTCGGGGTTGGCGACATCACGCTCACCCGCCCTGATCTTGACGACGTCTTCCTCAGCCTCACCGGAAGGCCCACCCGATGAATGCAACAACGCTGGATGCAAAGACTCTGGGTACGGGGCCGATGAGCACCTCCACGCCGGCACATTTTGCGTGGGCCCTGGCCGACACCTGGGTGATCGCGCGGCGCCATCTCTCACGTCTGGTGCATCGTCCCGATGAGTTGCTTGGCACGCTGCTGATTCCGGTGATGGCTGTGCTCATGTTCGGTTTCGTCTTCGGCGATGCACTGGGACTCTCGATTGCCGGAGCTGCTGCCACCGGGGTTGGCTATCGCGAATTCCTCATGCCCGGGGTGTTCGTGCTCACCATGGCCTTCGGAGTTGGCACCACCACGGCAATGGCCTGCGATGTGCGCGACGGTGTGCTCGACCGCATGCGCTCCCTGCCGTCATCACCTGTCACATTGCTTGCCGGACGCGCGCTGGCCGATGTGCTCACTGCCGTTGTGGAGCTGGCGATCCTGGCAGCGCTCGGCCTGGCCTTTGGCTGGCAATGGCATGGCGGAATTGGGGTGACGCTCGGCGCCTTCGGACTGCTGCTCCTGATGCGGCTGGCGTTCTCATGGATCGGGATCGTGCTGGGTCTGGTGGTCAGCGGCCCGGAGGCCGCCATGAAATATTTCGCGCTCATTTTTCCGCTGGCAATGGTTGCCGACACGATTGTGCCTGCTGCCGTGATGCCCGGTTGGCTTGCTGTCGCAGCTCCCTGGAATCCCTTGTCGGCCACCGTGATGGCGGCCCGCGAACTGTTCGGCAACACTGCCGCACAAACAGGTTCGTTCGTTGCCGAGCATGCCACCGGGATGGCGCTCGCCTGGCCTGCCGCAATCATCGCCGTCTGCGTGCCACTGGCGCTGCACCGCCTGCGCAGGCTGGGTTGCTGAGCTGCCGGGGAACACACCCGTTAGGCTGGCCAGCGGACTTGATTCGGGAGGTGCGCGCAACCATGAAAACCATCACGGTGAACATCGATGAGGACGACAACCTCGCCCTGCTGCGCGACCACTATCGAATCAGCCCCGAAATTCTGGGCTATGCGCACGACCCCCACGAGGGCGCCCACATGGAATATGACCCCGACGATCACACGCTGCTGATCGTCTATTCAATTCCCAGCGGCTCCGGCGCCAACGCAGGGGCAAAGCCCACACCCATCACCTTTTTCGTGCAGAACAACGAGCTGATCACCATCACTCGCAATGAGACCGACTATGTGCGCGGAGTCATCATGGAGCTCCTCGACCACTATCCCGACGGCGATGCCCACGAGCTCATGTTCGTGTTGTTCGACGTGCTCACCTCGCTCACCAAGAAATGCTTCCCGATGTATTCGGCGGCGAACCAGCGCCGCGAAAACCTCACCACCAGCCTCAACCGCCGCGTCACCCGTCATGGCCTGTTCGCCATGTCCGAGTTGGGCGTGCATTTGGTGTTCCTGGAGACCTCGGCGCAACAGAATCTGCTGATGTTGCGGCAGTTCGAATCGCAGCCGATCTACCGGTCGCTGGAGGCGCCGGCTCGTGAGCAATTCCAGTACCTGTTGATCGAGGCCACCCAGGCGCATCAGATGACGAGGATGAGCTCGCAAGTGCTCGACCGCACCTCGCGGGCATTCGACCAGATCCTGAACACCAACCTGAACGACACCATCCGGGTGCTCACCGTGCTCTCGGTGCTCATCGCAATTCCCACCGGCGTCTTCGGTTTCTACGGCATCAATGTGGCCCTGCCCCTGCAGGACAACCCGTGGGCATGGCTCATCGTGATTGGCATGTCCGTGGCACTCGCCGCGGGCGTGGGGGCGTTCATGTGGCGGTTGATCCGGCGCTGACGCCGGACGTTCGGCTCAGGCTGCACGCCAGTGGGCCAGGTATTCGCCGCTCTGTTTGACGCAGGTCACTGCCGTGCCGTCAGACGTGGCATCCACAGACCCTTCGTCCCAACAGACGCCGCCGATCCGAGCCTCACCGACGATCCCGGTGGCCTGCGACCAGGCACTCTCCACGGGATTGTTCGTCACCGTGACGGTGGGCCCGGGTGCGGTCACCGTCACCGGGTCCTGGGTCTGGATGGTGGTGGTGGTTGCCGTTGCCGTCGTGGTGACGGTGGGCGCCGACGATGAGGAATCCGAGGCCGCAGCACCCGCCACGAGCCCGACGATTCCCGCAGCAACGATGCCCACTGCAATGCCGAGGCGCTTGCGGTTGCGGTTCGGATCCTTGTGCGTGCCGGCATGGGTGTTTTCCACATGCAGGGGCGCCGCGGGCTGTGGTGCCGGCTGCGGGGCGCCCTGGGTTTCTGATGCTGGGCGCGGGGCGCCCTGGGTTTCTGATGCTGGGCGCGGGGCGCCCTGGAGCGGGACGGATTCCGTGCGCTCGGCATCAACATTGTGAAGCGCTTGCGTCTGTTCAGCGTCGACACTCGGTATGGCCTGCGTCGGCTCGGCGTCAGCCCACAGGGCCTGGGTCGCCTCAGCATCGGCACCAATCTGCGCGTCATCACGCACCGGTGGCAGCTCCATGGTGCGTTCGGTTGCCGATTCGTCGTCGCCCGGCACGCCTGAATGGGGATCGCGAGGTGTGGCGTTGGTCATCACGTCATCCTTCCGGTGCCGCTGGGCACCTGAGCCAAAAGGTTAGCCCGCCGGACAATGCGCACGCTGGATCACTGCTCTGACAACCGGTTCCACAGCGCACCGCTGGTCCTCAGTGGCTCATTGCAGTGTTCTGGCGGATTCCGCCCCTTGGTCGCACCCCCTCAATCGCATTACGCGCGACAAGGCGAGACAATGACTCGTCCGTTCGATGCTCCAGGAGCCCTGCCAATGTCGCTGACCGCCACAAAACCCGCCATCAAGGACCCGGTTGACCGGGTGCCTCCGATACCTCGGTTGGCGGTGTTGGGCCTGCAGCATGTGTTGGCCTTCTATGCCGGCGCGGTGATCGTGCCCCTGGTCATTGCTGCCGGGCTCGGGCTCGATTCGGCCACCACCATCCATCTGATCAATGCCGATCTGTTCACCTGCGGCATCGCCTCGATCATCCAGTCGGCAGGTCTGGGGCCCAAGATCGGCGTGCGCATGCCGCTGTTGCAGGGCGTCACCTTCACGGCGGTGAGTCCTCTGATTGCCATCGGGCTGGCCGGTGGCGGCGGCGTGGGTGGGCTTGCCACCATGTACGGCGCCATCATCGTGGCCGGACTGGTCACATTCTTTGCCGCGCCCTTCTTCGCCAAACTGCTGCGCTTCTTCCCGCCCGTGGTCACCGGCACGCTGTTGACGATCATGGGCACCACGCTGCTGTCGGTGGCAGCGAATGACATCGTGGCCTGGGGCACCACTGCCGCCGCCAATGGTGACTCAGCTGTGGCCGGCACCATGCGGGGGCTGGTCTATGCCCTTGGCACGCTCGGGGTGATTGTGCTCGTGCAATGGCTGTTCAAGGGCTTCATGGCCACCATTTCGGTGCTCATCGGCCTGGTGGCCGGAACTGTGGTGGCGGTGGTTCTCGGCGACGCCGATTTCTCCGGCGTCGGGCAGGCAGCCGCATTCGGTGTGACCACACCCTTCTTCTTCGGCATGCCCAAGTTTTCGGTGGGCGCCATCATTTCGCTGCTCATCGTGATGGCCATCACGGCTGTGGAAACCACCGGCGATGTGTTCGCCACCGGCGAGGTGGTGGGCAAGCGCATCACTTCGAAGCATGTGGCCAATGCCCTGCGTGCCGACGGACTGTCCACGGCCCTGGGCGGCGTGCTCAATTCCTTCCCCTACACCTGCTTTGCCCAGAACGTCGGGCTGGTGCGGCTCACCCGGGTGAAGTCGCGCTGGGTGGTGACGATGGCCGGCGCCATCATGATTGTGTTGGGTGTGCTGCCCAAGGCCGGCGCGGTGGTCGATTCCATTCCCACCCCGGTGATCGGTGGGGCGTCGCTGGCGATGTTTGCCTCGGTGGCAGTGGTCGGCATCCAGACACTGGGCAAGGCCGACATGCACGACAATCGCAATGCAGTGATCGTATCCACGTCAATCGGGCTCGCCCTGTTGGTGACCCTGAAGCCCGATCTGGCCACCATGGTGCCGGGCTGGCTGCAGATCTTCTTCGGCTCGGGTGTCACGCTCGGTTCGATCGTGGCGATCATTCTCAACATCGCCTTCTTCCATCTCACGCCGCGCCGCAGCCCCGATGTGACGCGTTCGGCCAAGGGCCGCACGGTGAGCTTGGACAGGGTGAACAAGATGAGCAAGGAACAGTTCACGCAGGCATTCGCCCGCCTGTTCACCGGGGCCGATTGGCCTGCCGAGAGTGCCTGGGAGCTTCGTCCCTTTGCCAGCACCACCGAGTTGCGTCAGGCATTCGAGGACGCCGTGCTCACTGCCGACCCGGCCGATCAGAAGGAGCTGGTGAAGGGCTATTTCGACATTTCTGATCTGGTGAACGACGAGCAGGGCGATCTGCAGGCGCAGGTGGAGACCGGCTCGATTGCGCTTGACCGCATGGACGATGTGCAGCGCCAGGAAATCCGCGCCGCAGCGCAGGCCTATCAGGAGCGTTTCGACATGCCGCTGGTGGTTGCCGTGCAGAATCTGGCCACCCGCGAGCAGCTCGTGGCCAATGCCTGGCGCCGGGTGGAGCATTCACCCGGCCTTGAGCGCCGCGTTGCCGTGGGCCAGGTGATCGACATTGCCGAGGACCGCTTCAACAAACTTGTTGCCGACGCCAACCCGATCCGTGGTGCCTGGGGTCGCAAATTCGAGCAGTTGGACGACTGAAGGTCGGCCAACGCCCGCGAGAATCAGTAAGCACCGCGAGCAGTTGGATGACTGAAAGGAATCCAACGTCCGCGA
>CAXYYR010000018.1:0-28259 GCA_964293265.1 uncultured Propionibacterium sp.
GGATCATTCAAGGCGACCATTCCGGTGTCCAATAAGCATGAAGTGCCGGTGGTCCCCGGCTCAGCAACGGCCACCGATGCCACCGTGCTGCACGACAAGCTTCAGCCCTATGCATTCCGCACCTGCTTCTCCGACTACTACCAGGGCACTGCAATGGCGGATTATTCGGTTGCCAGGATGGGCGCCCAGAAGGCAGTGATCATCAAGGACAATTCCTCGGACTATTCCAAGGGTCTGGCAGAGAGCTTCCGTCAGAAGTTCAGCGATGAGGGTGGCACCATTGTCAATGAGGTCACCTACAACACCGGCGATCAGGACTTCAATGCCATCGTCACGGCAATTCGCTCCCAGCAATTCGATGTGCTTTATCTGCCCGGATATTATGCCGAGGCCGGATTGATCATCAAGCAGGCGCGGGCCCAGGGAATCGAGGTGCCGATTCTTGGTGGTGATGGCTGGGATTCCCCGAAGTTGGAGGATCTGGCCGGAGATGCAGCACTGAACAATGTGTTCTATTCGAACCACTATTCATCACTTGATCCCTCGCCGAAGGTGCAGGATTTCATCAAGGCGTTCAAGGAACGCTATGGCACCGAACCGAATGCCTTCAATGCCCTGGGCTATGACACGGCAAAGTTTGTGGCCGACTCGATAGAACGCGCCGAAACCATTGACGGTCCCTCCATCGCGTCTGCCATGGCTGCGACGCAGGACTTCAAGGGCGTCACCGGAGAGTTCAGCATGGACGCCAATCACAACCCGGTGAAGTCCATTGTGGTGGTGGGCCTGACCAACGGAAAGCAAGCAACAAGCGAGAGCTACAAGGCGTCATAGGACGCAACCCGGCCCGGCATTGGTCACGACCACAGATCGATGACGAGCCTGTCGGAGCCCATCAGGTGCCCCGACACAGTGGGGGAGGGAAGAGGAATTCGTGGACCAGATCCTGCAACAGCTGGTGAATGGGGCATCGCTGGGTAGCGTCTATGCCCTCATTGCACTCGGCTACACGATGATCTACGGAATCATCCAGCTCATCAATTTTGCCCATGGCGATGTGTACATGGTCGGCGCCTATGTGGGTTATGCCTGCATGGCGCACTTCCATCTGGGCTTCTTCACCTCATTGGTGGTTGCCATGGCAGTGTGCACCGTGCTCGGCGTGGTGATTGAGCGGGTGGCCTACAAACCGCTGCGAAAATCCAGCCGAATAGCGGTGCTCATCACTGCCATCGGCGTCAGCTTCCTCCTCGAATACACGATGATGTTCTTCGTCGGGGCAGATGTGCGCTCCTATCCGGTATTGCCCGAATGGATGCAGATCTCATGGCATCTCGGAGGTGTGGTGGTCACCTCGCTGCAGGTCATGATGTTCACGGTGGCCGTCGCACTCATGATTGCGCTGCAACTGATTGTTCGACACACCCGACTCGGCAAGGCAATGCGTGCCGTCTCCCAGGACGCTGATGCCGCGCGATTGATGGGCATCAATGTGAACAACACCATCTCGTTCACCTTTGCACTCGGCTCTGCGCTTGCCGGTGCGGCAGGCGTGCTGGTGGCGGTCTACTACAACTCGATCAACCCACTCATGGGCATGGTGCCGGGCGTCAAGGCATTCATTGCAGCCGTGCTGGGTGGCATCGGAATACTCCCGGGCGCCCTGATCGGTGGCTACTTCATCGGTCTGGTGGAAACCTTCGTCTCGGGCGCCGGATTCTCCACCTTCAAGGATGCCGTGGTCTATGCATTGCTGATCATCATTCTGATCGTCAAGCCCTCCGGCCTGCTCGGCAAGAATGAGAAGGAAAAGGTGTGACGATGAGTGCTCCCCAGACACTGCTGACGGCCGATGAACTCGATTCTCCACGCCACTCGTTCGTGCACACCAGCTGGTTCCGCAAGGCCGTACTGCTACTGGCTGTCTATCTGCTGGTCCAGCTCCTGGTCCAAGGTGATGTGATCAACGACTACCGCCTCATGACCATCGCAACAATCTGCATCAATGTGGTGCTGGCGACCAGCCTCAATCTGATCACCGGATTCACCGGCCAGTTCTCGCTCGGCCATGCGGGATTCATGGCCATCGGCGCCTATGTCACGGCGCTGATCACCATCCAGGTGGAATCGGGGTGGGGTCTGCTCCTGGGATTGCTCGCCGGAGCGCTGCTTGCCAGCGTGGTGGGACTCCTCATCGGCCTTCCCACCTTGCGGCTTCGTGGGGATTACCTGGCGATTGTCACGCTCGGCATGGCTGAAATCATTCGAATCATCCTGTTGAACCTGCCCATCACGAACGGCGCAGCAGGCCTGCCCGGGATCCCCCAAACCGGAAATTGGACATGGCTGTTCGTGCTCACTGCCGGTTCCGTGGTGCTCATCGCCAACTACCTGCATTCCCGACACGGCCGCGCCTCGGTGGCGGTGCGCGAGGACGAGATCGCTGCAGAATCCATCGGCGTCAATTCAACCCGCACAAAGACCTTGAGTTTCATGGTGGGTGCATTCTTCGGTGGTATCGCCGGGGGAATGTATTCCTCGTATTTCTATTTCATCAAGCCGGACACATTCAACTTCATGAAGTCCGTTGACATTCTGGTGATCGTGGTGCTGGGCGGACTCGGCTCCCTGTCCGGATCAGTGATCTCGGCGATCCTGCTGGCCATCGTCTCGATGTTGCTCCAGCCATTCCCCGAGATTCGCATGATTCTCTATGCACTGATCCTGATTCTCATCATGATCTTCCGGCCCCAGGGACTCATGGGATCGCGTGAGCTCAGCCTCAAGCTGTTTTCCACCCTCATACCGGGACACACCCGTCGCGCGCAGGAGCGCGCCGCCGCAGCTTCACAGGAGCAGGCATCATGACCACACCAATCCTCGAAGTGGAACATCTCACCAGGAATTTTGGTGGCCTCACAGCGCTGTCCGATGTCTCGATGCACCTGAATCCCGGCGAACTGGTGGGTCTCATCGGGCCGAACGGCGCCGGCAAGACAACCGTGTTCAATATGCTCACTGGCGTCTATCCGCCCAGCAGCGGCGCCATCAGCTTCACCCAGGACGGCACCAAGATTGATCTGGGCAGCAAGAAACCGAGCTCAATCTGTCGTGCAGGGGTGGCACGGACCTTCCAGAACATCAGATTGTTCAAGGATCTGAGTGTTCTGGAAAATGTGGTGAGCGCAATGCAGCTGCAGGAAAGTTACGGCCTGGTGGCCACATTCCTGCACACACCGGCCTGGAAGCGCAGTGAGACCGAAATCAGGCAACGCAGCCGGGAGATGCTGAAGATTCTCGGGCTCACCAGCAAGGAGAATGAGCTCGCACGAAATCTGTCGTACGGCGATCAGCGCCATCTGGAGATTGCCCGGGCGCTGGCAACCGGTCCATCGCTGCTTCTTCTCGACGAGCCTGCGGCCGGCATGAACCCGGCTGAGACGGCCGAGCTGACAAAGCTCATTGCATGGATTCGACAGAATTTTGATCTCACGATCCTGCTCATCGAGCACGACATGAGTCTGGTGATGACCATCTGCGAACGCATCTATGTGTTGGATCACGGCGTGGTGATTTCCTCGGGCACACCATCCCAGGTGCAACATGATCCCTTGGTCATCGAGGCCTACCTCGGACAGGAGCCCGCTGATGCTTGAGATCAACGACCTGAAGGTCAATTTCGGTGGAATCCAAGCTCTGAAGGGCATTTCGGTGAGTGTGGGGGAGGGGCAGATCGTCACCCTCATCGGCGCCAATGGGGCCGGGAAAACCACCACCCTGCGCACCACCTCAGGTTTGGAGCATTCCAGCGCGGGAACCATCACCTTCGACGGCCATGACATCACCAGGGTGTCGGCGCGTGAGCGGGTCAAGAAGGGCCTGATGCAGGTGCCGGAGGGGCGACGCGTCTTTCCCAAGATGACGGTTCTGGAGAATCTCGAACTGGGCGCCTATCTGCGCAGGGACCGTGGCAACCTGGCGGGTGATCTGCGTGATGTCTACGAGCGTTTCCCGGTGCTTGCCGACCGTCTGAAACAGCAGGCCGGCACCCTGTCCGGCGGCGAGCAGCAGATGCTGGCCATGGGTCGCGCCCTGATGGGCAAACCCCGGATGCTGCTCCTGGACGAGCCGTCAATGGGGCTGGCACCGCTCTTCGTGCAGGAAATCTTCGACATCATCAAGGCCATCAACGATGCGGGCACAACCGTCCTGCTGGTGGAGCAGAATGCGAACATGGCCTTGCAGATCGCCGATCACGCCTATGTGATGGAAACTGGGAAGATCGTATTGTCCGGCACTGCTGCCGAGCTGGCTGCAAGCGACGAGATCCAACGCGCCTATCTGGGGGGCTGAGATGTTCATTCGGGACCATATGACCGCCAATCCATTCACGGTGACTCCGCAGGATTCCGTGCCCAAGGCCGTCGAGGTGATGAAGCTGAACCATGTGCGTCATCTGCCGGTGGTGAAAGATGGGGAAGTCGTGGGGGCGATTGCCAATGCCGACATCGCCAAGGCCTCACCCTCGCAGGCAACGAGTTTCAGCATCGGTGAGATCACCTATCTGTTCAGCAAACTGACCGTTGGCAAGGTGATGAGCCGCGATCCCTACACCATTCGTGCCGACGCCTTGCTCGAAGAGGCTGCCGTGCTGATGCGTGACAAGAAGATCGAGATGGTGCCGGTGATGGATGCCGGCAAGCTGGTCGGTGTGATCACCGAGAGCGACATTCTTGATTCCTTCGTGGACATCATGGGCATGCGGATGCGTGGCACGCGATTGGTGATGGAAGCCACGGACGCACCCGGGCAACTTTCGAAGATCACCAGCCTGGTTGCGGACCATGGCATGAACATCACCCATTTGGCGGTCTATCCGGGCTCCGGCACCAGCCAGATCGTCCTGGGGCTCAACAGTCTCAACATTGCCGACCTCGAGACGCAATTGGTCGGTCTGGGTTATCGGGTTGTTGCGCGGCTGCGCAATGACTCTGACTAGGAACTATTCACGGCAAGACTCGTCGCAGTCCTTTGGGGATTCACCGGCCTGACAGGTGGATTCGCGCCTCGCTGTGCGCCTCGGGTGCGTATGTCCGATAATGTACATTATGTCAGAACGGCAATTTTGAGAGGCTCTCGATCAGGCCTTCGACCCCTTCCCCGGCATAGCCTGTAGTCATGTCTACGGATCACTTGACCCACCACACAACGATCCACGAACTGAGCGAACGTCTTGCGCGTGTTGCCCAGCAAGCTGATGCAGCCGGCGTTGATGCCGTGGTGGTTTCAACCGGCGCTGACATGCAATACCTTGTGGGACGTTCCCAGGGCTCACATGAACGACTTACCGCTGTGGTGATCCCATCGACCGGCGAGCCCTTCATGGTGGTGCCACAACTGGAACTTCCCGGTTGGGCCAACTCGGATGCACAGACCTTGGGCCTTGAGATGCTCGACTGGGCCGATGGTGACGATCCCTATTCAGTGCTGGCGGCCCATCTCGGTGCACCAACTCTGGTGATGGTTGACGACGCCATGACCGCCCGTCATGTCGAAGGTCTCGGCCGGGCACTCGGCTGCCCCATCAGCGCAGCCGGTGAATTGTTGGCCGGGATGCGAGCCACGAAGTCGCCCGATGAACTCACAGCCCTGGAGGCAGTGGCCGCAGCTGTCGATCGAGTTCATGGCCAAATGGCCGAGTGGCTGCGCCCCGGTCGCACCGAAACGCAGGTTGGCGCCGACATCGCCGCTGCCCTAGAATTCGAAGGTCATCAACGGGCCGACTTCGTGATCGTTGGTTCGGGCCCCAATGGCGCAAGTCCCCATCTCGAACAGACCGAGCGCATCATTGCGCCCGGTGATGCGGTGGTGGTTGACATCGGCGGGCCGGCGCCCAGCGGCTATTTCAGTGATTCCACCCGCACATATTGTGTGGGCTCCCCCGCTGATTCCCTATTCGAACATGTGTATGACATCGTTCTGACAGCCCAGGACGCTGCCTTTGCTGCCGCCACAGCAGGAAATACCGCTGCGTCGGTTGATGCCGCTGCACGTGCTGTCATCACGGATGCAGGATTCGGCGATCATTTCATCACCCGCACCGGGCATGGCATCGGCTTGGAAGTCCATGAGCATCCCTACATTGTGCGGGGAAATCATCAGCCGCTCTCCCCCGGCATGGCCTTCTCGATCGAGCCGGGAATCTACCTCCCCGGCCGCTTCGGAGTGCGCATCGAAGACATCGTGGTGATCGATGCGGACGGCTCACCGAGGCGTCTCAATTCGAGCCCAAGGCACTGGCAATTGTCCTGAGTCAGCAGGACCCGGGGCCGGACCTCAGGCGTCCGGACTCAGCTTTTCGACGATCAACTCACGCACTCGCGCGGCATCGGCCTGGCCATGCATCTGCTTCATCACCGCGCCGATCAATGCGCCGGCGGCCTGGAGCTTTCCACCACGGATCTTGTCGGCAACCCCCGGGTTGGCGGCGATGGCGTCGTCAACAGCCCGTGACAGTGTGCCATCGTCGGAGACCACCTCGAGGCCCCGCGCGGACACCACCTCATCAGGCGAGCCCTCCCCCGCCAGCACCCCGGCAATAACAAGCCGTGCCATCTTGTCGGTGAGCTTTCTGTCGGCCACCAGCGTGGCGATACGGGCCACCTGTGCAGGCTCGATCGTCAACTCGTCCAGGCCTTGGTTGGCTTCGTTGGCCCGACGGGCCAATTCACCCAGCCACCATTTGCGGGCAGCAGCCTGGTCGGCACCTGCAAGCACCGTTGCCTCGATGAGCCCCAGAGCACCCCGAGTGCCACGGATGTCGCGCATCTCCAACTCGCTGAGTTGCCATTCGGTCTGGAGCCGCGCTGCCTTGGCGGCCGGCATCTCGGGAAGTGTGGCACGCAGTTGCTCAACCCATTCAGGGCTGGCCTCCACCGGCACCAGGTCGGGATCGGGCAGATAGCGATAGTCCTCGGCCTCTTCCTTCGACCGCCCCGCAGTGGTGAAACCGGCGCTCTCATTCCACATGCGGGTTTCCTGTTTCACGGAGCCGCCGGCTGCCAGCACCGCGCCCTGGCGACAGATCTCGTAGTACAGGGCTGCCTCGACGCTGCGCAGGGAGTTCACATTCTTCGTTTCGGTGCGGGTGCCAAGCTGCGTTGAACCCTTCGGCATGAGTGAGACATTGGCATCGCATCGCAACTGGCCCTGTTCCATACGCCCCTCGCTCACATTGAGCGCACGCACGATGTCACGCAGATGTGCCATATATGCAGCAGCCACCTGGGGGCCCTTGGTGCCGGTGCCGAACACCGGCTTGGTGACAATTTCAATGAGGGGCACACCAGCCCGGTTGTAATCCATCAAGGAATGATCGGAACCCTGGATGCGCCCGGTGGAGCCCCCCACGTGGAGAGATTTCCCGGCATCCTCTTCCATGTGTGCCCGTTCGATGGGCACCGTGTATTCAACGCCATCGAGTTCCAAGGTCACACGGCCATCATGGGCAATGGGCTCGTCATATTGACTGATCTGATAATTCTTGGGCATGTCTGGGTAGAAATAATGCTTACGCGCAAATCGGCACCACGGGGTAATGGAACATCCCAGCGAGAGCCCAATTCGAATGGCTGACTCGACGGCCTTCTCGTTCACCACTGGCAGCGCGCCGGGCAGTCCCAGACAGACCGGGCAGGTCTGGGTATTGGGCTCTGCTCCGAAGGCAGTGGAGCAGCCACACCACATCTTGGATGCCGTGTTCAATTCAACGTGTACCTCGAGGCCAAGGACAACGTCGTAACGCGCCATCACCTCGTCGTAATCCATCAGCTCATCAGTGCTGTATTGCGCGGTCACTGTGCATCCTTCCCGAGGGCGAGCAGCGAGCCCGGCACTGCCGCGGCGTGCTCAACCAGTTCTTGCTCCGCGGTGCCGCCCAAAAGCGTCTCCAGGGCAGCACCAACCCGATAGACCCGATCATCTGCCAGGGCAGGCGCCATCACCTGGAAGCCAACCGGAAGACCATCTGTCTGTGAGAGGCCACAGGGGAAGGCGCCAGCGGCGATTCCCGCCAAATTGCTGGGTATGGTGCACAGATCGCCCTTGTACATTGCCAGCGGATCATTGAGCTTTTCGCCAAGCTTGAAGGCGGTTGTCGGCGCCACCGGGGAAACAAGCGCATCAACATGATCGAAGGCATCGGCAAAATCCCGAGAAATGAGTGTTCTCATTTTTTGGGCCGAGCCGTAATAGGCGTCGTAATATCCGGCTGAAAGTGCATAGGTGCCCAGCATGATGCGGCGCTTCACCTCGGATCCGAAGCCTGCTCCCCTGCTCATGCGCATAACCTGCTCCACCGAGTGTTCACCATCGTCACCCACGCGCAGGCCATAACGCATCGCGTCATAGCGAGCCAGATTGCTGGACAATTCGCTGGGCATGATGAGGTAATAGGTGGCCATTGCCTGCTCAAACCGTGGACAGCTGACTTCGGTGATCTGGGCCCCCGCGGCCTCCAGCCGGCTCACAGCATCAGCGAATCTTGCCTGCACGTCCTCCGAATAACCTTCACCACCCAGCTCGCGCACCACGCCGATACGCATACCGGCAACATCAGCCGTGCGAGCAGCCTGTTCCACCGCTGGCACCGGATGATCCAGCGAGGTGGAATCCCGCGGGTCGTAACCCGCGATGATGGCATGCAGAGCCGCCGCGTCAGCGCTGTTGCGGGCGCAGGGACCGCACTGGTCCAAACTCGAGGCCATGGAGATGATGCCGAAACGGCTGACTCCCCCGTATGTGGGTTTGATTCCCACAGTGCCGGTCATGGCCGCCGGCTGGCGGATGGAACCACCGGTATCGGTCCCGATGGCAAGGGGCGCCTCCAGAGCTGCCAGCGCTGCCGCCGATCCCCCGCCGGAACCACCGGGGATGCGGCTGAGGTCCCATGGATTGTGCGTGGGCCCGAAGGCCGAGGACTCGGTGGACGAGCCGCAGGCGAACTCATCCATATTCGTCTTGCCCAAGATCACCAGGCCGGCATCGAGCAGGCTCTGCACAACCGTTGAGTTGTAGGGCGGAACCCAGCCCTCCAACATTCGGGAGGCCGCTGTGGTCGGCAGCCCCTCGAAACACAGCAGATCTTTGACGGCAATCGGCACTCCCGCAAGCGGGGACAGATGTTCACCGGCACCAATGCGCCGATCAATGTCGTCGGCGCGTTCAATTGCACCCTGCTCATCAACAGCCAGAAAGGCATGAACGCTGGGCTCAACAGCCGCTGTCTGATCAAGGAATGCACGTGTGACCCGGGCGCTCGACAGCTCGCGGGCGGCAATGAGCCGGCCGAGCTCCAGGGCTGAGGTGGTCAGGATGTCAGTGGTCTTCACGATTCACTGCCCTTCCGAATCGTCGAGGATGCGGGGCACCCGGAAGCGCTGGTCCTGGGTGGCCGGAGCACCATCAAGCATCCGGTCGGCAGGCCACGAGGCCTTTAACTCGTCTGCTCGGAAGGCATTGGTCAGCGGAACGGCATGTGACGTCGGTGGAATATCGGCGTCGGCAACCTCGGCAACTCCTTCAACAGCCGTGAGGATCACGTCTAGTTGCGGCGCGATCTCGGCCAGTTCCTCATTGCTGAGGTCGATCCTGGCCAGGGCAGCGAGCCTGCCTACATCCTGCGGCGTAAGTGCCACGATCAATTTCTCCTTGAAGCTTTCCTGCGGTTGCGTACGCCACTCGAAACATTACGGGCGTGAATCAGTGCGATGTGTGGCGATGGGATACACGCCGCCAGTCACCCCAGCCATCCTAACGAACCCGTGGCCGCTGGATGACGCGCCCATGTGGCACGCCGGGAACAATTCGGGCACACATTTGCGACAATCAGAATGTGTTGTTGCTGAGGGTGGAACTGCCCGATCAACCGGGTGCTCTGGGTCAGGTGGCCACTGCCATGGGGGCGGTGGGTGCTGACATCTTTGCCATCGAGATCGTGGAACGCCGTGATGACGGGCATGTCATCGATGACTTCATCCTTCAAATGCCGCCCGGCACACTTGCCGAGACAATCATCAGCGCCTGTGCCGAGACACCGGACACCACCGTGCTGTGGTTGTCACGACATCCCGATGAATGGCGCCTCGAGAGCGACATCGAGGTGATCAACCGGATGGCCCGGGATCCCGACAATGCAGCCCGGATCCTGGCTGCCGACGCCCCAACCGTGTTCCGCTGCGAATGGGCAGCGCTGATCAACCGTCACGATCTCAGCGTCATCCTCAGCACAAGTTCTGCGCCTGAATTCACCCGCGAGCAGCTGGCGGCGCTGGGAGATGTGCACGTGGCAACCCGCCATCACATGGGTGCGGAGTGGATGCCCGATTGGGGCGATCTCACGGTTGCCTCTGCTCCTGCGGGCCCACTCGGTGCCCTGTTGGTGGGCCGTGAGGGTGGCCCGGAATTCCTTGACTCCGAGTTGTTCAGACTTGAACATCTCGCCGGTGCAGCAGCGCATGATGCCGTCGTGAACTAACCAGGCTGGTCAGAAGAGCCGAGCGTGGGCGATCAATAACCCATGATCTTGTAGAAGACGTACATCAAGGTTCCGACGGCGGCCATTGCTGCCACGAGGGCAACACTCACCCACACCCGCATCAGTCGTTTGCGACGCGTCGTGGGCACCTGTGACGGGCCCCACTCCCCGATCTCGGGACGGGCGCGCACGGGGGCCCCACCTGTGAGATCCAAATTAGAAGTGAACCGACGCATGGGCCGATACTAGCCGCCGCCAGCAGTCATCCCCATCCCAGAACTACTTGGCATCACCGGCCAGGCTGACGAGATCGCGCAGCCCGCTCAGCGCGTCTGCGGGGGCAACTCCGGCGAGCCCGCAGGCCGGAGTGAGAACCAGATGATCGTCCGTTGCTGCCCCCGGCTCGGCTTCCAATGCCCGCCGCGCAGCCATCAATCGCCCACGCAGGCCATCTGTTCCCATCGTGGGCTGATCTGTGGGAAGGATGCCCAGCCACAGATCATGACCGTCGTCGAACCACTCGGCCAGGACATCCCAGGGTGCGGATCCGTATCCAGCTGCGCCAGAATGCCCAACCGGGCTGGGACGCTCGACCAAATCCGCACGCTTCCCCACGCCGGCGCCAGCGGATGGCGTCTCCAGCATCGCAGTGTCGATGCTCAGCGCATCCGGTGCCCCCGCAGCCATGATCTCCACGGGTGGCCGCCCAGCACAGCAATGCATCACCACGATATTGCCGCCTGCGACCCGGGCAGTGGCAACGCACTCACCGAGCGCCTCACTCAGCTCATGTCCATTCACCGGGGGCAGGCTCGTCCTTCCGGACTCGGAAGGCACTGTCCCCTCGAGAACGGCTACCAGACTGGGCTCGTCGATCTGGTCAGCAATCGTCCTGCCCAGTTGGCGGCGTGCATGGGCCACCCGCTCCATGAGCCCTGCAGACCATGCCTGAACAATGTCATGACGTGCTCCGGGGTCGCCGATCACCTTGCCACCACGGAATTGATCCAGACTTGCCAGCAGCGTGAATGGCCCCGCGATGGTCAGCGTCAACACGCCCGGCCAGTCGGCAGCCAGTTCCGCCATGGTTGAGACATCGTCATTGAACTGACTGGCTGCGCGGCGTTGCACCAACGAGGGCCCTAATGCCAGACGCCATCCGGCTGGTTGGAGATCAATATTGATCCCGGGCAGCATCGAGGCACTTCGAGCAATGATGCCTGCCGCTGGTCCCCTGGCAGGCAGTTCGGGGATGGGTGCTCTTTCGGGCAGCAACTCCAACAGAGCCCGAGCCACTCCTGCCAGATCGCGTCCGGCAAAAGAACCCAGAGCGGTGGCAATCATGGTTGACTCCAAATCATTCGCGGCACCATGGGACATCAGGCCCCACGCAAACCAGTACGCGTGGCAGCACCCCACAGGTTGACACAGCAGGAACCCATCAACGACTGGATAAGCTGAATCCTAGACGTGGCCCGCTCACGCGGCGCCGCATCGGGTTGTGGAACATCTGCGTCCGGCAAGGACCGGTGCGGAATCAGCCCCCACCGACGGACGCATCTGCCAGCACGAGGCCATGACGTGACATGAAGGAAGTACAGCTGAATGACTGACATCAACCGTTCGCGGGCCACCGACATTCTCGGCGCCCGCTTGACCCCTGACGGCTGTTCCTTCGGACTCTGGGCCCCCCGTGCCCAACGAGTGGAGCTCGCACTCGTCGATGCCGATGGCACCACCCAACAGAACCTCGACATGGCATTCAACGACGGCGTCTGGACGGTCTTTGCCCCCGGCGTGGTGGCAGCCCAGCGGTATGGCTTCCGGGTGCACGGCCCCTGGGACCCCGACAAGGGCCTGCGGGCCAATCCCGCCAAACTGTTGGTGGATCCCTATGCCAGGGCGATCAGTGCCGGAGTCGACTACACGGGTCCGATCTTCGACCACGTCGAGGGCTCATATTTCGAGCCCGACCAGCGTGATTCCGCGGGTGCTGTGCCACTGTCGGTGGTTGTTGCCGATTCCGAGCCGCCCCGTCCCATTGCGCGGCATCGTCCGATGTTGGAATGCGTGATCTATGAAACCCACGTCAAGGGAATCACCCAGCTGCACCCGAGCGTCCCCGAGCATCTGCGTGGCCGTTTTGCCGGTCTTGCCTACCCGGCTGTGATCGAGCACCTGCACGACATGGGTGTCAACACGCTGGAACTCCTGCCCATCCATCACTTCATCTCGGAGCCCTTCGTCATGGGACGAGGTCTGTCCAACTACTGGGGTTACAACTCCCTGGGCTTCTTTGCTCCCCATGCCGCCTATTGCTCGGTGGGCACCGAGGGCGATCAGGTGAGCGAATTCAAGGAGATGGTCACTGCCCTGCATGCCGCGGACATCGAGGTGATTCTCGATGTGGTCTACAACCACACCTGCGAGGGCAATCATGAGGGGCCCACACTGAGCTTCCGGGGTATTGATCACCGCGGCTATTACCGCCTCACAGACGATCTGCGCAACGACTACGACATCACCGGCACCGGAAATTCTGTGGACACGGCGCACAATGATGTGTTGGCGATGGTGCTTGATTCCATGCGTTACTGGGTGCGTGAGATGGGTGTCGACGGTTTTCGATTCGACCTTGCCAGCGAGCTCATCCGGGACGCTGATCACAATGTTGACCAGAATCACGAGTTCAAGAAACAGATTGCTGCTGACCCGCTGTTTGCCGACATCAAGATGATCGCCGAACCCTGGGATCTTGGCCCCTACGGCTATCAGGTTGGCAATTGGGGCGCCGGCTGGAGCGAATGGAACGACCGCTACCGCGGCTACATGCGTGACTACTGGCGCGGACAGGTCGACGGTGTGGATGAGCTGGCCACCAGGCTGAGCGGCTCGTCCGATATTTTCGACCACGACGACCGCCCGCCGACTGCATCGATCAATTTCATCGACGCCCACGATGGTTTCCCGTTGCGCGATCTGGTGACCTACAACGACAAGCACAACGAGGCCAATGGCGAAGAAAATCGTGACGGCTCCAATGACAACCGGTCGTGGAATTGTGGCGTCGAGGGCGAGACCGATGATGCCGTGATCAATGCACTGCGTCATCGCCAGGTGCGCAATATGATCGCCACGATCATGCTGTCCGATGGAGTGCCGATGTACTGCGCCGGCGATGAGATCGGACGCACCCAACAGGGCAACAACAATGCTTATTGCCAGGATGGCCCGATCAACTGGCTGCGGTGGGATCAGGCAGATGACTGGGCTGATGTGGCAGACACGATGCGCAGCTTCACCGCATTGCGACAATCCACTGCACTCCTGCATGCCGACGACTACCGCTATCGCACGGAGATCACCGATGCACAGGGCATCGGACTGGGCCGCTACCAGCTTGCCTGGATGAATGGCCATTCGGGCGAGATGGGCGAGGGCGATTGGGCCGATGGAGCTCGCAGGCTCTTGGGCATGTACGTCTCGGACGCAGGCGATACGGCCTATCTCAGCTGGTTCCATTCCGGCGCGGGTGCCGTTCAGATCACCATGCCACCTGCCCCCTGGGGGCTGGCATACCGGGTTGTGGCTTCAACGGCTGAAGCCGGTGAACTGCCAACTGAGGAACTGGCGCCCGGCGAGTCAATGACCCTGCCCGGGCGCACGGTGGCGACCATGCAAGTTCGCGTGGCCACCACCGCCACCCAGTGACTGGGCTGTGAGCCCCTCAGCGACTGTGCCTACTGGCGAGTCCCCTCAGTGACTGTGGTCTGCTGACGAGTCCCCTCAGTGGACTGGCTTCTGTCCCGTCAGCGAAGCACTCGCCACAGTGGCCAGACCGAGCTCGGCAGCATCATGCATCAGCGGATGCTTGGGCACCACGCGCATCGTGTATCCGATCGACCCGGAAGTTGACGACGCCAGGTCTGCCTGGAACAGCTGAGCGCCGTTCTCCTGCTGACCCGTGGGTGACAACTCGAAGATGTGGACATCATGCAATTGGTCATCGGCATCCACCAGTCCGGACACCACCTGGACGCTCACATCGTCGGGCTGTAGCGAGCCCAGGCGCACCCATGTGGAGAAGCTGTTGCGTGAGCCCACCGCCACTGGATTGGGAAGATCACTCTCGACCCGGTCGATGGCAACATCACCCCATGCCTGACGCACCTTCTGCTTCCAGCCGGCCAGCTCCTCGGCGGCATTGTTGTCACGCAGCTCTGCCGAGGATTCGGCAGCCGGCGTGTACAGCTCAGTCACATAATCGCGCACCATGCGGGTGGCGAGGATCTTGGGCCCGAGCCCTGCCATCGTCTCGCGCATCATGGTGATCCAGGCTGTCGGCAGGCCGTTGGCGTCACGGTTGTAGAACTTCGGCACGATGTCGCGCTCAATGAGCTGGTACAGCGATTCAGCCTCCATCCGGTCGCGTTCCTCCGGCGAAGCAGTACTGGTTGCCGAGGGAATTGCCCAGCCATACGCCGGGTCGTACCACTCGTCCCACCAGCCGTCGAGGATCGACAGATTTGCCGCACCATTGAGAGCAGCCTTCATTCCCGATGTGCCACAGGCCTCCTGTGGACGCAAGGGATTGTTCAGCCACACATCACATCCGGGGTACAACGGCCGGGCCAGCGAGATGTCGTAATCGGGCAGGAAGACGAGCTTGCCCCGCACTCCGGGCTCATCAGCGAACTGAACCATCTGCTGGATGAATCCCTTGCCCAGCTCATCGGCAGGATGTGCCTTGCCCGCAATGACGATCTGGATGGGATGTTCCGGATCATTGAGCAGGCGCTTGAGTCTCTCTGGCTGCGACAGCATGAGGGTGAGGCGCTTGTACGAAGCCCCACGGCGGGCAAAACCGATGGTGAGCACGTGCGGATTGAGGGCATTCTCCACCCATTCGCTGCTCATTCCACGGGTGCGGCAGCTGGTCAGCAGACGGCCCCTGGCCATCTTGATCATCTCGCCGCGCATCTGACGCTTCAGCGACCACAGGGTGTTGTCGTCCACCCGGTCAAGTGCGCTGAGGTCGAGACCGTCAACCACTGTCTCCGAGTCACCGGTCTGGGCCTGGAGCAATTCCAGCAGGTCAGGATGAATCCAGCTCTGGGCGTGGACCCCATTGGTCACCGAGGTGATCGGCACTTCGCTGACATCGAAATCAGGCCATAGTCCCTGGAACATCTCGCGACTCACCTGGCCATGGAGTTGTGACACGCCATTGGAGTGCTTCCCCAGTCTCAGACCCATGACGGCCATGTTGAAGCGACTGGCATCCCCACCCGGGTAGTCCTCAACACCCAGGGCCATGACACGGTCGATCGGCAGGGGCGTGAAATCGGCGAACTGCTGGGACACCTGCTCATTGTCGAAGCGATCGATACCAGCCGGCACAGGGGTGTGGGTGGTGAAGACATTGCCTGCGCAGGTCTTTTCCCAGGCCGTGTCGAAATCATCGCCGGCACTCATGTATTCGCGGATGCGTTCCAGCCCGAGGAAGCCGGCATGTCCTTCATTGCAGTGGAAGACATCAGGTTCGGGATGTCCGGTGACACGGCAGAACTCACGCAGTGCCCGCACTCCCCCGACGCCCAGGAGGATTTCCTGGGCCAGGCGGTGATCGGAGCTGCCGCCGTAGAGACGGTCAGTGATGTCGCGAGCGGACTCGTCGTTCGCCTCGACATTGGTGTCCATGAACAGCAACGGCACCCGGCCAACCTGGGCCACCCACAGCTGGGCGATCACGGGGCGGTGGTTGATGGTCACCGAGATGGTGACCGGCTCACCGTTGTCGGAACGCAGTGCCCTGACCGGCAGCTCGTTGGGATCGAGCACCGGATAGTGCTCCTGCTGCCAGCCCGCCACATTGAGCGACTGACGGAAATAGCCGTGGGTGTAGAGCAATCCGACGCCGATGATCGGCACACCCAGATCGGATGCCGACTTCAGATGGTCACCGGCAAGTACGCCCAGACCACCCGAATACTGGGGAAGCACCGAGCTGACACCGAACTCCGCGGAGAAATACCCGATTGCGCGTGGCGCCTCGGGATGACGGGCGGCATATCCCTGATACCAGCGGTCGCCCTCGACATAATCCTCGAGATCTGCCTTGGCGAGTTCCAGGTGGCGCAGATAGCGACGATCACCGGCCAGGGTCATCAATCGTTCCCGGGAGGTCCTGGAAATGAGTTTCTGTGGATCATGTCCGGTCTCTGCCCACAGATCAGGATCGATTGCCTGAAACAGGTCCTGGGCGTCCTGATGCCACCACCAGCGCAGATTGCGCGCCAGATCGGCCAAGGGCAACAAGGGCTCGGGGAGAACCGGCTGGACTATGAATCGTCGAATAGCTCGCACGTCCTCAAGGCTAACGGGCACACAACCCGGGTGGGACGGCGCGGTGGCAATAGCCGTGCTTTGCGCCCCGGTGACCCTTCGCGCTCCCGGCTTGGATAGCGTGGTCATGTGGCCCCACAACGCAAGCGATCCCAGCGCAATGCCAACGCCGAATCCAGATCTGCGTCCGCAGCACCTCGGGTCGAGACTGCGCCCCCGGTGATCCCGCCGGGTTTCGGACGTATTCCTGTGCACAACGTCTCCCCCGTCATCGAGGGCGGCAACTATCCGGCCAAGGCAGTTGCCGGGGGCGACCTGGAAATCCGCGCCAACATCTTCCGCGAAGGGCACGACGCCGTGGGTGCAGCGGTTGTGGTGACCGATCCGCACGGTCACCGCAGTCAGTGGGAGATGACACAGATCGAACCCATGGGTCTCGACATCTGGCACTGCTGGATCACGGTCGGTGAGCCCGGTGATTACAGCTTCCGCATTGAGGCCTATGACGATCGGTGGGCAAGCTGGCGACATGATGCCGCCATCAAATTCCGCGTGCGCCAGGACATTTCCCTTGTCTGCGCCCTGGGTCGTCAGCTCCTGTCCCAGGCCCGTGAGACAGCTCTCGGGGCCGGCGAGGAACACACTGCTGCCCTTGTGGAACGGGCAATGGCCGATCTCGACCCGGACAACGAGATCGCCGTCCTTGCCGATGTCGCGGCACGCGAGGACCTGCATCAGGCAATGGTGAGTTGGTGTCCCAGGCGGCTGCTCACACCGACTGCCGACTATCCCCTGGTGGTTCATCGTCAGGCAGCACTGTTCACTGCCTGGTACGAGTTCTTCCCACGCTCCATCGGCGCCGTGCACCATGACGATGGTTCCTGGACCTCGGGGACGCTGAAATCCAGCGAGAAGATGTTGGAGCATGTGGCCCAGCTCGGCTTCGATGTTGCCTACATCCCTCCTGTCCACCCCATCGGCCGCAGTTTCCGCAAGGGGCCCAACAACACTCTGGACGCCGGACCCGATGACCCGGGCTCCCCATGGGCAATTGGTTCGGCCGAGGGCGGCCACGATGCCGTGCATCCCGAGCTCGGCACGCTGGCTGATTTCGACCACTTCACGGCACGTGCCCATGAGCTGGGTCTTGAGGTGGCCCTGGATTTCGCCCTGCAGGCCTCCCCCGATCACCCCTGGGCACGGACTCATCCGGAATGGTTCACCACCCGCCCTGATGGATCCATCGCCTATGCCGAGAATCCGCCCAAGAAATATCAGGACATCTACCCGCTGAACTTCGACAATGATCCGGCGGGCATCTACAACGAAGTGCTACGCCTCATGGAGTTCTGGATCGACCATGGTGTCACCATCTTCCGAGTGGACAATCCCCACACGAAACCAGTGAGTTTCTGGGCCTGGCTGTGCGCCGAACTGCACCGCCGGCATCCGGAGGTGCTGCTGCAGGCCGAGGCCTTCACCCGCCCCGAGATGATGCATGCCCTGGCCAAGGTGGGATTCCACCTGTCCTATTGCTATTTCGTGTGGCGCACCAGCAAGTCCGAACTCGGCGATTATCTGCGTGAACTGTCCGGCACGACGCAGGCCTTCTTCCATCCGAATTTCTTCACCAACACTCCCGACATCAATCCACGCTTCACACGCTCCGGCGAGCCGGCGAGCTTTGCCATCCGAGTGATCCTGGCGGCAACGATGTCGCCTGCATGGGGCATCTACTCGGGCTTCGAGCTGTGCGAACATGCTGCTCTCGGCCCCGACAGCGAGGAATACCTCGACTCGGAAAAATATGAATACCGGCCCCGTGACTTCACCGCCCAACCGAATCTCAACGAGCTGGTGACACGACTCAATGCTGTCCGGCATGCCCACGCTGCGCTCCAGCAGCTGAACCGCAGCTGGGTGCTCGACACGTCCAGTGATTCTCTGTTCGCTTTCGCCAAGCAAGCTGGTGATGATCGGGTCATTGTGGTGGTGAACCTCGACCCCGACAACACCGTTGAGGGCAGCGTGCACACCGATTTCGGGGCTCTTGGAGTGCCATCCGATGCCCACTTGGTGGCGCACGATGAGCTCACCGGGGCATCCTTCGACTGGAAACCCGACAACTATGTGCGCCTCTGGCCGGCACAGCCTGCGCATATCCTGACTGTTACGTGGGTTTGACCTCCCACCCGGACGCCCACATCCATCCCTTGTTGACGGGAGTCGACCACCACTGTGATTTCGGACCAGAACCCCGCCACCCTGGATGAGCATGCCCGCAGGACTCCGGCCCAGGCCAGTGAGGCAGCCGCTGAGCTGGCCATGAAACTCAGCCTCACCCAACCCGCAGGCGCGGTGGATCCACACGACAGCTCGTGGTTCGAGACCGCGGTGTTCTACGAGGTGATGGTGCGCTCCTTCGCGGATGCCTCAGGTGATGGCATCGGCGATCTGGCTGGGCTCACGTCCCATCTGGATTATTTGCAGTGGCTCGGCGTCGACTGCCTGTGGCTGCCACCATTCTTTGCATCCCCCCTGACGGATGGTGGCTATGACGTTGCCGATTACCGAGCGGTCTCACCCGATCTGGGCACGCTGGAGGAATTCGGCGATTTCATTGACAAGGCCCATGACCGCGGCATCCGCATCATCATCGATTTCGTGATGAACCACACCTCCGATCTCCACCCCTGGTTCCAGGAATCACGTCGTCATCCGGATGGCCCCTACGGTGACTTTTATGTCTGGCGGGACTCCCCCACCCAATACTCCGATGCCCGCATCATCTTCGTCGACACCGAGAGTTCCAATTGGAGTTTCGACCCGGTGCGTGGACAGTACTTCTGGCATCGCTTCTATGCACACCAGCCGGATCTCAACTACGACAATCCCAAGGTGATGGCCGAAATGCTCGATGCCCTGCGCTTCTGGCTGGGCTTCGGGGTCGATGGCTTCCGTCTCGATGCGGTGCCCTATCTGGTGGAGGCCGACGGCACCAACTGCGAGAATCTGCCGGGCACCCATGCCATCCTCAAACAGGTGCGTCAGATGGTCGATCAGGAATTCCCGGGCCGCATCCTGCTGTGCGAGGCAAACCAATGGCCCCATGACGTGGTCGAATATTTCGGTGACGCGGACGAATGCCAGATGGCTTTCCACTTCCCGGTGATGCCGCGGTTGTACATGGGAATGGCACGTCACACCCGGGAGGCCATCACCACGATCCTGGCGTCCACTCCCCCGATTCCCGAGGGCTGTCAATGGGCCACCTTCCTGCGCAACCACGATGAGCTGACACTCGAGATGGTCACCGAGGATGACCGGCAGTACATGTGGCGCACCTATGCGCCCGATCCCAGGATGAGACTCAATCTGGGGATCAGGCGGCGACTTGCCCCACTGATGGGCAATGACCCGGACAAGATCCGGTTGATGAATGCCATGCTGCTGTCGCTGCCGGGCTCCCCCGTGCTCTATTACGGCGATGAGATCGGTATGGGTGATGACATCTGGCTCAATGACCGTGATGGTGTGCGCACACCCATGCAGTGGACCGCCGAGCCCTCGGCTGGTTTTTCGGAAGCCCCACCGGAGAAGTTCTTCCTGCCGTTGCCGGCTAAGCCGCACAGCCAACGTGAGGTCAATGTCGCCGATCAGATGACCGATTCAGGCTCCCTGCTGGTGTGGATGCGCTCGATGCTCACCACCAGACGTCAATTCCCCGTCTTCGGGCGCGGCAGCTTCATCGACATGGGTGGCCAGAATGATGCCGTACTCAGCTTCATGAGGATTCTCGAGGCCACGGACTCCAGCAGCGCCCAACGATTGTTGTGCCTGAACAATCTGTCGCCCGATGAACAGGATGTTCTGCTCTATCTGTCCGACGACGAGGGCGTCACCCCGCACTCGCTGCTCACCTCGCAGAGTTTCGACCCGATCGGCGATGATGGAGAATTCCACCTCACCCTGCCGGGCTGGGGTTTCGCGTGGTTGGATTTGAGCAATCTGCCATTCAGCCGGGAGGCACACTGATGGTCGCGCCGAATGATGACCCACGCTGGCACCATGCGGAGTCAGCACGCTGGTTCGCGGGCAAGGGTCGGCATGGTGTTGCGCGCCGCATCGAGGAGCTGGATTGGTACCACGCTCCTGACGCGAACCATCCGGGCGTGCGCAGTGAGATCATCACCGTTGCCTATCCCGATGGTTCACACGAGTATTACCACCTGCCGGTCAGTTATCGCCCCGTGCCACTGCCTGAAGCACTGATCGGACCGGCTGACGATCCCGAGCTCGGTTTTGCCCATGATGCAGCCCGCGATCCCGAGGCGGGTCAGATACTCATCAACGCACTCAGCCGACATGTGATCGATGGGAATTGGGCGGCGGTACTGCCCCGCGGTGATCGTCTTGGCAGGCATCTCAGCGCCCGTCCATACGGTGGGGAGCAGTCCAATTCCACGGTCTTCCTGGGCGACCGGGCATTGGTGAAGTTCTTTCGGCGTCTCGAAGTGGGACACAACATCGACATCGAGCTGCACGAGGCCCTGGGACGTTATCGGGTGCGTGATGTCGATGAGCTCTACGGCTGGGTCGAAGGCCGTTTCCGCACCATCGCCGGGCAGCGCGCGCAGACCGATCTGCTGATGATTTCGGAGCAGCTGCAGAGTATGGGCGAGGGCTGGCCATTGGCGTTGAAGGCAGTGGCTGCCGGCTCTGATTTCAGCGCGCAGGCAGCCGGCATCGGACGCGCACTGGCGCATGTGCATCTGGCGTTGGTCCAGGCTTTTTCACCGGTCATGCTGGCCGGTGACGACATTGCGGACACCATGACGTCCCGGCTTGACCAGGCGATTGATGTGGTGCCCGAGCTAGCTGGTCGGCGGAGTGTATTGGCGGCAAGTTTTGATTCCCTGCGCGGTCGGCAGCTTCCGGCGCAGCGCGTCCATGGTGATTTCCACCTCGGACAGACCCTGCTCACGTCCACCGGCTGGCGGATCATCGATTTCGAGGGCGAGCCCCTCAAATCGCTGGCTGAGCGCAGGCATCCCGACTCGGTGTGGCGTGATGTTGCAGGCCTTCTTCGTTCACTGTCCTATGCCTGCGCCCACAGTGCTCCCGACGATGACACCGGCACACGCTGGCTCGCTACCGCCAGCCAGGCCTTCCTGGATGCCTATGTGGAGATCTCGGGGCATGGTGACCAGCTGCGCTTCCTTGATGCCTACATGGCCGACAAGACGGTCTACGAAGTGGTCTACGAGGCCCGCAATCGTCCGGACTGGTTGCACATCCCCATGGCCACGATTGCCGCCTGGCCACATCAGGAATTCCGTATCCACGGTGAAGGGAACCAGCATGCATGACTTCTTCGGAAACCTCAGCGGAACGGATCTTGAAGGCTTCCACAACGGCGGTGACACCGAGGCATGGCGCCGTCTGGGAGCACATCTGGTCACCGTCCATGACGATGAGCGCGGAGACCTGCGGGGCACTCGCTTCGCCGTCTGGGCCCCCAATGCCCGTCGGGTGCAGGTGATGGGCGAGTTCAACTGGTGGCAGGGCGACGACATGGCGCCGATCCCGGGCTCCGGCGTCTGGGGCCTGTGGAAGGAGAACGTCGGAGCCGGCACCGCCTACAAGTTCAAGATCCAACATGCTGACGGCAGCTGGCAGGAGAAGGCCGATCCCTTCGCGGCATTCACCGAAGTGCCGCCAGCCAATGCCTCGATCGTCTTCGAATCCGACCATGAATGGGCAAGCTCCGAGGATGAATGGCTGCAGCGGCGGGCAGGCACTGATCACTATCACTCCCAGATGAGCATCTACGAGCTCCATGTGGGCAGCTGGCGCAAGGGTCTGGACTACCGTCAATTGGCCAAGGAATTGCCCGAATATGTGAAGTGGATGGGCTACACCCATGTGGAGCTCATGCCCATCATGGCCCACCCGCTGGAGGCCAGTTGGGGTTATCAGGTGACCGGCTATTTCGCGGTGGATTCCCGATACGGAAATCCTGATGATCTGAAAATACTCATCGAGGCCCTGCATGCGGCGGGCATCGGGGTGATTCTCGACTGGGTGCCGGGCCATTTTCCCAAGGACGACTGGGCGCTGGGGCGGTTCGACGGCACGGCGCTGTTCGAGCATGCCGACCCCCGCCAGGGCGAACAGCCAGACTGGGGCACCTATGTGTTCAACTACGGACGCAACGAGGTGAAGAGTTTTCTGGTCTCCAATGCCCTGTACTGGGTGAGCCAATTCCATATCGATGCCCTGCGCGTCGATGCAGTCGCCTCGATGCTCTATCTCGACTATTCACGCTCAGAGGGTGAATGGCTGCCCAACAAATACGGCGGACGGGAAAATCTCGAGGCCATCGATCTGCTGCGCTACATCAATGCACATCTGTATCAGCGGGAGCCCGGCGTCATGATGATCGCCGAGGAGTCAACCAGCTTTCCCCAGGTGAGCGCCCCGGTGGACACCGGAGGGCTGGGTTTCGGCTTCAAATGGAACATGGGCTGGATGAATGACTCGCTCGAATATCTCAAGCTCGATCCGGTCTATCGCCAATATCACCACAATGAGATGACCTTCGCGATGGTCTATGCCTATTCCGAGAACTACATCCTGCCGATCAGCCACGATGAGGTGGTGCACGGCAAGGGCTCAATGGTTGACAAGGTGCCCCAGGATGACTGGCGAAAATTTGCCAGTCTGCGCAGTTTCTATTCGTTCATGTGGGCCTTCCCGGGCAAACAGCTCTTGTTCATGGGTCAGGAGTTCGGACAGCGGTCCGAATGGAATGAGGCAGTGGGACTCGAATGGTGGGTCGATTCCCTGCAATGGCATCGAGGGCTGCGCAATATGATGCGCGAGCTCAATCTTGTCCAGGCTGCCACCCCTGCCCTGTTCGAGCTCGACAGCGATCCTGCAGGCTTCCAGTGGATCAATGACAACGACTGGCGGGCCAACACCTTCAGCTGGCTGCGTTCGGACAGCCGGGGCGGCATCGTTGCCTGCATCGCCAATTTCTCACCCGACCCCTATCCCGAATATGGCCTGCGCGTTCCCGAGGCAGGCAGCTGGACCGAGATCCTCAACACCGATCAGACCCAATGGGATGGCACCGGCGCCTTCATCAATGGCACGCGCACCGCTGCGCAGATACCCGGCACCGATCAAGCCGAGTTGATCATCTCCGTGCCTCCCATGGCCGGGGTGTGGATGCGATTCGACCCCACACCCACGCGCTGAGCAATGTCAGTCCCCGCCAGCAGGCACAATGGTGGGGATTCAGGAAGCAGGCGCACAGTGGATGAGGTTCAGGGTAAGCAGGCGGACGTGTTCAAGGACAATGTGGTGATCGACGGCCAGATCGGCACCCTGCATTGGCAGGGCACTGTCGATCAGGTCACACTCGATCGAGCGGTGATCAGAGCAGCCGACGATGGCCTCACAGGCGCCGGGCTGCACCGGGTTGAGGCAAGCATCACCGATGACGATCTCATTGCCATGCGGGCCCTGCACCAAGCAGGTTTTCGTCGGGAGGGACGCAGACGCCAGGCCCTCAGGTTTTCCGATGGCAGCTGGCATGATGCCTTGCTCTATGCGCGACTTGCAGGTGATCCGGTCGGGGGCGCGGCAGCTTTCACAGCGGTCATGGACAGTGTCCTGGCCACCCATCGGGTGATCGGCCACGTGCTCATCCGGGATGAACAGGGTCGCGTCCTCATGGTGGAAACCACCTACAAGGACGACTGGGAACTGCCTGGGGGAATTGTCGAGGCAGATGAGTCACCCCGACTTGGCGCCGAACGGGAGCTGACCGAGGAACTAGGGGTGAGCATCACCCTGGGTGAGCCGCTTGTGGCGGACTGGATGCCGCCCTATCTGGGCTGGGGCGATGCCGTGGAGTTCATCTTCGATGGTGGCCGCATTCCCTCTGGCGCGGTGACATCGTTCGAGCGTCCGGAAGTGGAGATCCGCAGCTACCACTGGGTTGCACCCGAAGAAATCCCCGCCCGGGTGACGCCACTTTCCGCGCGACGCCTGGCCCTCATCCTGCAGGGACACCCGCCGGTCTACACCGAAGCCGGAAACCCAGTGGACCAAAACCCTGTGGACTGAGGCCCGAGACCACACAGTGAACGCGTCGGCCTCACCCACATGGCCCCGTTGCCGGGTCTAGGAGGCGAGGGCCTCATCCACCACGGTGCGCGCCGCCTCCTGCACCCGGGTCAGGTGTTCGGCGCTGCGATAGCTCTCCGCATAGATCTTGTACTTGTCCTCGGTGCCGGATGGCCGCGCAGCAAACCAGCCGTTCTCGGTGGTCACCTTGACGCCACCTATCGGTGCACCATTGCCGGGCGCCTCGGTGAGGATGCCGGTGATGGGGTCGCCGGCCAACTCGTGTGCGGCAACATCGGCAGGTGCCAAGGACTTCAGCCGCACCTTCTGCGCGCGATCAGCAGGTGAATCGATGCGTGCATAGAAGTACTGCCCGAATTGGGCCTCAAGATCGCGATAGTGCTCGCTGGGACTCCTGCCCGTGCGTGCGGTGATCTCGGCGGCAAGAAGATCCATGATCAGGCCGTCCTTGTCGGTGGTCCAGGTCTTTCCGTCCAGCTCCAGGAATGATGCCCCGGCTGATTCCTCGCCCCCGAAGCCCAGCTCACCGGTGATCAGACCCGGAACGAACCATTTGAAACCAACGGGGGTCTCCACGAGTGTGCGCCCCAAAAGATGCGCAACATTGTCGATCATCGTGCTGGAGACCAAGGTCTTGCCCACTGCAGTGTTCGGGGCCCAGCCGTCACGATGGGCGAACAGATACTGGATCGCCACCGTCAAATAGTGGTTGGGATTCATCAATCCACCGTCTGGGGTGACGATTCCGTGGCGATCCGAGTCGGCATCATTGCCTGTTGCGATGTCATAGTCCCGACGCTTGGCAACGAGCGAGGCCATGGCATCCGGTGATGAGCAATCCATCCTGATCTTGCCGTCGGTGTCCAGGGTCATGAAATACCACGTGGGGTCGATGACCTTGTTCACCACGGTGAGCGAGGGCAGCATGTGCTCGGAAATGTATTCCCAGTACTGCGCTGAGGCCCCACCCAGTGGATCGGCGCCGATGCGCAAGCCTGACGCATTGATCGCGTCGATGTCCACCACATTGCGCAGGTCCTCGCAATATCGGCTGCGGTAATCGAAGTGCTCCACACTCCCCCGGGCCTGTTCATAGCGGGTGCGGACGATCTTCTCCGGGGCTCTGAGCAGCTCATTGGCGCGCGCGGCAATCCACGATGTTGCATCTGTGTCGGCGGGGCCACCATTGGGCGGGTTGTACTTGAATCCGCCGTCACGCGGTGGATTGTGCGAAGGCGTCACCACGATGCCATCGGCAAGGTCGTGGCTGCGGCCGCGGTTGTGCATGATCACGGCGCGGGACAGGGCCGGGGTGGGCGTGAACTCATCCTCGGCCTCTGCCAACACATGAATGCCGGCTGCCACCAGCACCTCGATGGCGGTCTTCCAGGCAGGCAATGAGAGCCCGTGGGTGTCCTTGGCCAGATAGATCGGACCCGTTGTGCCCTGGGCACTGCGGTATTCGACGATTGCCGCAGTGATGGCCGCAATGTGTGCCTCATTGAATGCGCGATCGAAGGCTGATCCCCGGTGTCCCGAGGTGCCGAAGACAACCTGTTCATCAGGGTTGTCAGGATCGGGCCGTTGATCGTAATAGGCCGCAATCAGGGCATCGACATCGATGAGATCAGAGGGCTGAGCCGGTTGGCCGGCGCGTGGATCTGCCATGACTCCATCATGGCGCAGTTGGCCCGTGGGCGCGCTGGCGGGGCCCACATTGCTGCAGTGGAAGAATGGACACCATGAGTCAACCTCTCACGCCACAGCACGCCCCGGGCCAGCACTCGGCCCCCGTACCTGCCTCGGGCCAGCCCGGTTCCGGATCCAATGCTGATTTCTCCCGTCCGGGCACCATTGATCTGTCAAGGATTGCAGCGCAGCCAGCTCCCACACCGAACGGCGCACCCGCATCGTCCGGCAGTTACACGGTGGAGGTGACCGAAGCCGAGCTCAACGATGTGATTCAGCAATCGGTCAACTATCCGGTGATCCTTGCCCTGCTGTCAGCCAATGATCCCGGCAGCACGCAACTGCGTGGCCTGCTCACCCGCCTTTCCGACGAAGCTGCCGGACGTTGGCTGTTGGCCGTGGTCGATGTGGATTCCCAGCAGCGCATCGCCCAGGCCCTCCAGGTGACCGCCATACCCACCGTTCTGGCCCTGCTCGCCGGGCAGGCTCTTCCGTTGTTCCAGGGAACTGCCGACGAGACACAGGTGCGCGGTGTGCTGGAGCAGGTATTGGCTTCTGCAGTGGCCAATGGCGTTGCCGGCCATGTCACTCCCGTCTCGCGTCCGGATGCCGGGCCCGATCCGCGGTTCAATGCCGCCCATGAGGCGATGGAGGCCGAGGACTATGAACAGGCGGCCATCGAATTCGGCGCATTGCTCAAGGCCAATCCCAAGGACCATGAGGCTGCTGCCGGTCAGGCAACCGCGCGTCTCATGGCTCGTGCTGGCGCCCTGGACCCAGAGACAGCCCATGCTGACGCCCTTTCCGATCCCACTGACGTCGATGCTGCCATGAAGGCAGCCGATGTCGACATGATTGCCGGACGGGCTGCTGAAGCCTTCGACCGCCTCATCAACCTGGTGCGCACCACCGCTGGTGATCAACGCGAGGCCGTGCGTACTCGCATCTTGGAACTCTTCGAGACGATGGATCAGACTGATCCGCAATTGCTCAATGCTCGGCGGGCTCTCGGGGCTGCGCTTTATTGATCCGGTGATTCGGTTGATCCGGTGATTGTGGGATGATGGCCCCATGAGTAATGAGGATCTTTTCATCTGTATTGACCACGTTGCCTACGCCTGCCCCGATGCAGACGAAGCCTCCAAGTATTACCAGGAGACCTTTGGCTGGCACGAGATCCACCGCGAGGAGAACCCCGAGCAGGGTGTCGTCGAAATCATGATGGCGCCTGCCGGCAAGCTCACCGAGCACATGACTCAGGTTCAGGTCCTGGCTCCCCTCAAGGAGGACTCCACCGTTGGCAAGTGGCACGCCAAGAACAACGGCCGCGCCGGACTGCATCACATGGCATGGCGTGTTGACGACATCGATGCCGTCAGCGCCACCCTGCGTGAGCGCGGCGTCACGCTGCTGTACGACGAGCCCAAGCTCGGCACCGGCGGTAACCCCATCTACTTCATGCATCCCAAGTCGGGCAAGGGCGTGCTCATCGTGCTCACCCAGTTCCCCAAGTACTGAACTTCCAAACACTGCA
>CAXYYR010000019.1:0-27419 GCA_964293265.1 uncultured Propionibacterium sp.
GGTATGCCGGGCCCAATGGCACCCACACTCCCGTTATTACTCAACTCTTGTGAAACGGGGATTCATCATGGACACCACCTTGAGCATGGCCGGCAATGTTGGCACCGACATCGATTACACCGCGGGTGACGGCTATTCGTTCGCATCCTTCCGGTTGGCGGCCACGCCACGGATCAGACGACTGGGCGAATGGACTGATGGCGAGACGGTGTGGCTCACAGTGCAAGCAGTCAACCGAACAGCCGAGAATGTGCGGGCCAGCATCCACAAGGGCGATCCGGTGCTTGTCGTCGGCCGTCTGCGTGCCCGGCGTTGGGTGGGACAGGACGGGCAACGTCACGAGAAATTGGTGCTGGAGGCCCGCTCCATCGGGCACGATCTGGCCCGGGGCACCAGCAGTTTTGTTCGTAATGAACGCACATCCCATGGTCCGGCGACTCCGACGGCGGAGAACGACGCGCCCTTGGCCGGATCAGCTGAAGAGACAGTTGACGAGGTGGAGGCATGCGAGTCATCCGACCGGATCGACGATCTCGATGAGCAGGTGGCTGCCGCGGTCTGATGTGGTGGCGGCGTGAAGTGGCCGCTTCGATACGGCTCCGGGGCGGGCCGGAGCTTGTGGAAATGACCTGCTCTGTCGGCGCTGGCATACTGGAAGGCGACGGCGCCGACACCCGCCGGCACATCTGCACCATCCGGTTCTGCAACTGTTCGTCCGCAGTTCCCGGACCACGCGGAAATGTCCGGGTAAACCTTGGGTCGCCGCCCACAGATCTGACACACGAGCGAAGGAATCACGCGCCCACATGGCTGAATTCATCTATCAGATGCACGACGTCCGCAAGACCGTTGGTGAGAAGGTCATTCTCGACGGCGTGACCCTGTCGTTCTATCCCGACGCCAAGATCGGTGTCGTGGGTCCGAACGGTGCCGGAAAATCAACGCTGCTCAAGGTCATGGCTGGTCTCGAGCAGATCAACAATGGCGAGGCCTATCTGGCCAAGGACGCCACCGTCGGTCTGTTGCAGCAGGAGCCGCCGCTCACCGAGGACAAGACCGTTCTGGAAAATGTGGAAGAAGCCGTCGGCGAGGTGAAGGCCATGCTCGCCCGTTACAACGACATCTCGGCCCAGATGGGCGAGCCGGATGCCGACTTCGACAAGCTGCTTGCCGAGATGGGCGAATTGCAGGAACAGCTTGATGCCAAGAACGCCTGGGATGTGGACTCCCAGCTGCAGCAGGCCATGGATGCCCTGCAGTGCCCGCCGCCGGACACCCCGGTGAATGTGCTCTCGGGCGGTGAGCGTCGACGCGTTGCCCTGTGCAAGCTTCTGCTCGAGCAGCCCGATCTGCTGCTCCTCGACGAGCCTACCAATCATTTGGACGCCGTATCGGTGAACTGGCTCGAGGCCCATCTCAAGAATTATCCGGGCGCCGTGCTCTGCATCACCCACGATCGTTATTTCCTCGACAATGTGGTCACCTGGATCTGTGAGATCGACCGTGGCCGTCTCTTCCCCTATGAGGGCAACTACTCCACCTATTTGGAGACCAAGCGCAAGCGTTTGCAGGTTGAGGGCCAGAAGGACGCCAAGCGCGCCAAGATTCTGGACAAGGAACTCGAATGGGTGCGGTCCAGCCCCAAGGCACGTCAGGCCAAGAACAAGGCCCGCCTGGCCCGCTACGAAGAGCTTGCTGCCGAGGCAGAGCGTTCACGCAAATTGGACACCGGCGAGATCAACATTCCACCGGGCAAGCGGCTCGGCGCCGAGGTGTTGGAGGCCAACAAGCTGCACAAGGCCTTCGACGAGCGCATCCTGTTCAACGGGCTCAGCTTTGATCTGCCCCGCGCAGGCATTGTCGGTGTGATCGGCCCGAACGGCGTGGGCAAGTCCACCCTGTTCAAGATGATCGTCGGCGAGGAAACCCCCGACAGTGGCGAACTCAAGGTCGGAAAGACCGTCGAGATCAGCTATGTCGATCAGAATCGTGAAGGCATCGACCCCGACAAGAACGTCTGGGAAGTCGTGTCCGACGGTCTGGATTACATCAAGGTGGGCAATTTCGAGGAGCCCAGCCGCGCCTATGTGGCGGCATTCGGTTTCAAGGGGCCCGATCAGCAGAAGCCTTCAGGCGTTCTGTCGGGTGGCGAGCGCAATCGCCTGAACCTGGCGCTCACCCTCAAACAGGGCGGCAACATGCTGCTCCTCGACGAGCCGACCAATGACCTCGATGTTGAAACCCTGCAGAGCCTGGAAGATGCCCTGCTGGAGTTCCCGGGCTGTGCTGTGGTCATCAGCCACGATCGCTGGTTCCTTGATCGCGTGGCCACCCACATTCTTGCCTGGGAGGGCGAGGGTGAAGACGGGAACGACCCGCAGTGGTTCTGGTTCGAGGGCAATTTTGCCGACTACGAAACCAACAAGATCGCGCGCCTCGGCGAGGAAGCTTCGCGTCCTCATGCCAGCCGTTATCGCCGACTCACGCGTGACTGAGCGGCAGATATCGCGTGACTGATTGGACACCAATTAGTCGACCCCTGCTGTTGTTCGCCCTTGTGGCCCCTGCGAGACTGGCATCATGAAAAAGCTCATCAATGATGCCGAGCATGTGGTGGCCGATTCCCTCAAGGGGGTTGCTGCCGCCCATCCGGGCCAACAGCGAGTCGACATTGACAATAAGATCGTTTATCGCGCCGAGGCGCCCCGAAAGGGCAAAGTCGGTGTGATCTCCGGTGGTGGCTCCGGCCACGAACCGCTCCATTCGGGCTATGTGGGCACCGGCATGTTGGATGCCGCCTGCTGCGGCGAGATCTTCACCTCACCGGTTCCCGATCAGATGGCTGAGGCCGTCAAGCAGGTGGACGCCGGGGCTGGCGTGCTGCAGATCGTGAAGAACTACACCGGCGATGTCATGAACTTCGACATGGCCGCCGAGCTCAGCCAGGCCGACGGCATCGACGTGGAGTCGGTGGTGGTCAACGACGATGTGGCAGTCGAGGACTCCCTCTACACGGCAGGGCGCCGAGGAGTGGGCCTCACCGTGCTGCTGGAGAAGATCGTGGGTGCCGCAGCCGAGCGCGGTGACGATCTGGCCGGCGTCAAGGCGATCGCTGAGCAGGTCATTGCCCAAGGGCGGTCATATGGTTGCGCCCTGACGCCCTGCACCGTGCCGGCTGCCGGAAAGCCCAGCTTCGACCTGGCCGATGACGAGATGGAATTGGGCATCGGCATTCATGGTGAGCCGGGTCGCAAACGCGTGAAAATGGGCACTGCGGCGCAGGTTGCTGCTGAGCTGGTGGAGCCAGTATTGGCCGACCTTGATTTCACCGGTCCGGTTATTGCCATGGTCAATGGCATGGGCGCCACGCCACTCATCGAGCTCTACCTGATGTATGGCGAGATCGAGCCACTGCTGGCTGCAAAGGGCATCACGGTGGTGCGCAATCTGGTGGGAAATTACATCACCTCGCTTGACATGGCCGGCTGCTCACTGACCCTGCTCAAGGCTGATGACCAGCTCACCGAACTGTGGGATGCACCAGTGAACACCCCCGGACTGCGGTGGGGCATCTGATGTCGCAGGCGACATGCGCGGCTGTGGCTGCTTGGCTGGCCAATTACGCCAGCACCATCGGTGAGCATTCGCAGGAGCTCACCGATCTGGATCGTGAAATCGGTGATGCCGACCACGGCTTCAACATGGAGCGCGGCATGAAGGCAGTCGCAGCTCTGGACGTTTCGCAGTTCGGCGATGCCCCGGCCTATCTCAAGAAGGTGGGCATGACACTGGTCAGCACCGTGGGTGGAGCGGCTGGTCCGCTCTACGGCACTCTGTTCCTGCGGATGGCCGGCGCCATACCGGCCGATGCACCACTGGACACTGCCGGCTTCGCTGCCGGTTTGCGCGCCGGACTCGATGGGCTTGCCGCCCGCGGAAAATCAGCCGTGGGTGACAAGACCATGGTCGATGCCCTGACCCCGGCAGTGGAAAGTCTGGAGACCAGCGCAGCCGACCACATTGCCCTGGCGCAGGCCCTGCCCTCGGCTGCGGAGGCGGCGAGGCAGGGTCGTGATTCGACCATCGACTTGGTTGCCCGTCAAGGCCGTGCCTCCTATCTGGGAGAGCGCTCGGTGGGGCACCTCGATCCGGGTGCCGCCAGCACAACCATGCTGCTCGAATCCGCGACAGCAACTCTGACCTGAGCACATCCAAACCGATATAGGAGGAAGCCATGATCGGTCTTCTCGTTGTCTCCCACAGTCGCCAGCTCGCGCAAGCAGCGGTGGCGCTCGCTGAGCAGATGGTCGCGTCCGAACGGCGCCCACCAATCCGCATTGCTGCCGGCCTTGAGGGCGGTGAACTCGGCACCGATGCCACAGCGGTGGCAGCTGCGATCGAGGAACTGGCCGATTGCGAGGGCGTGCTGGTCATGGTTGATCTCGGATCGGCCGTGCTGAGCGCCCAGATGGCTTTGGAACTCATCGATCCGAAACTGGCTTCCCGCGTCACCATCTCCTCGGCCGCCCTGGTCGAGGGGCTGGTTGCGGCGGTGGTGACGGCCAGTGGGGGAGCGCCCATCGAGCAGGTTGGTGCCGAGGCCCGTGCAGGTCTCAACGCTAAGATCGAGCAGGTTGACGGTTCCGCGAGCCCTGCAGCCAAGCCGAAGCGACGTCCCACCGGGGATTCCGCCACCGGAATCGTGTGGGAACACACCTTGACCAATGCCCATGGTCTCCATGCCCGTCCGGCAGCCAATCTGGCCGGTGCGGTGGGGCAACTCGATGCCCAGGTGATGGTGACGAATGTCACCACGGGTGCCGGTCCGGTTGACATCCATTCCGTCACCTCGTTGGCGTCATTGGGGCTGCGTCAAGGTCAGGTGATGCGTCTGCAGGCAACTGGCAAGTGGGCATCCAAGGCCCGTGAGCAGATCGACCGGGTGCTTGCCTCCGGTCTGGACGAAACCGGCAGCGCTCCTGCAGCGCCTGCCAGTGATGAGCAGCCCATCCGTGGGCGGGTGCGCGTCATTCGTCAGGAGCCTGATGTGAGCAATTACCATCCCGGTGTCGAAGGCCATGAGCATGCTCGTTTCGAGCAGGCGCTTCGTCAGGTGACCGACATGCTCGATGAATATGCGGCTGGCTCCAACGGCGCAATTTTCGAGGCCCAGAAGGCGATGCTTGCTGATCCGAGCCTCACCGGGGCCGTGGACAATGCCATCGAGTCGGGCAAGACGGCAGTTGAGGCAGTCAGCGAATCGATGGACACGCTGACCCAACGCTTCGAGCGGATCGGTGACCCCTATCTGCGTGAGCGGGCGCAGGATCTGCGTTCACTTCATCGTCTGCTGCTGTTCTCCTTGGCAGATGAGCCCTGGCGCGCCAGTCTCGACGTGCCCGAGGGCATCTGGGTGCTCACCGAGCTCGATGCGCTCACGGCTGCCCAGGTGGACACCGACCGCTGCAAAGCAATTATCACCCTGCAGGGTGGCGATACCGGCCACGGAGCCATCATTGCCAGGTCGCGTGGCATCTCGATGTTGCTCGGCTACTCCGATGCTTCGAAGTTCGCCGACGGACAGATGATTGAGGTTGACGCCAAGGCGGGTCAGGCCCGCGCGGTTTAGGCCGGCGCTCGGCCTAGTCCAGTCGCTCGTCGGCGTCGTGGTTGCCGAGCAGTGGGTTGTAGAGCAGCGAGTTGTACTGGGCGGGGCACTCGATGTCGAGCTTGACATCGGGTGCCAGCTGCCCGGCCTTGCGCAGTGCGTGCAGACGTGGCACCACCCGGTCACGCAGATTCCATGGGTCGATGGTGTTGAGATAAATCTTGGTGCCGCCCTCGAAGCCGGCCACTGTGGACACCCGCCACTTCAGATTGATGTGCCAAGGCATCGGCACGTCCATATCGGGTGCCCGGTGGTGCCATTCCTCATTGGAAGGCACTTCGGCGCCGGTGGCGGCGTGACAGGCATGCACCAGATCTGACATGTCGTTGATCTCCTCGGCCGTCTGTTTCCACGGCTCGCAGGTGGGCGACTTTGAATAGATCTCGAGCGTCGGATAGCGATGTCCGAAGCCTGCATAGACCAGGGCGTGATGGTTCTCGGCGATCACCAGATTGTGCTGGATGGCCGTGCCGAGTTCCAGATCGTTGTAGATATTGGGATTGGCACGCAGCCGGTCGATCTCACCTGCGGCCTGGGTGCCGTGCTGGTCGATCGTCACCAATTGCTTGTGCAGATGATCGAACGAGGCCCCCGCCGGGCGCAGCCAGTTCTGGAACACGGCCACATAGCGGGCGTAGTGGTTCTGGCGATAGAGATCAGCCATCGCATCAACCGTGAAGCGCATGTATTCAGCGTGTTCCTCGGGCGTCAATGAGCCCGAACCCGCGAGCTGGCCGGATTCGGTGGCGCCGTCGAGAAAATGTCGTCTGGCAACAATCACATCGTGGCCACCGGCGAACATGCCGAGCGCGTCATCAAGCAATTGCTCGTCGGGTGTGGCGTTCACCTCGGCCGGCGCCAACCCGCTCGCGGCCAGCTTGGTGCGGCTGATGGCCAACAGATGTTCCCGCCCTGCAGGATCGGCGCAATAGGCCTGGTGGTGGGCGATGGCGGCCGATGAGGCCTTGTAGTCATAATTGGCCACCCAATAGGGGTAACCGACGATTTCGAAGAGATTGGGAATCCGGCGGAACTCGGCTTCCGTGTCGTCCAACTCGCCGGGAAGCAGACCCGACAGCGTCTCCCAGCGACCATTGCGATGCACCCGCCGGGCCTTCTCGGGCGGGGTCTCCATAATGCGGCCCCAACAGAATGCGCAGGCATGTGTCGGGTCGTCGGGGGCCAGGGGAGTGACATCGGGCTCGGGTGTGTCGAGGGGACGGTTGCTGCGTCCGGGCACCGTCCACACCTCCACCCCCGAGAGCGGATTCACTTGCTTCACAGTGCCGTCGGGCATGGTGCGGATGGCCTCAGTCAGGCCCAGAGTGGGCATGGCGACATTCTAGACGTCCAACAGATTTTGGGTGGAGCACCCTCACCAACACTGACACCCCAAAACTGTTTCCACCGCAGAACGGCAGGGGTGTTTGATGGATGGGTGACTGTCATCATGCCGCTGCAAGCTGAGTTCGAACTCCCCGATTTTTCTCTCCTGGGAGCCGACGACTACGAATCGATCATTCGCCATGCCACGGCCGATGAACTGAGCGGTCTGCACCTGGTGGCTGAGAACCCGGAGCCACCCACCGTCGCCAACACCATCGATGCCTGGGAACGCGCTGCCCTGCCACTGTCACGTGCAAGCCAGGCCTTCTTCACCGTCCTGGATGCCGACACCAGTCCCCAGCTCGACGCCGTGGCGCAACAACTTGCCGGCGAGCTGGCTGCCCACAACGACGCGATCATGCTTGATGCTGGCCTCTACGCCCGGGTGAAGGACCTGTCTGATGCCGTGATGGCGGGAATTGAACCGGCAGACGATCAAGCTCGCTGGTGGCTCCACGAGATCTTGCATGGCTTCCGGCGTTCAGGTGTTGCCCTGCCCCGCGCTGAGCAGAGTGAGCTCAGGAAACTCAATACGCGTATTGCCGAGTTGGAAGCCCAGTTCGGGCAGCGGGTGGTGGCCGGACGCAATGAGGCAGCCGTGCACATCACCGATGCTGATGAGCTGCAGGGTCTCAGTGGGCAGCAGAAATCAGAGGCCCGCAGAGCAGCTGAGCAGCGGGGACGTGATGGCTGGTTGCTCGAGTTGGTCAACACCACCACCCAGGACTGGCTCGCAGTGTTGGACCGTTCCGAGGTGCGGCGACGCGTCTTCGAGGCATCAATTGGTCGTGGCGCCGGCGGCGGGGATGAAAGCGGCACACTGCATGAAACCGGCACATTGGTTGTACAGCTCTCTGCGCTGCGCGCCCGGCGGGCACAGCTGCTCGGCTACCGGAGCCATGCTGCCTATGTGGCCGATGGTGGCTGCGCAGGCACAGTTGAGGCGATCCGTGGATTGCTCGATCGCTTCGGTGGGCAGGCCCGAGACCTTGCCGACCAGAGTTCCGCGCACTATCGCCTGGCCTGTTCCGAACTCGATCCCGACCACGAGTTCGCAGCCTGGGACTGGGCATGGATGGCTGCCCGTGAGCGTGCCGGCAAGGCTCTGGACGATGAGGCCCTGCGCCCCTATCTGGAGTTCGACCGCGTGATGTCGAAGGGCGTCTTCGAAGCTGCCAACAGGCTCTACGGAATCACCGTGCACCAACGCACTGACTTGACGGGATACACCGCCGATGTGCGCAGTTACGAAGTTCATGATGCTGATGGCAGCGTGCTGGGCCTGTTGATGGTTGACCCATGGTCGCGCCCCAGCAAACAGGGTGGTGCCTGGATGACCGATCTTGTCAGTGCCGCCGGCCTCACCGGTTCGCTGCCGGTGGTCACACTGAACACCAATGTCACCCGCCCGGCACCCGGCGAACCTGCCCTGCTCAGCTGGGATCAGGTGATCACCTGCTTCCACGAGTTCGGGCACTGCCTGCATGCGCTGTTCGCCGACTCCCGCTATCCGTCCATGTCGGGCACCAACACGCCCACCGATTTCGTAGAGTTTCCCAGCCAGGTGGACGAACGCTGGGCCCGCGATCCCCAGCTGCTCGCCGGCTATGCCAGGCATTGGCGCACCGATGAGCCGATGCCCGCAGGTTTGCAGGCGGCGCTGGTGGCCACCGATCCCACATCGCCGGGATTTGATGATCTGGAATTGGCCGCTGCAATGTCATTGGACCAGGCCTGGCACACCGCTGCTGCAAAAGACTTGCCCAGCGATCCTGCTGGTATTGATGATTTTGAACAACGAGCGCTTGTCGCGCGGAATGTCGCTTTTCCGCTGGTGCCACCGCGCTATCGCACACGCTATTTCAGCCATATCTGGACAACGGGTTATGACGCCGCCTATTACGCCTATCTGTGGACGGAGGTGTTCGACGCCGATGCCAGCGCATGGTTCGACGAGCATGGTGGCCTCAACCGCGAGACGGGTGAGTGCTTCCGCCGGGAGGTGCTTGCCCCGGGCGGTTCGGTTGATGTGACTGAGGCATATCGCCGCTTCCGTGGTGGCGATCCCGACGTCGAGCATCTACTGGCGCGGCACGCGCGCCCCTGATCTCCTGCGCACCCGATTCCCCTGCGCGGGACGCGCGATCCAATATTTGTGCGGGGGAGCGCGAAACCAATATCAGCGTGGGATGCGTGAAACCGATGCCTGTGCCCTACAGATGCGTGGCGATGAGCTCACCAAGGGTCAGCGCAGGGCGTTCGCGCAGGTCTTTGATCTGCTTGCGGCAGCTGAATCCGTCGGCAAGCAGGATGGCATCGGGGCCGGCTGCATCAATCGCGGGCAGCAGATCATGTTCGGCCACCTTGACGCTCACCTCGTAGTGACCACGCTCGACGCCGAAGTTCCCGGCCAGACCACAGCAGCCACCAACGGTCACCACTTTTGCGCCGGTGCGTTCAAGCAGCTCACGATCGGCAGCCCAACCGAGCACAGAGGCCTGGTGACAGTGGGGCTGGGCAACGATGGTGTGGCCCGAGAGATCCGGCGGATTCCAGCCTTCGGTTTCACCGAGCAACTCGGCAAGCGTGTGAGTGGCCTTGGCGACCACTGGAACACGCGCGTCATCTTCCAACAGCTCGCCGGCGTCGGAACGCCACACCGCCATGCAACTGGGCTCCATGCCAACAATGGGAATGCCAGCGGCGGCGATCGGATGGAGCACATCCAGGGCATTGCGCAGATGGGCCTTGGCGCCGTCCAACTGTCCGGTGGTGATCCACGTGAGTCCGCAGCAGGCGTTCTGTTCGATCACCTTGGGCTGGTATCCCGCAGAAATCAGCGTTGCCACCAGGCCAAGCATCTGATCGCCCTCGAAGGCATCGCTGAACGAGTCCACCCAGATGGCCACCGGCTTGCCCTGCGGCTTGCGCCGGCTCACCTCACGAGCAGCATCTCGACGTGCCGATGATCCCTTGCGGAATTTCGGCATGGGTCGGCGTTGGTCAACCCCGGCAAGGGCCTTCACCACATTGCGCAATCCGGGGGTCTGGGTGAACAGATTGCCCAGCGCTCCGACATGCAGCATGGTCACAAGTCGTCCCCAGGTGGGCAGATGCCCCATCGCGTAATGCGACATCGGGCGCAGACGATGCTTGAAACGTTCGTAGAGCACACGGGACTTGTATGCCGCCATGTCGATGCCCGTTGGGCACTCGCGACGGCAGCCCTTGCAGGCCAGGCAGAAGTCCAGGGCTTGCGCCACCTCGGGGCTGCGCCATCCGCCGTCGATGAGGCCACCATTGATCATTTCCTGCAGCGCGCGTGAGCGGCCGCGGGTGGAGTCCTTCTCGTTGCCGGTGGCCTGGTAGCTGGGGCACATGACCCCGCCACCTGGGGTGTTGTTGGCAAGGCACTTGCCCACGCCGGTGCACTGGTGCACATGGCGGGTGAAGAGTGGATCCGACAGTCGCAGGGGTGCGTCGATTGTGGCTGCCACACGCACATCGACAGCGGTCGGACGAGGATCAACGATGACACCGGGGTTGAGCAGATTCCCGGGATCGAAGATCTGCTTGACGGCTGCGAACACCTTGATCATCTCGTCGGAATACATCAGTGGAAGCAGCTCGCTGCGCGCCCGTCCGTCGCCATGCTCACCCGACATCGAGCCACCGTGGCTGGCCACCAGCTTGCCGGCCGCGATCATGAAGTCGTGGTAACGCTGCGTGCCACCGGGTGTTTCGAAGGGGAAATCAATGCGGCAGTGCAGGCAGCCGTCGCCGAAGTGGCCGTAGGGGAGTCCGTGCAGTCCGTGCTCCACCAACAGCTTTTCGAAGTCAGCCAGATACGAACCCAACTCGGCCGGAGGCACTGCCGAGTCCTCCCAGCCCGCATAGGCGGGATTTTCCAGGGCAACTCCGGCAAGACCGGCTGCATCGGAGCGGATGCCCCACAGACGCTTGGCCTGTGCCTGGTCTTCGATCACCCAACCCTCCAGGGCGTCGGCGCCAGTGGTGAGTTTCTTGCCCCGGTCGGCAAGCTCAGCCGGGTTGTCACCCACGAGCTCGACGAAAGCCCAGCCCTTGCCGCGGGGCAGCGGCGGCACCGCTGAGGGCCCCAGGCGGCTGGAGACCAGATCGGCGAGACGCGAGTCCATCCCCTCCACAGCGGTGGGGCCGAATTCGAGGATCTTGGGCGTTGCAGCGCCGGCATCGACCATCGTCGGATAGCCGAGCGCCACCATGATCTTGTGGGGTGCGTCGGCAACGAGGCGCACGGTCGCCTGTGACATGAGGGCCAGGGTGCCCTCGGTGCCGGACATGAAGCGTGCCAGATTGCGGCCGTTCTCAGGCAGCAGGTGCTCCATCGAATAGCCGGACACCTGGCGGGTGAAGCGCCCGCATTCGGTGCGGATGAGGCCGAGATTTGCCTCGACCAGCGCGTTGAGTTCTGCGAATGCAGTGGATTCACCCGAACCGATCGTCAGCTCGCGGCCCGATCCGGTGATCACATCCATGGCAAGGGTGTTGTCGGCGCTGCGGCCATATCCAAGAGCCCGGGGGCCGCAGGCATTGTTGCCGATCATGCCGCCGATGGTGCAGCGACTGCTGGTTGAGGGATCGGGTCCGAAGCGCAACCCGAAGGGCTTGGCTGCCTGCTGCAGCACGTCCTGCACAACGCCCGGCTGCACGGTGGCAGTTTTGGCATCGGGGTCGATCGACAGGATCTTGTTCATGTGGCGGCGCATGTCCACCACGATTCCGGTGCCCACGGCGTTGCCTGCGCAGCTCGTTCCGGCGCCGCGTCCTGTGATCGGGATTCCGGCTTCCAGAGCGGCGTGCACCACATGGCGCAGCTGATCGGCATCGGCGGGTGTTGCCACCACCGAGGGCACGACGCGATAGACGGACGCGTCGGTGGAATACAGGGCTCTGGTCAGCGTGGAATCGTCAAGACAGTCGTCATGTCCAAGTTCACGGCGCATGGCCGCAACGCGGTCGGACAGCTCATCATTGGGCAAGGACTTGACTGGCGCACTCACGTCGCTCAGTCTGCCACTTCGGCCACTGCCCCCATGATGCGTCCCAGTGCACGCAGGTCGGCGGGATCGGCAACGTCTATGAGTATCTCGCGCACCGATCGCACATGATCGGGGGCGGCGCGCACGAGAAGAGCCATGCCCTTGTCGGTGAGCTGTGCCACCACGCCGCGGCCGTCGTCATTGGCACGGCAGCGTTCCAGCAGGCCCTGGTCCTCCATCCGTTTGGCGGTGTGGGTGAGCCGTGACCGGGATTGCTGCACACCGGTGGCCAATTCGGACATGCGAAGTCGATGGTTGGGTGACTCGGAAAGGGTCACGAGAATTTCATATTCGTTGAGATCTAGTCCATAGCCACCCAGCGAGTTATTCAGGTGGTCGAGAATATGGGCGACACCGGCCAAACTCGCGCGCCAGATCTGTTGTTGCTCGCTGGTCAGCCACGGAGGATTGTCGTTACCGGGCATATTGCGAAGTGTAGAGGAAGGGTCTGACAATCCCTGACAATGGGTGGCCATATTTCTCGCAGAGATTAAGTGAGCCGACAAGGCAAAATAGTTGCCGGTTGGCGCGCCGGGCAGCCCCCGAGCGCTGCGTCGGCTGGCCAGCGCCGATAGGATCGCTGGGTCTGTCAGGCTTGTGAAAGGTGAAGTGATGACCAGCGCCTCAGTCAAGGCCACTCGTGAGGAAATCCTCAACGCGTGCCTGCCCAGTTACCCCGCCTCGTTCCGGGCCCGTGTTGCCAAGGACCCGCATGGTGTGGCCTATCTGGTGCCCCAGCATCGTGAGCCGGAGGTGTGGAAGGACCTCACCTGGTCGCAGGTTGGCCATGAGGTTGACGAGATCACTGCAGGTTTCCTAGCCCTGGGCATCGAGCCCGAGCAACGAATTGCCATTGCCGCGATGACGCGGATCGAATGGATCCTGGCCGATCTGGGCATCGCCTGCGCCGCTGCAGCCACCACCACCGTGTATCCCAACACCCAGCCCGACGATGAATTGTTCATCCTGCGTGATTCCGATTCGGTGATCATGGTGGCTGAGAACTGGCGTCAGCTCAAGAAGGTCACCGACCAGTCCGAACTGGATTCCCAGGTGCACCACATCGTGCTCATCGACGATGATCGCCCCGCCGATGAAGCCGCCGCGCACGGTGATCGTGTGGTGAGCTGGCAGCGTCTGCACGAGCTGGGTCGCGATTACATGGAAGCCCATCCCAAGGCACTCGACGAGCGACTGGCGCTCATGCAGCCCGACACCCTGGCAACTCTTGTCTACACATCAGGCACCACCGGCCGCCCCAAGGGCGTGCAGATTCCGCACCGTGCCTGGACCTATCAGGGCGAAGCCATGAAGCACATGTGGGATGGCGTGATCAGCGATACCGATCTGGTCTACCTGTGGCTTCCACTCTCGCATGTCTATGGCCGAGATCTGCTCTCGGCCCAGATGGCCATCGGCTATGGCATGCCCGTTGACGGGCGCATTGATCGCATCATCGAGGGCATGGGTGAGACCCATCCCACGATCATGGTTGGCGTTCCGCGCATCTACGAGAAGATTCGTTCCACGGTGATCACCCAGAGCCCCGCGAAGGGCATCAAGGGCAGGATTGCCCGCTGGGCCTTCGCCGTGGGCCGCGAGTCGCGTCCCTATCGTCTGGCCGGCAACAGAGCGCCCTGGCAGGCACGGCTTCGCTATTCCGTTGCCGATCGTCTGGTGTTCACCAAACTGCGTGACACCCTCGGAGGTTCCATCCGCTTCATGATCTCGGGCTCGGCAAAGCTGTCCACCCAGGTGCAGACCTGGTTCTATTCAGCAGGGCTGCTGGTTCTCGAGGGCTATGGCCTCACCGAGACGGCGGCGATCGCTGCAGTGAACCTGCCCCAGCACCCGAAGTTCGGCACCGTGGGCCCGGTCACCCCCGGGATCGACGCCAAGATTGCCGCTGACGGTGAGCTGCTGCTGCGCGGCCCCATCGTCGCCGACGGCTATTACCATCTGCCCACCGAGACAGCGGAGTCCTTCGAGGACGGCTGGTTCCACACCGGCGACATCGGACGTTTCGATGAGGACGGTTATCTCACGATCACCGATCGCAAGAAAGACCTCATGAAGACGTCCAATGGCAAGTATGTGGCGCCGCAGAATGTCGAGGCGGCCCTGCTGGCCAATGTGCCCTACATCAATCAGGCGGTGGCGGTGGCCGACGGCCATCCCTATGTCGTGGCCCTGCTCACCCTGGATCGTGAGCAATTGCTGCGTTGGGGAGGCAAGCACGGCCATCCCAATGATGACTACGCCACCCTCAGCCAATTGCCTGAGATCCGCGAATCGATCGATCGGTTTGTGCGCAATGCCAATGAACGCATGGACCGCTGGGAGACGGTGAAGCGTTACGAGATTCTGGATCACGAGTTCGCCCAGGACACCGGTGAATTGACGCCCAGCATGAAGGTGAAGCGCTCCGTGGTGCTCTCGCGTTATGAGCAGGAGATCGACGCCCTCTACGAGCAGACCACGGTCTCCGATCTGACACCGTTCACCGGCGGGAAATAGGCCGATGCCGGCGGTCAGCATCACCATTCCGCTGCGCTGGTCCGATCTGGACCCGCAGGGGCATGTGAACAATGTGGTGGTGCTCGACCTGGCCCAGGAGGCCCGCGCCCGCTACATGGCCGACGGCGACCATCCTGAGCTGCTCACCGATGGTTCGGTGGTGGCGGTACAACGCTCGCAATTCCTGCATCCCATGGTGCTGGATGCCGGGCCGATCACAGTGGAATTGGGCACCACCAGCGTGGGTGTCTCACGCTTCGTCATGGACTATCGCATGCATCAGGGCGGTCGCCTGTGTGCCCGGGTGGCCACGGCGATGTGTCCCTTCGATTTCGAGCAGCAGCGTCTTGCAAGGCTTTCGGACGGCGAACGTGCCAGTCTGGCTGCCATCGCCGTGACGGGTGAACCATGGGAGCGACTTGCCCCTCTGCGCCTCAGCGAGGGGTCAATTGACACGCACGTGGCGGCCCGCTGGAGCGATCAGGACCGCTATGGGCATGTGAACAATGTGAGCATTCTTGACTGGCTGCAGGAGGCGCGTATTGATGCCACCACGAGAATGGCTCCACAGATGGCGCGTGCCGGAATGCATGCCGACCAGCCGGCGCCTGAGCAGGGCACTTGGGTGGTGGTGCGGCAGGACACCGACTATCGACGCCAGCTCCGCTGGTGCAGCGAGCCCTATCTGCTGCGCACCGGGGTGTTGCGGGTCGGGAATTCCTCGGTGACACTCGGCTGCGCCATCAGCAGCCCGGAGGAGGACAGCGCCCCGGACGCCGGCTCGGCACGGGTCCGGGCCCGCACCGTCCTGGTGCACATGGGCCCGGGCGGCCATGCCGAGCGGCTCAGTGAGCAGGTGCGTGACCAGTTGGAGTCGCACCTGCCCCGGTGAGCCCGGCCCTGACAGGGCTGAGTTCCTGACTCAGGCGGCCCCACAGAGCTGCCTTCATGGGCTCAGTTTGCTTGGTAGAAGCCCTGGAAGGCGCAATCGAAGGGCGCATTGCCATGCATGCGGTGTTCGATCGACGACACGACCACCTGCTTGGCAGTGCGTGCAGCGTCCAGGGGGCTGGCGCCCTTGGCGAGCTCGGCGGTGACAGCGGCGGCCAGCGTGCAGCCGGCCCCTGAAACACGTTCATTGCCGATTGCCGGCACCTCGAGCACCTCGGTTGTGGTGCCGTCGTAGAAGACGTCCAGCGCCGTGCCGGTGTTGAACAGCGTGCCGGCCTTCGCCAGCACATTGGGCACACCCTGATCGTGAATGCGCTTGGCGGCCTCGGTGAGCTGGGCAACATTGGTGATCTCGTCCATGCCCGAAAGGGTCTGGGCCTCGAAGAGATTCGGCGTGGTCATGGTGGCAAAGGGCATGATCTGGGCGCGAAGGGCGTTGTCGGTGTCGAGCGCCGCACCCGCCTCCTGACCCTTGCAGATGAGCACCGGGTCAACGATCACCTGATCGAAGTTGTATTCCTTGAGGGCCTCGGCCACCGTATTGATCGTGGTGGGCGTGCCGAGCATGCCGATCTTCACCGCGTCGATATGGCCATGCACGGCCACTGTGGCTTCGATCTGGTCGTGGATCACCTGGGGATCCACCGGCACGAAGCGATGGCTCCAGTTGGCCTTGGGATCGAAGGAGACGATGCAAGTCAGCGAGGTGGCGCCGAAAACGCCGAGCTGCTCGAAGGTCTTGATGTCGGTCTGGGCGCCGGCTCCGCCGGAGGCCTCGGACCCTGCGATGGTGAGTGCGATCTTGGTCACACAGCAAGTTCTACCCGATGGCGGGTAATCATGTTGCGCATCTTGCCTGACGGCATGCGGCCAGACCTCGTGCCCGGGACAGTATCCGCCCCGGGCACGATCACTGCAGCCCTGTTGGTTCTGGGCCGATGGCCGGTCGAGAGCTGGTCAGTCGATCCGGGTTTCGCTGAGATCGTCGGTCCACTCGATGTGGAAATGACCGGTGTCGTCAATGCGCTCGTAGGTGTGCGAGCCGAAGTAGTCGCGCATCGCCTGGGTGAGCGCAGCATTGACGCGCGGCGCCCGGGCCATGTCGTAGTAGGCGAGCGTGGCGCTGAACACGGGGGCCGGAACACCGGACTCGGCGGCCTTCATCACAACGCGACGCCATGCTGCCTGATGGGCTGCCATCTCAGGCGCCACGGAGGGGGCACTCATGAACGAGACCAGATCGGGATCGTCGGTGTAGGCCTGACGAATCTGTTCAAGCAGCTTTGCGCGGATGATGCAGCCTGCCCGCCAGATCTTTGCCGCCTCGGCAACATTGATGTCCCAGCCGTAGACCTGCCCACCGGTGCGGATCTCGTCGAAGCCCTGGGCGTAGCTGACCACCTTCGAGCACCACAGTGCCTGGCGCACATCTTCGATGAAGGCGTCGCGGTCGTCGACCTGCACGGTGCCATCGGGCCCGGCCAGGGTCTTGCGAGCCACGGCCCTCAGATCGTCATGGCTCGACTCGGCGCGGGAGAACACGGCCTCGGCAATGCCATTCGTGGGCACTCCCAGGTCCAGTGCGGTCTGCACGGTCCAGGTGCCGGTGCCCTTCATCTGGGCGCGGTCGGCGATGATGTCCACCAGGTCGGCGCCGGTGCGGGGATCGCTGGCACGCAGCACGATGGAGGTGATCTCGATCAGATAGCTGTCCAGATCGCCCTTGTTCCATTCCGCGAAAACATCGGCACATTCGGCATTGCTCAGCCCGGCTCCACGCAGCAATTCGTAGGCCTCACCGATCACCTGCATGTCGGAATATTCGATGCCGTTGTGGATCATCTTGACGAAATGTCCGGCGCCATTGGGGCCCATCCATGCACAGCAAGGCTCGCCCTGGTAGTGGGCCGAAATGGTTTCAAGCATGGGGCCCAGGATCTTGTAGCTCTCGGGGCTCCCGCCAGGCATGATGGAGGGTCCTTCGAGGGCGCCGGTCTCGCCACCGGAAATGCCCGCACCAACAAAATGGAATCCCTGGGCGGAAATCTGCTTTTCGCGACGAATCGTGTCAGTGAACAGCGAATTTCCGCCGTCCATGATGATGTCGCCGGGGGACAGCAACTCGGTGAGCTGCGCGATCGTGGCATCGGTGGGGCCGCCGGCCTTGACCATCAGGATGATGGAGCGCGGCGTGGCAATCGATTCCACGAAATCGGCCATTGTCTCGCTCGGGATGAACGAACCCTCCTGGCCATGCTTGGCCATCAGCTCGCGGGTACGTTCGGGAGAGCGGTTGAACACGGCAACCGTGTAGCCGTGATGAGCCAGGTTGCGGGCCAGGTTCGAGCCCATCACCGCCATTCCCACCACGCCGATATTTGCCCTTGCCCCGTTGCCGGTGGCTGTGCTGCTGGCATTCGGGTTGTTGCTGGCAGAGTGTGTCATTCAAATTCCCCTTGACGAGTGGATGGATCGGTTCCGGCGGGGGTGAAACTGCGCCGCTTCCATCATGCCCCAGTCGGAAAATTCCCCCATGTAGTTGACCAACATGTGCTTGACCAATATGCGTTTGGCCGCCATGCACTAGCTCAACTGGCTGGCGGTGAACTCCTGTGCGGCCATCGCGCGCAGACTGGCATCACGACGCTCCACGAGCACATGGCGCACTGCTTCCGATGGTTCATCGGTGGCAAGCCATTCGTCCACCCGAGCGATGAAGGCACGGTCGGCAAGTGGCGACGGCCACAGATGGGTCAGCACTGCCTGGCTGGCGGCGTGACCTTGGCTTGCCCACACACCTTCGGAGGCCGAGATCTGGCGGCACACCTGCAGATAACGGTCCACATAGGGAGCCAACAACTCCTCCTGGCCGTAGTGCACGAAGGCGGCGCAGATGCGCAGATGGGTGGCATTGGGCACATCGGTGGCCTCGGTGGCAAGCCGCCAGGCCTCCTGCTTCGCCTCGGCGGTGTTCATCGCCGATCGCGCACCGGCAGCCCGCTCAGCGCCGGAAATTGTGTTGTCCTGCTCGAGCTCTGCGGCAATGGGTCCATCGTCGGTGGCACCCAGCCGGGCCAGAGTGGCGATGATTGCCCACCGGCGGTCCTGATCGATGTCAAGGCCCTCGGGCACCTCCTCGCCGTCCAACCAGCCCTGGATGAGCGTGATGCCCTCGGTGGAGTCGATGGCGGCAATGAGTGCATCGGTGAAGGCCAGTTGGTGTTGTGAACCTGACTCGGACTGTTCCAATTGCAGGGCGATTCCGGACACCAGGGTGCGGTTGACCAGTTCACGGTGCCCTGCAGGTGTGTACGACGTGGATGCGCCCAGGGCCTGACGCAGTTGGGTGCGCACAGCCGTCATGTCGGATTCAGCTCCGATGCCGCGGGTGACCATCTCGAGGTAGGGATCTGCGGGCAGCTGGGCGTCACGCACCATGTCCCATACGCAGGTCCACACCAGAGCGCGGGCCAGGGGATCGGTGAAACGTTCGATCCCGGCCATTGCTGCTTCGAGGGAGCCCGGGTCAAGCCGCACCTTTGCATAACTCAGATCGCGGTCATTGACAAGGATCATCGAAGGACGCTGCGTGCCCACGAGCTCGTCGATGGTGGTGCGATCACCGGAAACATCCACCTCGATGGACTTGGTGCACACCAGCGAGCCGTTGGTGAGGTCATAGCAACCCACCGCGATGTGATGGGTGCGCAGGGTGTCATGGTCCGGGTCGGCGGTCTGCACGATGTCGAACCGGGTGATCTTGCCACTCGCATCCACCTCGATGTCCGACCACAGCGTGTTCACACCGCTGGTCTGCAACCACTGCCCGGCGAAATCGCCCAAGTCCTTGCCGGACGATTTTTCGAGGGCCCCCAGCAGGTCTGCAAATTCGGCATTGCCGAAGGCATGCTGATCAAGATATTCGCGCACCCCGGCCAGAAACTGTTCCTCACCGACAAAGGCAACCAGCTGTTTGAGCACTGATGCGCCCTTGGCATAGGTGATGCCATCAAAACTTTGGTCCACCGTCTCGAGATCGACCATGTCGGCGGCGATCGGATGGGTGGTGGGCATCTGGTCGGCCACATATGCCCAGCCCTCGCGGGCATTGGCGAAACTCACCCAGGGATCGATGCCTCCGAAGCGTTCCACGATGCGCTTCTGTGAGAAATGTGAGCACCATTCGGCGAAGCTCTCGTTCAGCCACAGGTCGTCCCACCAGCGCATGGTCACGAGATCGCCGAACCACATATGGGCGAGCTCGTGCAGGATCGTGTTGTCGCGCTGCTCATAATCGGCAGAGGTCACCTTGGAGCGGTAGAGATATTCGTCGCGAATGGTCACTGCGCCGGCATTTTCCATGGCGCCGGCGTTGTACTGCGGCACAAAGAGCTGGTCGTATTTCTCGAACGGGTAGGCGCGCCCGAAGGCTTCCTCGTAGACCTCGAAGCCGCGCTGGGTGGTCGTGCGGATGCGTTCGGCATCCAGATGGGGCTGCACGGACTGGCGGCAGTAGATGTCGGCTCCGAGCTCACCGCTGGCAGATGTGACGGTGCCCTCATCGCGGAAGTACTCCCCGGCGATCAAGGCTGTGAGGTAGGTGGCATTTGCCGCAGTGGGCGCGAATTCCCAGCGCTGGAACTCCGGGGCACCGGTGTCGACAGGTTCGGGGGTGGGGGAGTTGGACACCACTGCCCAGCCCCTGGGTGCCAACACGCTCAGCTGGAAGCTTGCCTTCAGATCCGGCTGTTCGAAGCAGGCATACATGCGCCGTGCATCGGCGGTCTCGAACTGGGTGTAGAGATAGAGCTTCTGATCGGCGGGGTCGAGAAAACGGTGCAGCCCCTCGCCGGTGTGGGAATAGCGGCAGATGGCACGGATCAACAGGGTGTGTTTGCCCGGTTCGGCCCGGAAGGGTAGCCGCACACCATCGAAGTCGGAGCTGTCGAGTGCGACGCCGTCCAATTGGGCATCAAGCACCGAATCGGCGATGAGATCGATCCACGTGTCGCCGCCCTGCGTTGTGAACTGCACGATGCTTGTCGAAGCGAATGTCTCAGCTGGTTGGGACAGGATCTGTTCGGCGCCGTCATTGCCGGTGAGATCAACACTGACCCGGTAGGACTCGACAGACAACATTGCCGAACGTGCACGCGTCTCTTCACGGGTGAGGTTCGCTGGGTTCATCGTGGGTGCTCCAAACTGTGACTGGCACTGGGCCGCATTGTCGTGGGACGTCATTGGGATGGCGGCCCACTGTTCAGGCTATCGGTATCGACACGCCGAGAGCCATGTGAGTCGGCGCAAGCCTATGCACCGTCTTCAGTGCTTGCGTGAATGGCCTTGTCGTTGGGCGCAGGTGGGTCTGTCTCTTGTCAGGGCACGTGGGGGCTTGTCTGGGAACCCATGGGCGACAAGGCTGGAGGTATGACTGATGACACGCGCAACGAGGTGCAGCCGGGTGGAATGCAGGCGGTGGACTTCTGGTTCGATCCGGCATGTCCCTGGGCATGGATGGCGAGCCGTTGGATGTTGGAAGTGGAAAAGGTGCGACCGGTGCACACCACGTTCCATGTGATGAGTCTTGCCGTGCTCAACGAGGGCCGGGAACTTGACCCGGATTATCGCGCAAAGGTCGACACCTACTGGCAGGGTGCCCGCGCGTGCATCGGTGTGGAGAGTGAATATGGCCCGCTAGCGCTGCGTGATTTCTATACCGAACTGGGCACCCGATATCACCCCGGTGCGCAACCCACAGGTGATATCGAGGTAATTCGAGCTGCTTTGACATCGTGTGGTCTGAACCCAGCCATTGCAGACAAATCGGACACCGATTTCTATGACGAAAAGATGCGCACCAGTCACCATGCCGGCATGGACCCGGTGGGCTCGGAGGTTGGCACACCGGTGATCCACATGAACGGGATGGCGCTGTTCGGTCCGGTGATGAGCCCCGCACCCAAGGGTGAGCAGGCGGGGCAGCTGTTCGATGGATTCTCGAAGATGGTTGCCTACGACGGATTCTTCGAGCTGAAGCGCACCCGCACCAGGGAACCCATCTTTGGGTGACATTGATCAAATCGGCCACGAACGTGCTCTTGAGCGATTCCTGGCGCGGTCTCGTCTACACTTCCAGTGAAATACATGCATGTGATTCATGGGAGCTTGCAATGGCAGCAACCCTCGTGCCTGGCGCCGATAGTGGCGTTGCTGCGTCGATTATCAGAAAGGGGGAAACCGTGGATCCGTTGATCCAGATCAGTGAACACCGTAGCCAGCGGGCAGAATTGTCTGATCTCGGGGCTCCCACTCCCTATGCCGCTGCACGTCGTGCCCTGGAGCCAATGGGGCAGGTGGTGGCTGCCACCGTCAACAGCTACGCGGCTCGGCGCGCCATGCCAGATCCGGCATCGCTGGCAGATTGGGATGATTTCCTGCGCAGTGGCGGCTCCAGCTATGAGGCCCAGCGCACCGTGACGGGCATTCGTGCCCTCATCGATCGGATGCTCGGACGCAGCCATGAGGATGTGGCACGGCGCCTCGAATGTGATGCCGACGAACTGCTAGCCCAGGAGCTTGTGCGTCTGGCTGCCCTGGATCCGCGCTGGGGCTTCCTCCAGTTGGCGCGTTCTGAGCCGGGCCTGGCGGCCCTTCAACACATGGTGGTGGGTCCCGGGGGCATTTATCTGCTCAATGCCCGCAATCATCCCGGCGCCAAATTGTTCGTTGAGGGCGACACATTCCTGGTGAATGGTCACGACCGTCCATATGTCTCATTCAGCCGTGTGCAGGCAAGCACGGCCGGCGAATTGTTGAGCCGGGATTCCGGCCTCGATCTGGGCGTCACTGGAGTGATCGTGCCCATCAAGGATCGCCGTCTGACCATTCAGCAGTCGCCCGATGATGTCGAGGTGATCGAGCGCAACGGTCTTGCCGATTGGCTGCTCAACCAGCCTGAGAGCATGGCCGAACAAGAAGTGGTCAAGGGCTTCAAGGTGGCGCGTGATGCCACCAGCTGGCGTCCGCGCTGGAGCGAATGAGCTCACGGGGCTTCTGGAAGCCGGGAATTCCACAACTTGGCATGATGGAACCATGACTGCTGTCGATCCCGAGGCCCAGGCCCGCCATGCTGATCTGATCAAGCAGATCGACGATGCCCAAGAGGCCTATTACGGGCGTGACGAGTCGGTGATCACCGATGCCAGCTATGACCAGATGATGGCTGATCTGGAGGCCGTGGAGCGTCAGCACCCGTCACTTCGGACCCCCGACAGCCCCACCCAGCGGGGGGGGGCCCCGCAGCAGGCCACAGATTTTGCTCCGGCGGAACATCCCACCCAGATGTTGAGTCTTGACGATGTCTTCAGTCTCGATGAACTCATCGAGTGGATGGCGCGCACCGAGCAAAGCCTCGGGCACACCCCTGAGTGGCTGTGTGAGGTGAAGATCGGTGGGCTTGCCATCGATCTGCAATATGCCAGCGGACGCCTGCGCGATGCGGCCACCCGTGGTGATGGGCGGGTGGGCGAGAACATCACCGGGAATGCGCGCACCATCAAGGCCATTCCCCATGTGCTCACAGCCAGCCCCGATCACGATTTCCCTGAACTCTTCGAGGCACGTGGCGAGGTGTATGTGCCCCTGAAGGAATTCACCAGCTACAACGAGGCACTGGTTGCCGACGGCAAAGCGCCCTTCGCCAATCCGCGCAATGCAGCCGCCGGCTCGCTGCGTCAGAAAGATCCCCGCGTCACCGCGAAACGTCCCCTGGCGATGATGTGTCACGGCTTCGGTGCCGCTGAGGGGCTCGACGTCCAGCGCCAGTCAGATGCCTATGCGGTGATGAGCGCCTGGGGCCTGCCGGTGAGTCCATACAACGAGGTGGTGCACACCACGGCCGAGGTGCTCGAGTTCATCGAGCGTTATGGCGAGCATCGTCACGACCTGATCCACCAGATTGACGGCGTGGTGGTCAAGGTTGATTCTCTGGCAGAGCAGGCTGAGCTCGGCATCACCTCGCGGGCTCCGCGCTGGGCGATTGCGTTCAAATATCCTCCCGAAGAGGTGAACACCCGCCTGCTCGACATCCGCGTGAAGGTGGGGCGCACCGGACGCGTGACGCCCTATGGCGTGATGGAGCCAGTGCTGGTGGATGGCTCGGTGGTGGCAAGCGCCACGCTGCACAATGCCCATGAGGTGGCGCGCAAGGGTGTGTTGATCGGCGACATGGTGGTGCTGCGAAAGGCCGGTGACGTGATCCCGGAGATTGTGGGGCCGGTTGAGGCCCTGCGCACAGGTGATGAGCACCCCTTCGTGATGCCGACCCACTGCCCGTCATGTGGCGCGAAACTTGCCCCTGCCAAGGCGTCCGACAAGGACATTCGCTGTCCGAATGCCAAATCATGTCCTGCCCAGTTGCGTGAGCGGCTGTTTTCGTTGTCGGCCCGTCGGGCCTTTGACATTGAAGCCCTGGGCTATCAGGGGGCCGACGCGATCTTGAAGGCGGGCGTGCTCACCAACGAGGCTCAACTCTTCGATCTCACCGCGGACGATCTGGTGAAGGTGCCGTTCTACACGCGCGCCATGTCCAAGAAGGAAGCCGATGCCCGGGGGCTGGAAGTTGCTCCCAAGGATCGTCCACGGGTGCTGTCGGCGAATGGGCGTCGGTTGCTCGACAACCTCGGGGCCGCCCGCACCAAGCCGCTGTGGAGGGTGCTTGTGGCCCTGTCGATCCGTCATGTGGGGCCGACTGCCGCCCAGGCTCTGGCCGCTGCTTTCGGTTCGATGGATGCGCTGCGGGCAGCGAGCGTGGACGAGCTCGCAGCCACACGTGGCGTTGCCGGCATCATCGCTGAATCGTTGCGTGAGTGGTTCACCGTTGATTGGCATCTGGAGATTCTGGAGTCGTGGGCAGCGTCGGGCGTGACGATGGCAGATGAGGAGCACATCAGCCTGCCCCAGACCTTGGCCGGGCTCACTGTGGTGGTCACGGGATCGATCGTCGGCTACACCCGTGACGGTGCAAAGGCGGCAATCACTGCTCGTGGCGGAACCGCCGCAGGATCAGTGAGCCGGAAGACCGACTACGTGGTGGTGGGTGACAATGCCGGCTCTAAGGCCGACAAGGCGCAAACGCTGGGCGTGCCGATTCTTGCTGCCGATCAGTTCGAACGTCTGCTTGTTGATGGACCGGATGGCGTCACTGCCACACCAACCAGCTGAGCGTGCGATGATCCGGGTTGCCCGCCGCCACCCATGCCCTCGTGTTCTCGATCTCGTGCGCCAACTGCAGGCCCAGCCGCGGTGCGCTGTCCCAGCGTGCTGGGCACAGCGCCAGAATGGCGCAGGCCTGAGCGGTCGCCAGCATGTCGTTGCTTGGCAGACGACCCGGCAGGGGGCCATGCAGCCATGCAGCGGCTTCCCAGAGCGCTGAGGGCAGTGCCCCGACGGGAACCGCGCCCGGTTCCGGGTTGGCTGGTTCCGGGTTTGCTGCGTCTGCTGGTGCTGGAGACGCGATGCCACCGGTGAGGATGGCAAGCATGCCCCGGCACAGCGGGTTTCCCGGGTCGATCGGAAGCCTGTGGTCGAAGGACAATCCATGGGCGCGCGCAGCAAGCGAAGCGCTGAGCCAGGCCAACATGGCGCCCGGGCCCTTGGCGGCCGGCGCGAGTCTGTCGAGCACATTTGCCATGCGGTCGCCATCACCGAATGCCCAGTGCAGCAGAGCAGGTGTTGCTTCCGGGGCACAGCGCTGGCTTGCGGGGGCGTCAAGGCGTTCGCGGCAATAGCTGTCGAGGAACTCAGCGGCGGCGTCGTGGGCAAGAAGATGCGCCGTATCAGCGTGATCCACCAGGGCAGCCTCAAAGCCTTCTGCAGAGCGTGGATCGACATGACTCATGATCGTTTCCGCGGCGTCGCACAGCATGTCGTCGAGCCCGTGCTTCCAGGTGATGAGCAGCTCGGACTCCAGGCCAGGGCCGAATACGCCGATGTGGTGGCTGCCCCCAGTGGCAGTCACCTGGCTGCCTCGTTCATCGGTGATGACATGGGCATCACCCTTGTCCGAACCCTTTTCTGGCCCTTTGTCCGATGGTTGAACCGTGACGGCAGCATCGGGCAGGTCGATGAAGATTGGCCTCCCCGAATCAGGGGTCACGTCGGTTGGCACCCAGCTGGGCAATGCGCTGGTGGCGGCGACCATGGATGCGAAGCGTTCCACCACCCACGAGGTGCTGTAGCCATGTTGCGTCGACAGACTGATGTGCTCGGGCCCCAAATCAATGCTGACGCCGGATTCATCAGCGGCTGGTCGGTGTTCGCGGGCCAGCCCATGGACGAGTTTGGCCGCTGTCACCTGGCCGTCGCCGGGCCGGTCATCCAGCACGAGCAGGGCATTCGTGCCACCCAGCCAATTCCGCGTCGGTGCGTTGGGCAGCCAACGGAGCGTCGGCGGGGCAATTCGGAATTCTGGCCCCTCGGCGCCCATTGCCAGCCGCCAGCTGAGTCCCGGTCCAGTGCTCATCCGCACCCGTGCCCATGCTTCACCGGGGGATTGCGACTGTGTGGAGCTTGCCCGCCGCGTCCAGGTCCATTCGAATTCATCGTCACTGATCAGGCTGGCTGCTGGCGTCCATGAAGCGTCCAACACGAAACTGAGAGTGCCCAGATCGCGGCCATCGTCAGCATCATGCAACGCAACGATTCCGGGCTCATCGGCGGTCGTGAGACGCAGGTGATGCCATGTGAGCGAGTTGTCTGTCATCTGCGCCTCCTTGACGCATCGACAGTAGCCGCCCGATTCCAGTGGACACATGAGAGTCTTGGCGCATGACTGATGAGGCTGCGAGTGCAGATCAGGTGTCAGGCACCCAGGATGGTGCCGTGCCGCATGAGGGCCAGCAGCCGGATCGTGGACGGCATGGGGGCCAGCGCCGGGACAAGAACCAGCTGCACCCCAAGGAATTGGGCCACGACGGAATCACCCCGCTGGTGGACGCTGACCGTGCATTGCGGGTGCGTGAAATTGGCACGCCGAGCCCGGCCATGGTTGCGCGGGCCAGGTCAGCCGCAAGTCAGCAGGTGAATTCGGTGGCCAGGAAGCCACATGCAGGTGGGCATTCCCGCTAGGAGCGGAGGCGCGGCTGTACTATCGGTCCGAGAATCTCTCGTCGAGATTCCCGGACGAGGGCGCCGTACCCGGTGTTGCGACAAGACGGCCAATGGAGGCTGTCATGTCGTGGATCGTGCTTGTTGCGTCGGGTTTCTTCGAGGCCATCTGGGCGCTCGCGTTGGGTCGTTCGCAAGGCTTCACGCGGTTGGGGCCGAGCATTGTTTTCGTTGCTGCCCTGGTTGCCAGCATGGCCGGACTCGCCTTTGCGATGCGCCATCTGCCAGTGGCCACGTCCTATGCCGTGTGGACGGGGATCGGCGCTGCGGTGACTGTCACAGTGTCAATGATCACGGGCGCTGAACCCGCATCAGCCATGCGGATCATTTTTCTGGCAATGATCATCGGGGGAGTCATCGGTCTGCGCTTCGCGGTCTGATCTGGCCCGGCTCTCTGGCTGGTGTGAAAAACCCCTAGTCAGGCCGTCATTGGCTGACGTGAAATCACAATTCATCTGGTATCTTTGTGGCCGGTGTCGGCGACCGTGCGGGGGGCATGGTCGTCGGCACCCTTGCGTTGTCACCGGAAGATGCTGTGCGTGATGCCTGTGTCGGGGTGACCGGACTCGAACCGGCGGGCTCCTGCTCCCAAAGCCGGCGCGCTACCAACTGCGCAACACCCCGGCGGTGATACTCAAATAGTATACCTT
>CAXYYR010000020.1:0-26852 GCA_964293265.1 uncultured Propionibacterium sp.
TCTGTTGTCGGATGAGGCCCGCGGTCGTGTTGGCGATGTGGTGGGCACTGCCGTCAAAGATCAGGACATCACCGATGTGACGGTTGATCTCATGGGGTTGATGGGTGCCGATCCTGTCTATTCGCATCAGCTGTTCACCAATGTGACGCCTGATCAGTTCGCGGATGCCATTCGAGGCCTCTATGCGGACACCAGCACCGTCGTTTCCACAGGCATCAATGGTGAGCAAACGCCTGCTGTCAAAGCAGCTGAAGCGCAGCGCTATCTCGCCTCCCTCACAGCTGCCGGGGCAGCTGTTGGCACTTATTCGAAGGGCACCGGTGAGTTGGCGCCGCCGCCCGGTCTTTCAGATGCCTGGTTCAACGCCATGATCGATCCGAACAACCCGGAGAATGCCTCGGCTCTGAGTTTGATGATCGACAAGGGTGGGCAGGTTGCTTCCTACGACCCGGCTTTCCTTGCTGCCCTGACTGATCAGATCTACAACCACGACCTGGCCAACCCCGATTGGTGGGGTGACTTGGCGAAGCATGGTGCTGTGAGCGACATCACGGTCAATGATGGTGATCCTGACAATCCCAACGATTCAATTTTTGAGACTCCTGGCAGCGATCCGCTGGCAAACCTGCTCGGTGGCATGAGGAATACACCAGTCGCCGCGGAGCAGTTCTTTGATGATGATGACACGGTGAAGTTGGGTGACTACATAGTCAATGAGAAGCTGCACCATCTGATGTTGGAGCGGCCCTGGCCCACCGATCAGGGCGATGGTTTGGGAATTGCGATCGAGGGAGCAACCACCCACTCGCGTGTTCCGCCGGAGGGGACGCCGCTCGTCACAGATCCGGTTAACGGACGGCTGGCGCTGGACACGGCTGCCTCGCGTGCGTCCGTGATCGCAAGCCAGGTCATTTTCTTGAATGCGAACGGTTCCAGGAGTGGCGACTGGCACTTGCCTCCTGCGATGGCCGATTCCATGGGTGTGATGCTTGCCTCTTATGCCCCCGATGTCATTGATATCGGCAGTTCACTCAGCGATGGGAACACTCCGAATCCCGATGCCTGGCAGCAGTTTGTCGGCCCTAGCTATGTTCATGGGCAGCCTTTGAGCTTCAGCGCTTCCCAAGATGATCTGAGGGCTTTGCTCAGAGAAATGGGGCGGCCAGAGGACAAGACAGGCCTGCAATATGCAATGGCTGGCATCCTCAATGAACAGATGGCTCGGGATGAAGAGATCATCAGGAATGCTGCGGCAAATACCAATGGTTCACCGAACATGGGTCTGCTGGATCAGCCTCCCTACAACCAGCAGCGCACGGAACTGGCCATTGATGTGGGTAAGGCGATGGCCTTCGTCATGGGGAATGGCGTCATGGGTGGCCATGACGCTGAAGCGATTGAGCAGGACAAGCGGGACATCATGGCTGGTGCCTACGAGATCAGCATCGGAGCCATCCCTGTGCCAGGTGGGCCAGCGCGCATCATCACAGACATCATGGGGGCTGCACAAGCCGATCAGATTCGCGATACTCCTAGCAGTGTGACAGACAAGTTCAAGGGCGATACTAACCAGGTTGTTGAAAAAGCACTTTCCCGTCACTCGTGGGACATACTTATTAGGCAGGGTTTCTTACCCGTTGGTGGCCCTGATGGAGTCCCTGCAGATGCGGTGATCGGGGAAGGCGCCGAGCGAAGAATCGATCCAAATGCGTGGATCAAGCCAACGGATATCAATTCCCCGACATATGAAGCGGATAAGCTCAGATATGATCGATTGATGGACTGGGAAACTAATGGGATACCGAAAAATATTTCGCAGCCAACATTTTCACATTATAAGACGGCAAACCGGTGATGAGAGAAGTTAGGGGATGCCTTCTATATACATTCACGGCAATCTTACTGCTGGGGTTGTTATCATCATGCGCTGCAACTGAATCGGTAGAGCCGACTCTTTCTCATTCTAATTATAGTATTGGAGCCTGTTCTATCGTGGAGTCTGAGGCCATAGAAGCAGTTATTGGAGCCTTTAGTAATGCAATGGAATGGTCCTGGTGGAGTCAATCGCCGGATCAGGGTATTGCCTTGTGTAATTATTCCGCGGCTAATTCTCAAGCGGTACTCACATTCCAGGCCTAAGAGGCGTCCGAAGTATATATGTCGACACGTAACGAAGGTGGGGTAGATTGTTCAGAACGCCTGTCACTTGGGATTGAAGGGGCCGTTGGATACTTGTGTGCAGGCGGGAATCAACTTGGAAATGCCACCCCGCCTTACATTGAGGCAACTTGGCAAAGCACCTCAATCTTCACAACGCGTATCGGATTCGATGATTCAAGATATGTGCCAGCGATCGCGGATGTGCAGGTGCCACTGCAGAACATCGTCCGGGAAATGATGGAGACGGTTACCGTAGACAGTTTCAAGCCCAAGTGAACTGAGCCGAGTGGATAAATCAGCAATGCACCGGGCAGGCTAGTTCTCCCGGACCCAGGCCGTACCGAGCTCGACTGCACGCTGGGCCCCACGGCGAGTGGCAACCTGATCGAGCTTGCCTGACGCCAGAAGCGGAAGGCTGTTGATGGCCACCACCACTCGGGGAGCATGGTCGCGTCCCAACCGGGCGCCCACCAGGTCACGCAGATGGGCGGAACTGTCATCGGTCCATTCACCGCTGACCGATCCGGAAGTGGGCACCACAACGGCAGTCACGGCCTGTCCCCAGCGTGGATCGTCCAGCCCCAGCACAGCGGCGTCCGTGACCATGTCGGTGGCAATGATGGCGGCACGCACCTGCGAGGCGGTGATCTTGAGGCCGCCGCTGACAATCACATTGTCGGCCCGTCCCAACACCTCGAGCCTCGGCTGTTCGGCGGGGGAAGTCACCATCCGGCCCATGTCGCTGGTGCGCAACCAACGCTGCCCGCCGGCGTGCTGGATTCCGTCGCCGGCATCCAGATAGCCGCTCATCACCATCGGCCCGCTGAGCCAGATGGGCCCCTGCTGGTCGTCCGCCTGTGGTGAATCACCGAGCGCCAGCTGCACCCCGTTAAGCGGGCGGCCGTCATAGACGCAACCACCGCAGGTCTCGCTCATGCCATAGCTCAGATGCACCGTGACTCCTGCTGCGGCCGCGCGAGCCAGCAATTGGGGATCGGTGGCGGCGCCACCAACCAGCACTCCGGTCAGCTGGCACAGAGCATCTGCGCCTTGGGCACTCGCCAGCAGATCGCGCAGCTGTGTGGGCACCAGCGAGAGCTGGATACGGGCGCTGGGATCATCGCGTCGCAGCTCAGAGATTGCACGGTCCAGCTGGGCCCCCAGCAGTTGGGCCCTGTTCTGATCAGCACCATGTCGATCAGCGCTGCCGGGCTGAGTACTGCTGGGCTGTTCGAGCACAATCGGCTCGCTGCCATCCAATACTGCCGGGCCCCCCACCTGCAGCCCGCCAATGTGGGGGGGGAGCAGGGCCAACAGCCGCCGGGCCGGGCCGCCGAGACGTGCGTCCGTGGCGCGTATCGAGGCCTTCAACTGCGCCGCTGACAGACCCACCAGGCGGCCATGACCGGTTGTGGAACCGGAGGTGCGCATCACGAGACGCACATCGTCGGGCAGCCGCACCAGTCGCTCGGTGAGATCGTCGGCAATGCGCCTGGGGTCCTCGCCGGGTCCCAGGGGCATCACCACAGGCGCATCTGCTCGGGTGAACATCTGCTCCAGGGCATCGGCCAGCTGCATCACATCGTCGCGCACCCGATCCACCTGCAGCAGGCGGATGCGGGAGCTGTCGATGGACTCGGCAACCGATCGGTTGGGCATGATGTCCTCAGGTTCGGCATCCTCAGGCATGGCGTCCTTAGAAGTAGTACGGATACTTCGTCCAGTCGGGCTTGCGGTGCTGCAGGAAGGCATCGCGGCCCTCCTGCGCCTCGTCGGTCATGTAGCCGAGGCGGGTTGCTTCGCCGGCAAAGGCCTGCTGGCCAGCCAGACCGTCGTCGATCATGTTGAAGGCATATTTGAGCATGCGGATCGACTGGGGTGATTTGGTGGCCACGGTGAGGCCCCAGTCGATTGCTGTCTCCTCCAACTCGGCATGGGGCACCACCTTGTTGATCACGCCCCAGGCCTCGGCTTCGGCCGGCGTATAGGGCTCGGCCAGGAAGAAGATCTGGCGGGCCCGCTTGTCGCCCACCTGACGCGCCAGGAGCCCCGCGCCATAGCCGGCGTCATACGAGCTCACATTGGCATCCACCTGCTTGAAGACTGCGTGCTCGGCGCTTGCCACTGCCAGATCGCAGACCACCATAAGGGAATGACCACCGCCGGTGGTCCAGCCGGGAATTGCCGCAATGATCGGCTTGGGGGTGGAGCGCATCAGGCGTTGCACTTCCAGAATGTGCATACGGGCCCGGCGTCCGTGGTCGATCCGTGCCCTGCGCTCGGGCGTCATGCCCTCTGGCTTTGCGCCCCGGTCGCCCAGCTGGGAACCAGCGCCATAGGGCGTCTGATCATCAAGATATTCATAGCCATCGGCGCCGCGTGAGCGCTGGTCGCCGCCGGACGAGAAGGCATAGCCGCCGTCCTTGGGCGAAGGTCCGTTGCCGGTGAGGATGATCGCTGCCACATCGGGGGTTGAGCGGGCATCATCGATGCAGCGGTACAACTCGTCGACGGTGCGGGGATCGAAGCCATTGCGAATCTCGGGACGGTCGATGGCGATGCGCACCACTGGCAGGTCGAAACCTGCGGGAGCGCCATCAGCGTCGCCGCGTGAAATCAGACGGTGATAGGTGGTGTCGACCAAGGGATCGTCGTCGCTGTTGATGGCGCGCCAGCGCTGGGGATCAAAGGTGTCGGACACACCGGGAAGACTGCTCATGGATGCGAAATTATCACCCCGGCAGATTGCAGGCGTCGCCGCCCCGTGAACCTGCGTCCGACTGGCCCTCAGATGTTCTTCGGTGCTGCTCCGGCCTGATAGACGTTGTCAAGATCGTGACCGGCCTCATCCAGGATCACAGTGGGGATGGCCGGCTCGGCATTGGAGATGCGGTGGGCATCAAGCGGCAATTCTGCACGGGCCGAAATATGCCGATCCCTGGCCGCCTGCAGCGGCTCGGCGCCGACAATGCTCCCGTCGCGCACCAGATCCACCAGCAGCACCCGGTCATTGGAATCGGCCCTGGGAGCGGCGTTCACGCCGATCACTTCCGCCTGCGCCACACCCTTGGCGTCCAGTGCGCGCAGCGCAAATTTGCGTCCGCCGAGGGTCTTCTTGTTGGTCGAGGCCTTGGCCACATCGACCATCTCGGCATTCGGGCCATCGTTCAGCGCCCGGGCCACCATCTTGTAGACGAAACCGCAGGTGGGATGCCCCGAGCCGGTCACCAGACTGGTGCCCACTCCGAAGCCATCGACCGGCGCGCCACGCAGGGCAGCAATCTGATATTCGTCAAGGTCATTGGTCACGATGATCTTGGTGTCGTGGGCGCCCAGTGAATCGAGCAGTGAGCGCACATGTTTCACCTCGGTCGAAAGATCACCCGAGTCGATCCGAACACCGCCGAGCTTGCCGCCGGTCAGCTCGACTGCCTTGTGGATGGCGGCATCGATGTCATAGGTGTCAACAAGCAGGGTGGTGTCCGCGCCGAGCCATTCGAGCTGGGCACGGAAGGCGTCCTCCTCGGAGTCGTAGAGCATGGTGAAGGCATGCGCTGCCGTCCCGCTCACCGGGATGCCCCAGCGCTTGCCGGCCTCAAGGTCCGAGGTGCCGCTGAAGCCGGCCACCCAGGCGGCCCGCGCGGAAGCCACAGCTGCCTCCTCGTGGGTGCGTCGTGCCCCGAACTCCTGGATCGGACGTCCCTCCGCCGCCATCGTCATGCGGCTTGCAGCCGAGGCAATCGCCGAGTCGTGGTTGTAGATCGACAGCAGAAGCGTCTCAAGCAGAACGGCCTCGGCGAAGCTGCCCTCCACCTGCAACAGGGGAGAGCCGCTGAAGAACAGCTCGCCCTCGGGATAACCGGTGATGGAGCCGTTGAAGCGATAATCCGAGAGGAATTCAACAAGCATCTCGTCGGCAACCCCGGCCTTGATAAGATAACCGATAGCGGCGGCGGAGACGGGGAAACCGGCACTGGCCCCCGGGCCCCGCCCGCCGCCGGCCACCACGCCATAGCTCGGGCCGCTGGGCAGCCGCCGGGGGAAAAGCTCGAAGAGCGCTCGATGTGAGGCGTGCCCGGTGTGCAGGGCAGCTCGCACCATCGTGAGCTCATACATGTCGGTCATCAGCGCTGAGTCGGCCATACGCCCAGCCTAGGGCTGCGTGCCGCGAGCTGCCCACCACGGGTGGTGGACCGAAGTCGCAAGTGAATGCATCATCGGTTGTCAGGTGGGTCTTCCACGGCACTTTTTGCGTCATGGGTAATGATGGGGGTATGTCCGAGTCCGCACCGATGGGGTCCCCAGAAGGGGGTACGGCAGTCGCAGAACGTCCCGACGTGGATGCGCTGAGCGCCAACCCCTGGGTCACCATCGTGTGGGACGACCCGGTGAACCTCATGAGCTATGTCACCCATGTTTTCTGCAGCTATTTCCATTACACCCGCGACCACGCCGAACGCCTCATGATGCAAGTGCACATGGAGGGCAAGGCAGTGGTGAGTTCCGGCGGACGTGAGGAAATGGAGCGCGATGTGAATGCCATGCACGGCTTCGGTCTGTGGGCCACGGTTTCCAGGGCGGAATGATGCACGGATTCCGACGCCGCCGCGGCCAACTGACCTGCACACTGGAAGACACCGAGCGCACCATTCTCTGCGGCATCACCACCACCCTGGTCCAGCTGCTGCGTTCCGACGAGATGCCACCGGTGCGCGCCAATGCCTGGTCCGAGCCGGGTTGCGATTCGGCAGAGGCGCTGTTCGCCGAGCTGGAGGGCCAGCTCGACTGCGACATCAAGGCTGATTTCGCCTCCAATCCCGATGTTGATCCGGTGCTGCGCCGACTGTTTCCCGATGCCTATCGTGACGATGCCCAGGCATCCACCGAATTCCGCCGCTTCAGCCAGGCCGAGGAGCGAGACCGCAAGCTCGATTCGGCGGTGGCTGTGCTGTCAGACATCAATCAGGTTGGCCACGACGGTCGGTGCACCGTGCCCGATGACCATGTGGAGGATTGGCTCAAAACCCTCACTGCGCTGCGGCTTGCCGTGGCCGTGCGGATCGGGATCAAGACTGCTGCCGATGCTGATGAGCTGGCCGGGCTCGACGACCAGGATCCCCGCGCCGCCATCTATTCCATCTATGAGTGGCTGGGTTGGGTGCAGGAGTCCCTGTTGGACTGTTTGGAATAGTTGGGCGTCCCTGTTGGACTGTTTGGAATAGCCGCGCGTCTAAGCTTGGCCGGGTGAACAGCTTGCTCAATGCGCCGATCGGCATCTTCGATTCGGGCTTCGGCGGCCTCACAGTGGCCCGCTCGGTGGTGGACCTGCTGCCTCACGAAGATGTGATCTACATCGGTGACACGGCCAGGGCGCCCTATGGTCCCCGTCCGATTGCCGAGGTGCGTGAGTTCACCCTGGAAGGTCTTGATCGGCTTGTCGCGTTGGGCGTGAAAGCCCTTGTCGTGGCCTGCAACACCGGGTCTTCGGCGGCGCTGCGCGATGCGCGCGAACGTTACGCATTGCCGATCACCGAGGTAATTCTTCCAGCGGCCCGCAAGGCAACACGCATCACACGAAATGGCCGGGTGGGTGTGATCTGCACCCATGGCACGGCCATCTCCCGTTCCTACAACGACGCTCTCGGCGCGTCACCGGTGAAGCTCTTCACCCAGGAATGCCCACGGTTCGTGGAGTTCGTGGAAAAGGGCGTCACCACCGGGCCCGAGGTGTTGGCATTGGCGCGTGAATATCTGGCGCCGCTCCAGGCCCACGACATCGACACACTCATTCTCGGTTGCACCCACTATCCGCTGCTGTCGGGCGTGATCAGCTATGTGATGGGTGAGGATGCCACGCTGGTCTCCAGCTCCGATGAATGCGCGCGTTCCGTGTTTGCCGAGCTCACCCGTGACGACCTGCTGCGCACCGACTCGCATGAGCCGGTGATGCAGTTTCTCACTACGGGTGATCCCGAAAAATTTGGTGGTCTCGGGCACCGTCTGATGGGCAGTTTTGTGGACTGTGCCCAGCAGCTCGAGCTGTCTGCGTCACGCGTTGGGACAAACGCTGCGGACAGGTAGATTTGGGGCCGTGTCCGAATCGATGAATCCCACAAACCGCAGCGATGGTCGAGCTCTTGACCAGCTGCGTCCCGTTTCCATCACCCGCCATTGGCTGGACCATGCCGAGGGCTCGTGTCTCATTGAGTCGGGCCGCACCCGCGTGCTGGTGGCTGCTTCGGTCACCGAGGGCGTGCCGCGCTGGCGTCGTGGTTCCGGGCTGGGCTGGGTCACCAGCGAATATGAAATGCTTCCGCGCGCGACTGATACGCGCAATGCCCGTGAGTCACGTCGGGGCAAGATCAGCGGCCGCACCCATCAACTCCCCCGTCACATCGGACGCTGCCTGCGGGCCGCCAACGACTACAAGGCGCTCGGCGAGAACACCATCGTGATCGATGCCGATGTGCTCCAGGCAGACGGTGGCACGCGCACCGCCTCCATCACGGGCGCATATGTGGCGCTGCACGATGCTGTCGAATGGTTGCGCGAGCGCGGCGCGCTCGCCGGCGAGCCGCTCACCGGCACCGTCTCGGCCATCTCGGTGGGCATTGTGCGTGGCGTCCCCATGCTTGATCTGGCCTACGACGAGGACTCCACGGCCGATGTGGACATGAACATCGTCTCCACCGGGGCCGGCGAGTTCATCGAACTGCAGGGCACCGCCGAGGGCGCCACCTTTGATCGCAAACTGCTGGGTCAGCTGCTCGATCTGGGCGAAAAGGGCTGCACCGAGCTCACCGATCTGCAACAGCGGGTGATTGCGGTGTCCGACGGCAAGGCTGCGTTGTGACCGAGCAGGTGCTGCTGGCCACCAACAACGCCAAGAAGCTCACCGAGCTGCGTCGGATCATCGTTGAATACGACATGGACATCGACGTTGTCTCGCTGAAGGACATCGCCAGTTATCCCGAGCCCGATGAGACCGAATGGACCTTTGAGGGCAATGCGCTGATCAAGGCGCGCCAGGGCATGATCCACTCGGGTCTGCCGGCTCTTGCCGACGATTCGGGGCTGTGCGTTGATGCATTGGGCCACATGCCCGGTGTGCGCAGTTCCCGCTGGGATGGACCGGAGGGCGAGGACATCGCCAATATGGATCTTGTGCTGCGCCAGATCGACGACGTTGCCAGGGGTCGTCGCCAGGCGCAGTTCGTGTCAGTGATGGCCCTCGTGATGCCCGACGGCCGTGAATTCACCACCCGCGGCGAAATGACAGGGCACCTGACCACCCGTCCCAAGGGATCACACGGCTTCGGCTATGACCCCATCTTCGTGCCCGACGAGCAGATGCCGAACTCCGAAGGTCGGCTGCGCACGGCGGCAGAGATGTCGGCGGCCGAGAAGGATGCCATCAGTCATCGTGGCCGCTCGGTGCGTGCCATGCTGCCGATCCTTGCGGCGCAGCTGGAACTCCCGGCCCCCACCGGCCTGGACAGTGCTGATGAGCTCATTCCCGGCACGGCAACCGGATCTCCTGCCCCCACCACGCCACCGAGCCAGTGGACTGCGGCCATCCCAGCCGTAGCCAGGCCCGAGGCCGGTGCGCAGAATCCTGCTGCACAGAACACCGCCACCACTCATGATCCAACCGCCGATGACCTGCTGGCCGGCGGCGTCACACCCCTGGAGCCCTGACATGCGCCAATATCTTGACCTGCTCAACCATGTGATGCGCGACGGCGTCGACAAGGGCGACCGCACAGGCGTCGGCACGCGCAGCGTGTTCGGCCACCAGATGCGCTTCAACCTGGCCGACGGTTTTCCGCTCGTGACCACCAAGAAGATCTACACCCGTGGTGTCTTCGGCGAGTTGCTGTGGTTCCTGAGGGGTGACACCAATATTGCGTGGTTGCATCAGAACAATGTGCACATCTGGGACGAATGGGCCGATGCGAACGGCGACCTCGGGCCGGTCTACGGGCACCAATGGCGCAGCTGGCCGGTGCCCGGTGGTGGCCACGTCGACCAACTTGCCAAGGTGATCGACCAGATCAAGGCCAATCCCAATTCACGGCGTCTGGTGGTCTCGGCATGGAATGTTGCCGAGGTTGACCAGATGGCCCTGCCGCCATGTCATCTGCTGTTCCAGTTCTATGTGACGCCCGGCGGGAATGGCGAGCGCGGCAAGCTGTCCTGCGGCCTTTACCAGCGCAGCGCCGATCTCTTCCTCGGGGTGCCGTTCAACATCGCCAGCTATGCGCTGCTCACCCATATGGTGGCCCAGATCTGCAATCTGGATGTCGGTGATTTCGTGCACACCCTGGGTGATACGCACATCTATCACAACCATTTCGACCAGGTGAACGAGCAGCTCTCGCGCACGCCGCGGGCATTGCCCACGCTCGTGCTCAACCCCGAGGTGAAGAACATCGACGAATTCGAGCTCTCCGACATCACGGTGGAAGGTTACGATCCGGCGCCCGCCATCAAGGCGCCGATCGCCGTCTGAGCCCACGCTTTTCGCCGAGCTGCTTCTCGTCCATCAGCAACTGACAGACCCACCCATCAGCACGCCAGCACAGTTATTTCGGGAGGCACGACGATGACAGATCATGCGGACACCGCCGACGGCGTCGTCGCAGGACAGGCGAGTCAGCTGAGTCAGGCGAATCCTGCACCCGCGCCCGCAGTGGTGGCCATTGCCGTGGTGGCGGCCAATGGTGTGATCGGTGACGGCAATGACCAGCCCTTCAAATTCCGTGAGGATTGGGCGCGCTTCAAGCGTGTGACGATGGGCCATCCGCTGGTGATGGGTCGGCGCACCCATGATGCGATGGGCATGTTGCCGGGACGCACCAATGTGGTGGTGAGTCGCAGCCCCCAGGATGTTGTCTGGCCCGATGACGCCCCGGCAGATTCCCGTGGCGTGGCTGTGTCCGACCTCGGGCAGGCCCTCGGGCTGGCAGGCGGCATAGACGAACAGATATTCGTCATCGGGGGTGGCCAGATCTATCGTGCCGCCTGGGACTGGCTCACCGATCTGGACATCACCGAGGTGCACCAGGATGCGGCAGGCAGCGTCAGCTTCCCCGAGATCACCTCGGAACAGTGGCGCGAGACCAGCCGGGAACCACATGAACTCTTCGACTTCGTGCACTATGCCCGCGTGGGCGCTGCACGCCGGGTTGTTCCCACAGCTGGAGCGGTGATTTCTGCATATGCGCCGGGTGATGCCGTGGATCCCGCGACCACCGACTGAGCCATGCCGCAGCGCGCCAGCATTCTGCACCTTGACCTCGACGCCTTCTTCGCGTCGGTGGAGCAGCGTGACAAACCCTCGCTGCGTGGCAAGCCGGTTGCCGTGGGCGGCATCGGTGGCCGCGGAGTGGTGGCGACCGCCAGCTATGAGGCCCGGGTGTTGGGCCTGCACTCCGCCATGAGCACTTCGATGGCCCGCCATCTGGCGCCCCATGTGGCCTATCTCAGCCCCAGGGGCGACGCCTATCGTCAATCAAGCCGCATCGTCATGGCGCTGTTGAGCGAGCTGAGCCCGCTGGTGGAACCCCTGAGCATCGATGAGGCATTCGTTGATCTGGAAGCCGGCGGACAGGACACCAGCCCAGAGGGGCTCACCGCATTGGTGCGCACGCTGCGTGCTGACATCGTGGAACGCACCGAGGGCCTGCATGCCTCGGTTGGTGTGGGCACGAGCAAGTTGATGGCGAAAATGGGCAGTGAGCGGGCCAAACCCAATGGCCAATTGATTGTGCCTCCCGGCGCGGAGCGGGGCATTCTCGACCCCCTGCCAGCCAGTGACATTCCCGGTGTGGGGCCCGCCACAATGGACCGATTGGCGCGACTCGGCATCCGCACGATCCGCGATCTGCGCCGGGCCAGCACAGCCGAACTCGTGCGCGAACTCGGCTCGGCGGTGGGGGAGTCATTGCATGCCCTTGCCTCGGGCCATGACGAACGCAAGGTGGCGCCACGGGGTGAGGCGAAATCCATTTCGGTGGAGGACACCTTCGACACCGATCTCACCGATCCTGCGGCCATTGCTGCGGTGGTGGACCGCGATGCTGTTGCGGTGGCGGGACGTCTCAGCAAGGCCGGTCTGTTTGCCCGCACCGTCACGGTGAAAGTGCGTCTGGCAGATTTCACCACACTGTCGCGGTCGCGCACACTGACCGGTGCCACCGACAATCCCGATCGGATCGGTGCGGTGGCCCAGGCGCTGGTGGCGGCAGTTCCGGTGGGTCAGGGGTTCCGCCTGATCGGCGTCGGCGTGGGTGGCTTTGCACAATTTGCCCAGGAGGAACTCTTCGAGCTCGACGATGACCAGTCCTTGCCCGCTGCCCTCGTCACAGAACAGCGGGAGATGGCCACACCCCTCACCCGCAGCATGCCCCGGTGGTCGCCCGGTGTGGAAGTGGAACATGACGAGTTGGGCCGTGGCTGGGTCTGGGGATCGGGCCTCGGCGTGGTGACCGTGCGCTTCGAAACCCGCCATACGGGTGTGGGTCCGGTGAAATCGCTGCGCGCCGATGATCCCGCCCTGCATCGCGCCGAACTCCTGCCCATGAAGCATGACCATCCCGATGCGGATGCCGGCCCGGATCACGGCCCCGGCTGGGACCGTGATCTGCTCACACCCGACTGAGCCGCACTGGCCATTGGAAGTCCGGGGGTCATTGAAAGTCCGGACGCCATTGAAAGTCCGGACGCCATTGAAAGTTCGGGGCCACAGAAGCCCGAGAGCCACAAAGTCCGGGGTCACGAAAAATCCGGGGGCGCCGCATCGCTTTCGCGATCCGACGCCCCCGGACTTTTGGCTGTGGTGAATCCGTCTACGATGGATCCCACTCGAAACCGGGCACGGCCTTGGCATATGCCGCCAAGAACTCGGTTGATGCTTCCAAAGCGCTGGTCGTGTGCGACTCAACCTCATGTTCGAGCTTGTGTCCCAATTTCAGCAGCTCGGGTGTGGAGCGCAGCGAGTCCAGAAGAGCACTCTGGATCTGCGACCACATCCAATCCACCTGCTGATCAGCGCGACGACGCTCAAGACCAACCGTTGAGTCCACCCAATCACGGTGGGCCACAACGGCCTTCCACACATCGTCAAGCCCATCACCGGTGTAGGCCGAGCAGGTGAGCACCGGGGTGCGCCGCCCATCGGCATTGTCGGTGATCAGCTTCATGGCAATCGACAGATCACGGGCAGTCACCCGCGCCGCGCCAGCATTGTCCCCGTCGGCCTTGTTCACTGCAATCACATCGGCGAGCTCAAGAATGCCTCGCTTGATGCCCTGCAGCTGGTCGCCCGAACCGGTGAGCGCCAGCATGAGGAAGGTATCCACCATGCCGGCCACTGCCACTTCGGACTGACCCACGCCCACCGTTTCCACGATGATCGTGTCGTAACCTGCGGCTTCAACAATGATCATCGCCTCCCTGGTTGCCCGCGCCACGCCACCGAGGTGGCCTGCCGAGGGTGAGGGACGGATGAAGGCGGAATCTGATTCGGCGAGCTTGCCCATGCGGGTTCGGTCACCAAGAATCGAGCCTCCGGTGCGGGTGCTCGACGGATCAACCGCCAGCACTGCCACCTTGTGGCCCTGATCAATCAGACGCACACCCATGGCGTCGGTGAAGGTCGACTTGCCGGCCCCCGGCACCCCCGTCAGGCCAACGCGAATGGCGTTGCCCGAGTGGGGGAGCAGGGCGGCGAGCAGCTCGCGAGCCAACGGCCGGTGAGCCGGCAGTGTTGACTCGACGAGCGTGATCGCACGCGCGAGGCCCGGACGCTTGTTGGCGAGAACCTCGTCAACAAGCTCGGGAACATCAATTGGCTTAGGCATCGAGCTTTGCACGCAGCTTGTTGATCAGTGAGATCGCCGACTCCGGAATGACGGTTCCGGGAGTGTAGATCTCCACGGCACCATCGGCACGCAGTTCGGCGAAGTCGCCTTCGGGAATCACGCCACCCACGGTGATGAGGATGTCGGAACGTCCCAGCTTGTCCAGTTCCTGGCGCAGTGCCGGAACCAGGGTGAGATGTCCGCCGGCGAGCGAAGAAACGCCCACCACATGCACATCGGCCTCAACGGCCTGGCGTGCAGTCTCCTCAGGAGTCTGGAACAGCGGGCCCACATCGACGTCGAAACCGAGATCGGCATAGGCCGTGGCAACGACCTTCTGACCGCGGTCGTGACCGTCCTGGCCCATCTTTGCCAGCAGGATGCGAGGACGACGTCCTTCGGCCTGTTCAAATGCCTCAACGAGTTCGCGAGCCTTCTCCACCTCGGGCGTGTTCTTCACTTCCTTCGAGTAGACACCGCTGATGGTGCGGATCTGAGCGGTGTAGCGTCCGTAGACCTTCTCGAGCGCGTCGCTCATCTCGCCGACAGTCGCCATGGCGCGGCCGGCATCGATGCACAGCTTCAGCAGATTGCGGTCCGGATCCTTGTCGTCCGGCTATCAAGCGGCCCAGGTGATCTTCTCCAGGGCAGCCTTGACCTTCTCGGGATCGCGCTCGGCGCGCAGCTGGACCAGCTTGGCCTTCTGCTCTGCGAGCACAGTCGAGTTGTCAACCTTGAGCACATCCAGCGGAGGCTCATGGTCCAGGCGGTACTTGTTCACACCGATCAGCGGCTGACGGCCGGAGTCAATGCGAGCCTGGGTGCGGGCAGCAGCTTCCTCAATACGCATCTTGGGGATGCCCTGCTCGATGGCCTTGGCCATGCCACCGACCTTCTCGACCTCCTGAATGTGGCCCCATGCCTTGCGAGCCAGTTCATTGGTGAGCTGCTCGACATATGCCGAACCGCTCCAGGGATCGATGACGCGGTTGGTGCCCGACTCCTGCTGCAGGAACAGCTGGGTGTTGCGGGCAATGCGGGCGCTGAAATCGGTCGGCAGGGCGATTGCCTCGTCGAGCGAATTCGTATGCAGCGACTGCGTATGACCCTGAGTGGCGGCCATGGCCTCGATGCAGGTACGCACAACATTGTTGTAGACGTCCTGGGCGGTCAGCGACCAGCCGGAGGTCTGCGAGTGTGTGCGCAGGCTCATCGACTTCGGGTTCTTCGGCCCGAACTGATGCACCAACTTGGCCCACAGCATGCGTGCGGCGCGCAGCTTGGCAACTTCCATGAAGAAGTTCATGCCAATGCCCCAGAAGAAGGATAGACGCGGCGCGAACTGGTCCACATTCAGACCCACTGCCTCGCCGGCGCGAATGTAGTCGACACCGTCGGCCAGTGTGTAGGCCATTTCGATGTCGGCCGTGGCGCCGGCTTCCTGCATGTGATAGCCGGAAATCGAGATCGAATTCCACTTCGGCATGTTCGCGCTGGTGAAGGCGAAGATGTCCGAGATGATCTTCATGCTCGGCTGCGGCGGGTAGATGTAGGTGTTACGAACCATGAACTCCTTGAGGATGTCGTTCTGGATCGTCCCTGCGAGCTGCTCCGGCTTGACGCCCTGCTCTTCTGCCGTGACGACATAGAGAGCAAGAATCGGCAGCACGGCGCCGTTCATGGTCATTGACACGCTCATCTGGTCCAGCGGAATGCCGGCGAACAGCTCACGCATGTCATAGATGGAATCGATGGCCACACCGGCCATGCCGACGTCACCGGGAACCCGGGGATTGTCCGAGTCGTAGCCACGGTGGGTGGGCAGGTCGAAGGCAACCGACAGGCCCTTCTGGCCGGCCGCAAGATTGCGGCGGTAGAAGGCATTGGATTCCTTGGCCGTGGAGAAACCGGCGTACTGACGAATCGTCCAGGGACGGAACGCGTACATGGTTGCATACGGGCCATGGACGAAGGGCGGGATACCGGCGAAGGTGTCCAGCCAATCCATGTTCTTGTAGACATCTTCGTTGAACAGATTGCCAACCGGAATCTGCTCGGCGGTCTCCCACGGCTGGGCGGCGCCGGCCTTGGCGGCCTGCTCCTCGAAGCGCTTGGCAGCGTCGGCAGGAACCGGGGAATTGCCCAGGTCTACTGAATCAAAACGGGGCAGAGTGCTCACTTCGCAACTCCCATGAGATCAAGGGTGGAGGACAGAACGTCGACGACGTTCATGCCCATGAACAGACGACCGTTGAAAAGCTTCTCGGCTTCAGCGGCGTCATCACCGAACTCCTTAAAGGCGCCCGAGAGGTAGATGGCCTTCGCGCCGGCGTCCTTGAGTGCCTTGGCAACCTCAAGTCCCTGGCTCGCGTACACCTTTGCCGAGGAGCACAGATCGACAACCTGTGCGCCCGACTTCTTGAAGGCCTCGACGATCTCGGCGGGGGAACCGCCTTCGACCTGCGGGGCCTCGATGCCGGCAATGTGCCACACCGGGCTGGAGAAGCCCTCGCGGCCACCGAAATCACGACGGGTGCCCAAGCAGGCGAGGAACACGGCCGGGCGCTGTGCAGCACCATTGGCGCGGTCCATGAGCTGCTCGAAGACCTCGGAATCGCGATGCCATTCCAGGCCGCCACGTGCGGGGGCAGCCGGGAAGGGCTTGGTCTCGATGCTGCGGGCACCGATCATCGGGAACTCGCTGACAGCGGTGATCGGCTGCTTGCGGGTTGCCAGACGCTTCGCGCGCTCGGTGTTGCAGGCATCCAGCACCGTGCTGACGTGATCGCCGGTGACGGCCTTCGACATGCCGCCGAGCTTCTCAACCGTCTGGAACTCTGCCCAGGCGGCGTCAGCCAGGCTGCGGGTGAGCGACTCGACGTAGTAGGAACCACCGGCCGGGTCATTGACGCGTCCGATGTTCACCTCCTCGGCAAGCACCACACCGGTGTTGCGGGCGATACGCAGTGCGAAATCGTCCTTCGGCAGGCCGATGGCCTGGCAGAAGGGCAGGGTCGTGATCGTCTCGGCGCCACCGACGGAGGCGGCGAAGGTGGCGATCGAACCACGCAGGATGTTCACATAGGGATCTTCGCGGGTCAGTTCGCGCCAGCTGGTGACGGCGTCCTGACGGGCGCCACGCTTGGCCTCGTCCACACCGAAGACCTCACCGATGCGTGCCCAGGCCTCGCGCAGTGCGCGCAGCCGGGAGATCGTGAGGAACTGGTCGTGGGTGGCCGTGACGCGGAAGTTGATCGTGTCGAAGGCATCGTCAGCGCTGAAGCCCTGCTCGATCAGTGCGCGCACGTACTCGGCGCCGGTGGCCAGGGCCCATGCGAGCTCGGCCACGTCGCCGGCACCGGCGTTGTGGTAGATGTTCGCGTCGATCGTGATGGCGCGTGACTTCTCACCGAACGGGGCAAGACGCTTCACCCAGGCGCCCAGACCACTGAGATCAGGCTGGGTGCCGTTCAATGCGGCCTGGCCGATGGGATCAATGCCCAGGTTCAGGGCAAGATTCTTGGCAGGCTTGTCGGAACGCTCGTAGACACCGAGCAATGCCTCGGCGGCAGCGCCCTGGTCATAACGGCTGGAAACCTCAACCTTGGTCATCTCCAGCAGCACATCGGACAGGTCCTCGTCGAGGCGGTCCGGGCTGATGGCGTCGGGGTCGACACGCAGCCACACCGAGGTGACGCCACGCTCGAGACCCTCGAGGATCGCCTTGCGGGTGAACTTCTCGTCGGGGTCCTCGTGCAGTGCCCGCACATCCCAGGCATCCATCTCGCCGTTGCGCACCGTGGTGCCGCGGGTGAAGGGTGCCACTCCGGGATAACCCAGCTTGCTGGGGGCGTCGGTGGGGCGATACATCGGCTCGATGTCGATGCCGTCGACGGTGTGGACCGTCAGGCGCTTCAGACATTCGGCGAAGGTCAGCTGCTTCTCCGGCGGACGGCCACGGTTGAGTACCTTCTCAACTTCGCGCTCCCACTGTTCCTCGGTGGCGGCAGGGAAATCCCCGGCCAGGCTGAGGGTGGTGGGAGTGAGGTCGTCAACGTCGGCTGGGGTGTTCCCCTGATCCGTGCTGCTCATGCGACTCCTGCTCCTGAAAGGGTCAATGTGCCCAAGTGGACACTGAAAACTGATCGACGGACACGACGCACGCAGAAGATGTGGGCATCGTTGCCGACAATGTGATTCACAGCTGCTCCTCGGCATCTGAAATCGTCCCCGAATGCCAAACAAGGCCCTGACGGGTGCGAATCTGACATTTGGAAACGCGAGGGCGTCAACAGAAGTTGTCGCTGCTGGCAGGTCTTCGGACTTATGGGCATTTCGAGGTCACTCCCGAATTCCTCCACTACTGCTTCCCAGACGTTGCCGCCCAGTGACTCATGTCGTGTCGTTCCCATTTACCGCTGCGGGACAGTTCCGGTATTGCACCGGATTCCCTCTTGCGACGACCACCCGGGGGTGGCCGAACCAGCACTCCCTAGACTACACAGGTTGCGCCTGCGGCGGACAGGCCCATCCATGACTCGGCCAAGGCGCGTACGCGCGCGCGAACAGGACATTGGGCGTTGTTGCGCAATGACGCCCAGGTGTGTGGACGGACGTCCATCACGTTCGGAAATATGCACTCCCATTCTGCTCAAACAGATGACGTGTGCAGTGGGTTCATGTCGCCGGCACTGACGTCTATTGCCGTGGATTGTGTGGGACACTTGCCCAGGCAACGAGCAGAGGAACGCCGGTGACGATCACAGCTGTGATCACGATTCCGGGACGGTCCCGCCACTGTGAGCCGGTGAAACCGGTAAGTCAGACACTCCCTCGTTGTCGCTGACCATTGGGCGAGGTACCTGAGGAGGCCGTATGGCTGAGAACGACGCGCACACCAATACTCCCGGACAGGGCGGAAATCCTGCGCACACCCGGCATCTTGTGGGGGTGGGTGTCGGCCCCGGCGATCCCGAACTGTTGACCCTGGCGGCGCTGCATGCCCTGCAGCAGGCCGATGTGATCCTGGTGCCGGCCACCGAAAAATCTGATCTGGACGGTGTGGGCAGAGCAGAGCGCATCGTGCTCGGCGCCGATGCCACGCTGGCCACAAAGATTGTGCATGTGCCCTTCTCCATGTCGCAGCGCCGTGGTCTGGGAGCCAAACGCACCGAATCGTGGCAGGCAAGCGCCACGGCCGCGCTCAAGGCCTTTGACGAGGGTGCGGGCATGGTGGTGTTGGCCACAGTGGGTGATCCATCCGTCTATTCCACCTTCAGCTATCTGAGGGGCACCGTTGCCGCCCAGCGTGACGATGTCGACTTCTCAGTGATTCCGGGCATCACCGCCATGCAGGCGCTGGCTGCGGCCAGTGATCTGCCACTGGTTGAGGGCCGCGAGATTCTGGCCCTGGTGCCGGCAACGGTTGGCCTCGAGAGGCTTGACGCCGTGCTCGACGTGGCCGACTCGGTGACGATCTACAAGGGCGGGCGCACATTGCCCGAGGTGATCTCACACATCAAGGCTCACAACCGCACTGCGGTGGTCGGCACCGATATTTCGGGGGCGGACGAGTCGCTCATTGACGCCGACCAGCTCGGCGCCGACCAGACGCTGCCGTATTTCTCAACCGTGCTGTCGGTTCCGACACGCAGGACAACAGGTGGTGCACTGTGAGCGAAGCTGTCCCCATTCCCGCAGCATCGGCCATCCCCGCACCAGCGGGCCCCACCCGTGGCCGCGTTGTCTTCGTGGGCGCCGGTCCCGGTGCCGCCGATCTGATCAGTGTGCGCGGCGCCCGGGTGATTGCACAGGCCGACATCATCGTGTGGGCATCCAGTCTGGTGTTGCCTGATGTGGTTGCCGATCACAAGCCCGGCGCCGAGTTGGTGGATTCCGCCAAGCGCTCGTTGGAAGATCTGGAGCCCCTGCTGCAGCGTGCCCACGACGAGGATCTGTTGGTGGCCAGGGTGCACACCGGTGATCCAGCCATCTACGGTGCCACCGCCGAGCAACGTGATCTGTGCCGTCGGATGGGGCTGGCCGTTGAGACGGTGCCGGGTATCTCGGCATTCTCGGCAGCTGCTGCGCGCGCCGAGGTGGAACTCACGGTGCCCGAGGTGAGCCAATCGGTGACCATCACCCGACTTGAGGGTGGACGCACGCCGATGCCGGCGGGCGAGACGATCGCGTCGTTCGCCGCGCACGGCGCCACGATGGCCATCTATCTGTCAGCTGCCCGCAATCGCGCCCTGCAGGAGGCGCTGATCGAGGGCGGCTATGCGCCCGAGACCCCCTGCATCATCGGCTTCGAGGTGAGTTGGCCGGGCGAGATGATGTTCCGCTGCCGTCTCGATCAGCTCTCCGACACCATGCGTGAACACAAGCTGTGGAAACACACCATCGTGCTGGTGGGTCCGGCCCTGGCCGAGGGGCCAATTGCCACCCGCAGCCACCTCTACCATCCCGGCTTCCGCCACGAATACCGTGACGCCGATCCCGATGCCGCGGCGCACCTCGCCCAGCATGGCGCCGTCGGCATCACCGCACCCGATCAGGAGAACCACTGATGATTCGAGTCCATGGCTTTCTCGGCGCGATCACCGATGCATTGCGCGAAGACATCTCCCGGGCCGATCTGGTGGTGGGTGGCCGTCGGCAACTCGACGCTGCCGAGGTCGAGGCCGCTCGCCGGGTGGAGCTCGGCGCACTGGCTCCGGCCATCGATCGCTTGCGTGAGCTGCCCGAGGCACAGTTGGCGGTGGTGATTGCCAGCGGTGACCCCGGTTTCTTCGGCATCGTGCGCACCATCCGCAAGGCTGGTCTTGAATGCCAGGTGGTGCCGGCAGTGGGATCGTTGCAGGCCGCCTTCGCTGCCGTGGCGCTGCCCTGGGACGATGCCCAATTGGTCAATGCGCATTCCGGCGGCATCGACCAGGCCATCGGCGTGTGCCTGGTGCATCCCAAGGTGGGTGTGCTCACGGGGCCCCATTCCGGACTGCCGGAGCTGGCAACAGCCCTGCGAGGACGCGACAAGCATTTCGTGCTGGCCGAACGACTTGGCGAGACCGACGAGCATGTGCAGGTGCTCGATGAGACTGCCGCGCTGGCGCTCACCCATGAGCAGATTGCCGAGCCCAATGTGGTGTTGGTGCTCGACACGGCTCCCAGCGATCCGTGTGCAATCGGCGTCACCCCCCAGATTGCCGGTGATGCGCATGCTCCCGCGCCCGGCGACCCCCAGCCCGGCGACAGTGCCGGACCTGATGGCGTGGACCGTGAACCAATCATCGGCCAGATTGTGAATTCTGCGCGTGCTCGCTACCATGCTGCGCGTATCGATCAGGCCCTGGGAATCACCTCGCAGCGTTATGACGGGCCGGCATCGGCCGGGCTCGTGGCGGCGTGGGCGCATTGCGATCTCATCGTTTCCCATCTGGCCTTGGGCGCCACCACGCGGCTCATCGCGCCGCTGTTGGCCGACAAGCACACCGATCCCGGCGTTGTCGTGGTCGATGGAGCCGGACGGTTTGCGGTGCCTCTGGTGGGCGGACACATCGGTGGCGCCAATGAGCTGGCGCGGCGCATTGCGTCGGCCCTTGATGCCACACCGGTGGTGTCCACGGCCACTGATTCCCTGCAGATTCCGGCGCTCGACCAGCTCGGCTGGGCCGTGGAGGGCGATGTGGCCGCCGTGACTGCCGCCGTGATCGACAACCGCCCGGTGGCGATCCTGCGTGACCAGCCGTGGCCTCTTCCGTCGATGCCTGCCAATGTCACGCTGGTTGAGGCCGGCTCGCGGGCGACGCCGCCCGACGCCGTGGGACGCATCGTGGTCACCGATCGTGTGCTGACCGGCGGCTTGCCTGCGGATGACTCCCTGCCGAGCGTGGTGCTCCATCCCGATTCGCTTGTTGTGGGCATGGGTTGCAACAAGAACACCTCGGTGGAGGTGCTGCACGAGCTCCTGTCCGCCACCTTGTCGGAGGCCGGTCTTGCGCCCGAATCGGTGAGTGTGCTGGTGAGCGTTGATGCCAAGGCGGGGGAGCTCGGCCTCATCAAGCTTGCTGCCCAGCTCGGCGTGCCCTTCATCACCTATCCGGCAGATGTACTCAACAGCCATGAGGTGCCCAATCCGTCCGAGACGGTGCGGGCTGAGATCGGCACCCCCTCGGTCGCCGAGGCCTCGGTGTTGGCACGGGGTGCACAGCTGATCGTGCCCAAGCGCAAGAACACCGAAGCCACCTGCGCTGTGGGCAGGATTGCTGCGCGTGGTCGTCTGCATGTGGTGGGTCTGGGACCCGGCTCGCGCGATCTGCTGAGCCCACGCGCGGCCGAGGTTGTGCGGCGGGCAAATCTCGTGGTCGGCTATGGCCCCTATGTGCGCCAGGTGCGCGATCTGGTGAGCCCCCATGCGCAGGTGATGGCAACCAAGATGGGCACCGAGGAACAGCGCACCCGGGCGGCCATTGATGCCGCTCGTTCGGGCCTTGACGTGGCCTTCCTGTCGGGTGGCGACCCGGCGATCTATGCCATGGCCAGCCCCACGCTTGAAATGGGCACGCAAGGAATCGACGTCGACATCGTGCCGGGTATCACGGCTGAGTTGGCGGCCTCGGCAATCCTCGGTGCACCCCTGGGACACGATCACGCCACGATCAGCCTGTCTGATCTGCACACCGATTGGGAGCTGATTCTCAAGCGTGTGCGCGCTGCGGCGCAGGGCGATTTCGTGATCACCTTGTACAACCCGAGGTCGCGCTCACGGCTGCATCATCTGCCCGATGCCTTGGCGATCATTGCCGAGTTCCGTGGCCCCGACACCCCGGTGGCGTCGGTGTCCCAGGCGGAACGCCGTCAGCAACATGTGCACGTGTCCACGCTGGCTGATTTCCGTCCCGAATGGGTGGACATGAACACCATCGTGATCGTCGGCTCCGACACCACGAAGTTGGCCACCAGCGGGGATGGGCGCACAGTCATGGTGACTCCCCGGGACTATCACTGGATGGACGGCGCCGTCAGCGGGGCCAACCAGCTCAATTTTCCGTCGGGCAGTCGCCCCAGGGTTTCCCGGGCGCAATTCACGACACCCAGTGAAACCGCGGGTGCCGAGGCGCCCAAAGAAACCGAGGGCGCCAAGGCGCCCGCAGGGGAGTCGGGACAGGGGAGTGGATCCGATGCCTGAACCCACCGCAGCTGAGCCCACAGCAACTGAGTCCACAGCAACTGGGCAGGCAGCTTCCGCACCAGGTGTCGGCGTGCCGCTCGTCATTGCCGCGCATGGCACTCGCGACCCAGAAGGTATTGCCCAGACGCGGGCCTTCATCGATCGGGTGAGGCAGGCCCTGCCCGGTGTGTATGTCGAGCACGGCTTCGTTGAATTGGCCGAGCCCGGGGTGTCCGAGGCCGTCGCAGCGGCCGTCGGCCATATTCCGGAACAGCTGGCCCCCGATGACCCCGAGATCATCGTGGCGCCGCTGATGCTGAACACCGGCGGCCATGTCGAGCGTGACATTCCCGGCTTCATCGAATCCGGCCGCGATGGTCACCGCGTTGCCTATGGTGGTCCGCTGCTTCCTGATCCCCGGGTGCAGGCAGTCTTGCAGACACGCATTGAACAGGCCCTGGCAGTGGATGAGGGTCGGCCTGCGGGGCGCGCCGCCGACACAAGTCTGGTGGTGGTCAACCGCGGGGCGCTCAATGTCACGGCCAACGCCGAGCACTATCGCCTCACACGCTATGTGGGTGAGACCCTCGGGTTCACGGCGATGTATCCATGCTTCATCCAGGTGGTGCGTCCTAGCATCCCCGAGGCACTCACAGCGGCCCTGCAGGGCGGTGCCAGCAAGATTCTGGTGGCACCCAATTTCTTGTTCCACGGACGTCTGCGCACCTGGCTGACAGATCAGGTGAAGGCCTGGCGCGAGGCACACCCGCAGGTCGAGATCCGCATTGCCGAGGTGCTCGGCCCCGATCCGGTGATTGCCGAGGTGCTTGCCGACCGTTACCGGGAACGTCTGGCGCTGGTCGATCCCGATCAGGGAGCCCCGGTGTATCTGTCCGGGCTGCGGCTTGCCGAGCGCAAGGTGCTCGTGGTGGGTGCCGGTCGCGTTGCGGAGCGTCGCATTCCAAGGCTTTTGCAGGCAGGGGCATCAGTGCAGGTGGTGGCGCCCAATGCTGGCATCAAGGTTGCCCAGATGGCTCGCGATGGACGGGTGAGTTGGCAGCAGCGGGCCTTCATCGAGGCTGACCTCGACGATGCCTGGTATGTGCTCGCCGCGTCCAATGACCCGGTGGTGACCGGGGGTGTCGCAGCCCAGGCCCAGGATCGTCATGTCTTCTGCGTACGTGCCGACAAGTCGTCTGGCGGAAGCGCCTATACGCCCGCCACCGCTGATGCCGGTGGTCTCACTGTTGCCGTGGTGGGACATCGCGATCCACGGCGTTCGGTGCGTGTGCGCGACGAGCTGCTGCGAGCGCTTCAGGGCTGAGTCCCCGCGGTCACCTGTGGCCGCGTCCCGTGTGGGCAACATCCCGAAAGCCTGCGCGCCCGACGATGGTGCCCCGCCGATCGGTGCAGATCACCTCGACCTCGGTGTTTGCATCGATGATTGCTGAGGCCTGCTCGCTTGCTGCGCGGGCCACCAGATCGCCCAGTGCGAGTCCATGGTCGGCGGCAATCTCGCGTGCCATGGCGGCAGTCTCGGCGCCGCAGATCGCTGCGGCAAGCTGCTCGTCGGCGCCGCCCGCGGCAGCAAGCTGTGCCAGATGGCCAGTGTCCACCGACGTGCGGTGGGAGTGCAGGTCGAGGAATCCATTGGCCAGCTTGGACATCTTGGCAAAGCCACCGCAGATGGTGAGTTTCGGCAGCGGATGCGAATGCAGGTATTTCAACACCGCGCCGGCGAAGTCGCCCATGTCCAACAGTTCGACGCCGGGATAGAGCTTCTCGGCAAGATCCTGTGAGGTGGATCCGGTGCAGGCGGCAGCGTGGGTGGCGCCACTGGCTCGGGCAACATCGATCCCTTCATGAATGCTGGCGATCCATGCAGAGCATGAATAGGGCACTACGACCCCGGTGGTGCCCAACACGGACAGGCCTCCCACAATGCCGATCTTGGGGTTCCAGGTGTGCTGGGCAATCTCTTCGCCGTTGTCAATCGACAATGTGACCACCACATCGGGTGTGCCCGTGCCGCCACTTGCCTCATTCGCTGCCCGAAGATTCTGGGTGATGTAATCGCGTGGCACCGGGTTGATGGCGGGTTCACCCACGCCGAGCGCCAGGCCGGGGCGTGTCACCATGCCCACACCGGCACCTGCTCGGAAGACCACGCCGGAGCCGGGAACTCCCCGCGTCACTGTGGCCCGGATGACGGCGCCATGGGTGACATCAGGATCGTCACCGGCGTCCTTGGTCACGGCGGCCATTGCTGAGTTGTCGGTGAGCTGCTCGAAGGTGAGGGCAAAGGCAGCCTGGCGCCCCTTGGGCAGGGTGATGGTCACCGGGTCGGAAAACTCTCCGGAACACAGCGCCGTCCACGCCGAGCGTGCCGCCGCTGCCGCGCATGCCCCGGTGGTCCATCCCGGGCGCAGGCCCGAGGTGTCCAGCTGGGCCTGGCGTCCGCTGGTGGGCGCTGACTTCCCGCTTGTTCCTGGCTCACTGCTCACAGGCGGCTGCTTGCTGCCCGGCGCCGTCTGATCCACGAGCCCCTGTCTGGCTAGCTTTTCGTCATTACCGGGCCCGGCCGGAGCATCGTCGGCAGTGACATTCAGCGGTGGTTCACCGAGCTGTGCAGTCTCGGAGGGCAATGCTGGCTTCGAGGGCTGAGCTGGCTCAGAGGGCTGCGGGCCGTGGCCCGAGGGGGCTGTCATTCGCGGTGCTCGTTGGTCAGCTCGGCGGTCGAGGCCATCGCATTGACTGCCGCGACTGCCAGGGCCGAGCCGCCGCGTCGGCCCAGAAGGGTCAGATATTCCAGTCCGGAATCGTCATCGACAAGGGCCTGCTTGCTCTCGGCAGCGCCCACAAAACCCACCGGAATCCCGACAATGGCGGCCGGACGCTCACCGGTCTGGTGCACCAGCTCAAGCACCCGGTACAGCGCCGTGGGGGCATTGCCGATGGCCACCACCGAGCCGTCCAGACGGCCCTGCTCGTGCCACAGGTCAACGGCTGCATAGGTCTTGGTGACGCCGCGTGCGGCTGCCAGCTCAGCAATGCCGGGATCCTTGATGTGGGTGACCACCTCATTGTCGGCCGGCAGGCGGGAGCGAATCACGCCGCTGGCAACCATCGACGAGTCGCACAGGATGGCGGCGCCGTTGCGCAGCGCTTCGGCAGCGGCTGTTGCGACGCCGGGGGTGAAGGCAAAATCGCCGGCAATGCTGGGATCGGCGGCGGCATGGATCATCCGCACAATGACAGGCTCCACAGTGGCGGGGAAGCGGCCCAGGTCGGCCTCTTCGCGAATGATCCGGAAGGACTCGCGATAGATGTCCGATCCCTGATTCAGATAGTCGTTCACTAGTGGACTCCTCGGGCAGTTGCTCATGTGGTGGATCAATGGCTGTGGTCGATGAATTGGTCAGCAGGTGACATGTGGATTAGGGCTTGCGCCAGGTCCATGCCGTAACCATGCGCAGGGGCTTGAAGCCATGCAGACGTCCGATGTGGTCGCCGTCATGCATCTCTATTCGCATGAGCTCGCCACCGCTGCTTGTGCACAATCCGGCAATCACGGTTTCGGCCTCCAGGGTGACGGCGTGCACCACCACACGGCCACCGGCCGGCAGGGCCGACATACAGGCATCGGCGCGATCGGCAGT
>CAXYYR010000021.1:0-25102 GCA_964293265.1 uncultured Propionibacterium sp.
GGCTCCCTGCTGCTGGGCCACCTCGGCGACCTTGTAGGCAATGGATGTGTTCATCGTGATACCGGTCACGAGAATGTTCTTGCCGCTCAGAATGCCCATAATGATGTCCTTTCGAAAACTTCTGCGAGCCTATCGAGTCTGTTGTGCCGCCGACATGCCACACGCACAAACCCGGGCAGCGGGCACGCGGCAGCCGATGTGTGTCAGTGCCCCATGCTCATGCCACCATCCACGGGCAGCACTGCTCCGTTGACATATCCGGCCCCATCGCTGCACAGATAACGCACCGCACCGGCAACATCCTCGGTGCTGCCGAAGCGTTTGGCAGGAATCCGCGCCAGATAATCGTCCTTGAGCTCATCGGGAAGCGCATCGGTCATCTCGGTGGAGATGAAACCCGGCGCCACCACATTGCAGGTGATTCCGCGGCCACCGTATTCCCGCGCCACCGAGCGCGCCATCCCCACCAATCCGGCTTTCGAGGAGGCATAGTTCACCTGCCCAGGTGAGCCGATGAATGCTGTTACTGAGCTCATCATCACGATCCGGCCGAAGCGCGCCCGCATCATTGTGCGGATTGCACGCCTCACGAGGCGGAAGGTTCCGGTGAGATTGGTGGCGATCACCTCATCCCAATCATCATCGGACATCCGCATGAGCAGACCGTCGCGGGTGATGCCGGCATTCGCCACCAGAATCTCCACCTGCCCGAGCTCGGCCTCAATGCGTGCGAAGGCAGCCTCGAGCTGTTCACCCTCAGTGACATCGGCCGCAATGCCCAGAACGCCCTGTGGGGCTTCGCCCGATCTCGACGTCCCTGCCACCCGATAGCCCCGGGCCACCAACTGGCCGGCGATTTCGGCGCCAATCCCTCGGCTGGCCCCGGTGACAAGTGCAACCCGGCCATTGCCCTGACCGGTGGATTCATGTGAACCCACCCAGGCAACGCTAGCGCCCACCAGCTCCATCGGCAGCCCCTGCCGGACTGATTGCCGCTCGGTGAGGGAACCGATCAAGCACGACGACTGCCGCAGGGGCAGAATGGGACCATGGATCTCGGACTTTCCAGCAAGGTTTTCGTTTGCACAGCAGCCAGCGGCGGGCTCGGGCTGGCGAGCGCACGTGAGCTGGTCAATGAGGGAGCACACGTGGTGCTCGTGGCACGACGCGCCGAAGCATTGGCCGTGGCGCGTGCCGAGCTCGGTGAATCCAATGCGCTGAGCCTGGCGGCCGATCTCACCGATCCTGCCACCCCCGAGGCTGCCGTGAAGCTGGCTCTGGAGGGCTTCGGGCGTGTGGACGGGGCATTCGTTTCGGTCGGTGGCCCACCGAAGGGCCATGTGCTGGAAAACAGCGATGAGCAATGGCAGGCAGCCTTCTCGTCGGTTTTCCTGGCAGCGCTGCGCATGAGCCGTGCCGTGCTGGACGTGAACAAGGCAGCGAGGCTGGGTTTCGTGCTGTCCAGTTCAGCCAAGGCAGCCCTGCCGAATATGGCGATCAGCAATGGGCTGCGCCCCGGTCTGGCCATGTTGGTGAAGCAGCTGGCCAACGAGATCGCACCCGATGGCGGGCGCGCATTCGCCCTGTTGCCGGGACGGATCGCCACCGCACGGATGGTGGAACTGCTGGGCCACGAGCCGACGGCAGCCGATGCCGTTGATTCCGGCATCCCCATGGAGCGTATGGGCCAGCCCGAGGAATTCGGCCGGGTCGCCGCATTCCTGCTGAGCGACGCGGCCAGCTATGTGACGGGTGTCGCCCTGCCGGTCGACGGCGGATTGCTGCCGAACCTGTGAGCTCGATGTCTGCACTCGACAGCGCCCTGGACCTGCTGCTGTGTCCGATCTGTCAGTCCCGGCAGGCAGGGACTGTCAGATTGGCCAGGCGCGAACGCAGTCTGGTGTGTGAGCACGGCCACAGTTTCGACATTGCCCGTCAGGGCTATGTGAATCTCACCAACGGCGCGCCGCCCGACAACGCTGATACGGCCCCCATGCTTGGCGCCAGGCAGCGCTTCCTCGGCAGTGGTGTCTATGAACCCATCCGAGCCGCCATTGTGCGGGCCTGTGGACCGGCGCACACACTGCTCGAAGTGGGTGCCGGCACCGGTTGGTATCTGCAGGGTGTGCTGGATGCCCGGCCGGGAACGATCGGCCTGGCCTCTGATGTGTCGGTGGTGGCAGCCAAACATGCAGCCCGCAGCGGATTGGCCAGTGTGGTGGCGGACACCTGGGCCGGACTCCCCGTGCGTTCGGCCAGTATTGATACCCTGATGTGCATCTTCGCTCCCCGACGGGCCGATGAGTTCGCGCGTCTCCTGTCCCCCACCGGGCACGCTGTCATTGCGTGGCCCACCCCACGCCATCTGGCGTCACTGCGCGACAAGCTCGGTCTTCTGGACGTGGCCGCCGACAAGGGCGAGCAACTGGCGGCACAATTCCTTGACGCAGAACTGCAGCACACCGGTCACGAGCTGGTGGAATTCAGCACCGTCTGCACTGCGGAACAGATTTCTGACCTGGTGGCAATGGGCCCGAATGCATTCCACAGCCATTCAGCCCCGGACGAGGGAGCCGACATCGATGTGTCGGTCGAGGTGAGTGTCTTCTCGCACGGCAAGCAGGAATAGGCGCAGTCCAGATTCACCTTTCAGACATGTAGCCAGGATTCGCCTTTCAGGCGAGCTGTTCGGATTCGCCTTTCAGGCGAGTGACACCAGATCGGTGTACTCGTGGTCCCACATGTCCTCGTCACCATCGGGCAGCAGCAGCACACGATCAGGTTCGAGCGCCTCCACCGCTCCCTCATCATGGGTCACCAACACAATGGCGCCCTTGTAACTGCGGATAGCGCCCAGCACCTGCTCACGACTGGCCGGGTCGAGATTATTGGTCGGCTCATCCAACAGCAGCACATCCGCCGCGCTCACCACCAGAGTGGCCAGGGCAAGCCTGGTCTTCTCGCCACCGGACAGGACATTCGCCGGTTTCTGGTCGTCATCGCCGGTGAACAGGAAAGCGCCCAGCACCTTGCGCGCCTCGGTGTCATTGAGCTCGGGAGCGGCAGCCTGCATGTTCTCCACCACCGTGGCCGACATGTCCAACATGTCGTGTTCCTGGGCGAAATAGCCCATCTTCAGACCATGCCCGGCGATCACTTCGCCGGTATCGGATTTTTCGATTCCGGTGAGGATCTTGAGCAGCGTGGTCTTGCCCGCGCCATTCAATCCCAGGACCACCACGCGGCTGCCCCGATCGATGGCCAGATCAACCCCGGCAAAAACCTCCAAGGAGCCGTAACTCTTCGACAGATCCTTTGCCATCAGCGGCGTCTTGCCACAGGCAGCCGGCTCCGGGGAGCTGATCTTCGCCACCTTGTCCACCTCGCGTTCGCCCTCCACCGAGTCGAGCAGCCGCTGGGCACGACGCGCCATGTTCTGGGCTGCCACGGCCTTGGTGGCCTTGGCATGCAGCTTGTCCGACTGCGCCATGAGCTGGGCAGCCTTGCGTTCTGCATTGAGCCGTTCACGGCGGCGGCGCTTCTCGTCGGCCTGGCGCTGCTCCTGATAGAGCTTCCACCCCATGGAATAGATGTCCAAGGTGGCCCGATTGGCGTCGAGATAGAAGACCTTGTTCACCGTCTCCTCGATCAGTTCGGTGGCGTGGCTGATCATCATCACACCGCCGGGATAGGTCTTGAGGAACTCCCGGAGCCAGACGATCGAATCGGCATCCAGATGATTGGTCGGCTCATCCAGCAGCAAGGTATCGGCATTGCTGAACAGGATTCGAGCCAGCTCAACGCGGCGGCGCTGGCCGCCGGACAGCTCATGCAGGGGCTGGGCCAGCACCCGATCGGGCAGACCCAGATTTGCTGCGATCCGAGCCGCCTCGGCCTCGGCGGCATAACCTCCGGCAGCGGTCAGTTGGGCCTCGGCGCGGTCATATCCCGCCATCGCCTTGTCCCTGGCTGCCCCGGTGGCGCTGGCCATCTCTTCGGTGAATTGCAACAGTCGCGCCATAATGCGATCCAAGCCACGCGCTGACTGGATGCGCTGGTTTGCTGTGATGCTGAGATCTGATTCCCGTGGGTCTTGGGGAAGATAGCCGATCTGCCCCGAACGCTTCACTGAGCCCCCGGCAGGCAGGCCCTCCCCCGCCAGGATACGCATACTGGTTGTCTTGCCGGCGCCATTGCGTCCGACCACGCCAATCTTGTCGCCGGGGATCACCTGGAAACTCACCGGGTTGAGCAGCAGCCGCGCACCAGCACGCACCTCAAGGTCTTTCGCCTGAATCACAATTCTCCTGTAGCGGGATCAGTCCACCGTGGCCCACGCAAGGTGCGGGCCTGATCAGTTGGGCGCCCATCCGATCCCGATTCCGGCGGTGGGCCGTCGTCCATTGTCGGCGCTGCACGCCATTTGGGCAAGAAAGGGCCCATTGCGACAGCGATGCCCGCACCATTGTGGCGCGGGCATCACAGACGAATCGAACTGATCAGACAGGGAACCGGTCAGACAGGGAACCGATCAGACGTTGAACCCGATGTAGCGCAGCTGTTCGCGGCCCTCGTCAGTGATCCGGTCCAGACTCCACGGTGGCAGCCAGACCCAGTTGATGGTCACTTCATTGGCGATGCCGTCCAGCGCCGCCTGGGCGCCCCACTCAATCTGATCGGTCAGTGGGCAGGTGGGGCTGGTGAGTGTCATGTCAAGCAACACATTGGCGTTCTCGTCGATGTCCACCCCATAGACCAGACCGAGATCAACAATGTTGACCATCAGCTCGGGGTCGATCACCTCCCGCAGCACCTCGAGCACTTGCTCCTCGGTGGGAGGCTTCAGCTTCGGGTCATTGGGTGTGGTGGACGCGTCAGGCAGCTCATCGCGCACCAGATCGGACGGGCGGGCAGTATCGGCAGCGTCCTGGGCGGGCGGCTGCGCGGTCTCGGGCGACATCTGGTCGCTCTCGGGCACGCTCATTTCTCCTCCTCGATTGAAGCTCCGGCCTGCGCCAGCGCATCGCGCAGGGCCGACCAGCTCAACATGGCGCACTTCACGCGCGCCGGAAACTCGGAGACACCGGCAAAAGCGATGCCATCCTCCAGATGGTCCTCATTGGGCTCGATACGGCCCTGACTTTCCATCATCGTCTTGAACTCGGTGAACAAGTCCATGGCATGGGCAACCGGTTTCCCGATCACCAGATCAGTCATCACGGAGGTGGAGGCCTGTGAAATGGAACAGCCCTCACCTTCGTAACTCACATCGGCGATCTTGTCGCCGTCGAGCCCAACACGCAGGGTCACTTCGTCGCCACAGCTGGGATTTACATGGTGCACCTGCGCCCCGAAGGGCTCCCGCAGTCCGCTGTGATGCTTCTCGCGGTAGTGGTCCAGGATGATGTCCTGGTACATCTCCTCGACGTTCATTGACGCGCTTTCACCTTTCCAGTGAAGAAGTCATGCGCCCATATCAACCCATCACGCAGGGCATCTATTTCCTCGATCGTGGTGTACAGATATGACGACATCCGGGTTGAGCTGCCCACTGCATAACGCTTGTGCAGTGGCGCCGCGCAATGATGGCCACCGCGCACCGCAATGCCCCGTGAATCGAGCAACTGCATGAGATCGTGCGGGTGCACCCCGTCCACGGTGAACGAGATGGCAGCGCCGCGATCAACCGGCTGCGTGGGGCCGAGAATACGCACGAAATCAAGATCTCCGAGCACGCCCAGGGCATGCGTGGTGATCAGATGGTCGTGGACCTCGATGGCTTCCATTCCCACGGCGTTCAGATAATCCACCGCCGCACCCAGCCCGACTGCCTGGACGATCGGAGGTGTGCCGGCCTCAAATTTGTGGGGCACCTCGGCCCAGGTGGATTTCTCCATCGTGACCACACCGATCATCTCGCCACCGCCCAGGAAGGGCGGCAGTTCATCGAGCAGCTCACGCCGCCCCCACAACACGCCGATTCCGGTGGGCCCGAGCATCTTGTGCCCGGTGAAGGCCAGCATGTCGCCACCGAGAGCAGCCACATCGGTTGCCAGATGGGGAACACCCTGTGAACCATCGATCACCATCACCGCACCCACGGCATGGGCCATGTCGGCCAGCTTGCGCACGGGGTTGATGGTGCCGAGCACATTGGACACCCACGCCAACGACACGATCTTGGTGTGCTCGTTGATCAGGCCATCGCGTTCAGCCTTGTCGAGATCGAGCCGGCCCTCATCGGTGACATCGAACCAACGAAGCGTAGCTCCGGTGCGCTCGCAGACCAGCTGCCAGGGCACCAGATTGGAATGATGCTCCAGCACCGAGATGACCACCTCATCGCCGGGGTGAAGCCGTGCGCCCAAGGTGTTGGCCGCCAGGTTGAGTGCCTCGGAGGCGTTCTTGGTGAAGATGATCTCCTCGGGAGCGCCGGCGCCCACGAAGTCGGCGATCCGGGACCGCGCGCCCTCATAGGCGGCAGTTGCCTCGGCACCGAGCGTATGCATGGCACGCGCCACATTGGCGTTGTGCTGTGCATAGTGCTCGCTGATGGTGTCAATCACCTGCTGGGGCTTCTGCGAGGTGTTCGAGCTGTCCAGATAGACCAACGGGTGGCCATTGATCTGTCGACCCAGGATCGGGAAATCCCGGCGCAGTGCCTTGACGTCCAGATCACTTGACATATTGCTCGTAACCCCGCTCCTCAAGATTGTCGGCCAGCTCACTGCCCCCGGTCACCGAGACGCGTCCATCAACGAAGACATGCACCTGGTCAGGGTGGACATAGCGCAGGATGCGCGTGTAGTGGGTGATCAGCAGAACAGCCTTGCCCGGCTTCTTCGAGAAAGCCTCGATCCCTTCGGCAACAACCTTGAGGGCATCGATGTCGAGACCGGAATCAATCTCGTCGAGCATCGCGAACTTGGGATCGAGCAGCTCGAGCTGGGCAATCTCACCACGCTTCTTCTCGCCTCCCGAGAAGCCCTCATTCACCGAACGGGCACTGAACTCGGAGTTCAGGTCCATCGCGCTGAGGGCATCATTCACCTGCTTGGGCCAGGTGCGCACCTTCGGGGCCTGCCCGTCCAGCGCGGTCTTGGCGGTACGCAGGAAATTGGCCATCGAGACGCCCGGCACCTCCACCGGATATTGCATCCCGAGGAACAGACCGGCCTTGGCACGCTCATCCACGGGCAGGTCCTGCAGAGCAACCCCGTCAAGGGTCACGGAGCCCTGGGTGATGTGGTACTTCGGATGACCGGCAATGGAATAGGCAAGCGTTGACTTGCCCGAGCCATTCGGCCCCATGATGGCATGCACCTCACCGTCGTTGACGGTCAGATCAACGCCCTTGAGGATCTCCTTGGGACCCGCCTCGGTGTCGACGTCGACATGCAGATCTTTGATGACGAGTGTGGCCATCGGTTCAGTTCTCCTTCAAGGGATTCTCGACGTCGACGAGGATGTTGTTGCCCTCGACACGAACGGGATAGATGGGTGCCGGCGCAACCGCCGGCGGGTTGAGTGCTTCTCCGGTGCGCAGATCGAAGTGCGAGCCATGCAAATAGCACTCGATACTGCAGTTCGACTCGTCGAAGTCACCCTCCGAGAGCTTCACATGGGCATGTGTGCAGTCGTCATGAATCGCATGGATCGTGCCATCCGACGACTTCACCAGGGCCACCGGAATGGCCCCTTCGGTGGGATGGTCCACCTCGAGGCCGAGCGGCCCGGATTCCACCTCGGAAAGGGTGGCCACAGTTTGGAAACTCACTGGTCGGTCCCCCAATTGGGCGCAATGGCGTCCAGCTCGCGTTCGACGGCCTTCATGAGACGCTCCTCCACATCGGGCACGGCAATGCGGCGCACGATATCGGTGAAGAAGCCGTGCACCACCAGACGGCGGGCCTCATTCTCGGGCACACCACGGCTTTCCAGATAGAACAGCTGCTCATCGTCGAAACGTCCTGTTGTCGACGAGTGACCGGCCCCGAGAATATTGCCGGTCTCGATCTCCAGATTGGGGATCGAATCAGCTCGGGCACCCTTGCTCAGCAGCAGATTCTTGTTTGCCTCGTAGGTGTCGATCTGGTGGGCAATCTTGCGGATGAGCACATCGCCCACCCACACGCTGTGGGAACCCTTACCCTGGATTGCGCCACGGTAGTCAACATTCGACTTGGTGCGGGGCTGGTTGTGGTCGATGGACAGTCGGTGTTCCACATGGCGGCCGCTGTCGACGAAATACAGGCCAAACTGTTCGAGTTCGCCTCCGGGAGCCTCGAAACTCGCCCGCTCAAGAACGCGGGTCACGGCCCCACCGAGGGATGCCTGCACGGTGCGCACATGTGCATCGGCGCCGACCAGGAGCGAGACCTGCGCAGCATGGATGGCATCGGCCGCCCAGTCCTGCACCATGATGAGATCGACGTGGGCACCTGCACCCACACGCACATCAATCTTCTCGGCCAGCTTTGCGCTGCCCTCGAAGCGGAAGACGATCTGGGCCCTGGCATTGTCGCCGATCTCGATCAGCAGCTGCTGATAGGCCAGTGCGGCGGCGCCAGCACCCTGCACATCGAGTTCGAGTGGCTCATCCAGTTGGGCATCGGCAGGCACAGTCACCAGCCGGGCCTCGCCCACCTGGGCAACAGCGATTGCCGAACTGCGATCAGCTGGCGGCTCGACGCTGCGCTTGCGTGCCTCGGCAGGATCAATTCTGGTGCTGGTCACCCCGGCAGGAAGATGCTCGACCGTGGTGACCTCACCGTGGTCACCACGGGCCTCGAGCAGGGCCTTGAGCTTGGGCACCGGCGTGAAGCGCCAGACCTCCTCGCGCCCGGTGGGCAGAGGATGGTCCTCCAACTCCCATGAGACCAGGGGGTGCAGGTGGGAAGTGGCAGATTCGACCGCACTTGCCACTGCGTCGGCGCCGGAATTCTCCGGATCGGCCACAGCTGTTGCTCCGTTCTTGTTGGTTTGCGACATCAGCCGACCGAGCCTTCCATCTGCAGTTCGACCAGACGGTTGAGTTCCAGCGCATATTCCATCGGCAGCTGGCGGGCAATCGGCTCCACGAAACCGCGCACGATGGTGGCACGCGCCTCGTCCTCGTTGAGGCCACGCTGCATCAGATAGAACAGCTGGTCCTCACTGATCTTGGAGATCGTGGCCTCATGCTCCATGGCCACATCGTCGGTCTGCACATCCACATAGGGATAGGTGTCGGATCGCGAGATGTCGTCGACCAGCAGGGCATCACATTTGACGCTCGAGGCCGAGTGATGGGCATCCGGCGTCACGGCAACGAGTCCTCGATAGGCGCTGCGACCACCATTGCGGCTGATGGACTTCGACACGATGGTGCTCGACGTGTAGGGCGCGGCGTGGATCATCTTGGCGCCGGTGTCCTGGTACTGCCCCTGGCCGGCAAAGGCCATCGACAGCGCCTCGCCCTTGGCATGTTCGCCGAGCAGATAGCAGGCCGGATATTTCATATTGAGGCTCGACCCGATATTGCCGTCGACCCATTCCATCTGGCCGCCCTCGGCAACGGTGGCGCGCTGGGTCACCAGATTGATCACATTGCCCGACCAGTTCTGAATGGTGGTGTAGCGGCAGCGGGCATCCTTCTTGACGATGATCTCCACGATTGCCGCGTGCAGTGAATCAGTCTTGTAGATCGGCGCCGTGCACCCTTCGACGTAGTGCACATAGGCACCCTCGTCAACGATGATCAGCGTGCGCTCGAACTGGCCGAGATTCTCCGTGTTCATCCGGAAATAGGCCTGCAAGGGAATGGTGACATTGACGCCCTTGGGCACATAGATGAACGAGCCACCGCTCCACACAGCCGTGTTCAGCGCGGCGAACTTGTTGTCGGCGCTGGGGATCACCGTGCCGAAATATTCCTGGAACAGTTCCGGATATTCACGCAGCGCGGTGTCGGTGTCGGTGAAGATCACACCCTGGCGGCTGAGCTCGTCATTGATCTTCTGATAGACCACCTCGGACTCGTACTGGGCGGCGACGCCGGAGACCAGACGCTCCTTCTCGGCTTCCGGAATGCCCAATTTGTCATAGGTGCTGCGGATGTCGTCGGGCAGATCTTCCCAGCTCGACGCCTGCTTGTCGGTGGAGCGCACGAAGTATTTGATGCGATCGAAATCGAGCTTCGACAGATCAGGTCCCCAGGTGGGCAATGGCTTGCGTTCGAAATTCTTGAGCGCCTTCAGACGAGTCTCCAACATCCACTCGGGCTCATGCTTGATGGCCGAGATGCCGCGCACAACATCCTCCGACAGTCCGCGCTGGGCGGCTGCGCTGTAGGCATCGGAATCGTGCCATCCGTATTTGTAGGTGTTGAGTTCGTCGGCCAGCTTGTCGGCTGCTGCCTGGCTGGCGGCGGGACCGCTGCCGGCTGGCCCTGTATCGACCTGCGTCATGCGCTTCTTGCCTCTCGGTTGTGTTCTTTCGCACGGTGATTGCCCACCGCTGGCTGTGACTGGAATGTGGCGTGATCGGCGACTGTGAGATCAAGCGGAATATTCGTTGTGCAGATGCCATCGCCGTGGGCGATCGTGGCCAGACGTTGCACGCGGGTGCCCAACAGGCGTGAGAACATCTGGGTCTCGGCCTCGCACAGCTGCGGAAATTCGGCGGCAACGTGTTCCACCGGGCAGTGGTGCTGGCAGAGCTGGGCGCCGGCCGGGGAATCATCGACCTTGGTGACATAGCCGTCGGCATTGAGGGCGTCGGCCAGGGCCTCCACCGGGTCGGCCAGCGGGTGGGCGGCCCGGAAATCGTGATAGCGCTGCTCGACATCAACGGAGCGGCGCTCACCCAGCGCAGTGACGGCATCGGCACCCATGGTTTCCATGAGCACGCGGATGGCCTGTGTGGCCAGGTCGTCGTAGGCCTGGTTGAAGGCGGAGCGTCCCAGATCGGTGAGTCGATAACTCTTTGCTGGACGCCCACGGCCCCGTCCGGGCGCGCCGAGCTGGTCCACCGGTTCGATCTCATCGATCTGGCCACCATCAGCCAGCGTGGTGAGATGCCGCCTGACGGCGGTTCCGGTGATGCCCAGTCGCCCTGCCAGTTCAGGGGCGGTGAGCGGGCCCTCACTCAGCAGGAGGTGCATCACCTGATGGCGGGTGGACAGATCGCCCTCCGGGCGCTCCGCTCCGAGCTCCGCCATTTTTTTCACAACACCATTGTTGCCATATTCGGCGCTGGATCAAAACTGTTTCACTCTGCGTCGCAAAAAATGGGCTTTTTCTGCCCACACAGCCTAGACCACATGGGCACGGGACTGAATTCGACCCAGCTCTGCAGGTCCGTCACCACGATGAGTGCCGCCCAGGTCGTCGCCACCCAAGCCGCCGATGCCCGGCCCCCCAGTGCCCAGTCCATCAACACCCAGTCCCTCAACGAACGCGCGGTGCACCCGAAGATCCTCGGTGAGCTCGGGGTGGAACGACAACGCGGTGATCATGCCCTGACGCACCCCGACCACGCGGCCGGAGAATGTGGCCAGCACCGTCACATCATCGCCGAAGCCGTCCACCACAGGCGCGCGGATGAAGACGGCCTGCACATCGTCGGCCACGCCCTTGACAGCAAGCCGGGTCTGCACCGATGCGAGTTGACGGCCAAAGGCATTGCGCCGGGCCTTTACATGGAGCAGGCCAAGCGTCTGCTGCCCGGGCGCGCCATCCTCGAGGTGATCTGCCAGGAACAGCAGTCCGGCACAGGTGGCCAGGGTGGGGAGCCCCTCTGCGATGTGCCCCGCCAGTGGCCCGGCAACGCCCAGTGCGCGGGACAGTTTGTCGAGCACACTCGATTCACCGCCGGGAATCACGATCGCATCCAGCCCACCCAGTTCGGACGGGCGCCTCACCCTTCGGGTGCGCGCACCGCACGACTCCAGCGCGCGCAGATGCTCGTCAACCCCACCCTGGAGCGCGAGCACCCCCACCAGTGGAGCACTCATTAGCGGGGTCTCCTCACCATCTCGCGTGCGTGCATTGTGGTCACCAACCCCGCTCAGCCAGATGGTGCGGAGCGGGCAGGTCTGCCACATTGATGCCCACCATCGCCTCTCCCAGGTCATGGGACACCTGGGCGATTGCAGCGGGATCGTCGTACAGGGTGGTTGCCCTAACAATGGCCTCAGCGCGTTTCGCGGGATTGCCCGACTTGAAGATGCCCGAGCCGACGAAGACACCTTGGGCTCCGAGTTGCATGACGAGAGCTGCATCAGCAGGAGTGGCCACTCCCCCTGCCACGAACAGGACCACTGGCAGCTCACCACTCCGGGCCACTTCTGCCACCAGGTCGTAGGGAGCCTGCAGCTCCTTCGCCGCGACGAAGAGTTCATCAGGACTGAGGGCGGCAAGCCTCTTGATCTCAGCCTTGATGGTGCGGATGTGCTTCACGGCCTCGGACACATCGCCGGTGCCTGCCTCACCCTTCGACCTGATCATGGCCGCGCCCTCGGCGATCCGGCGGAGCGCCTCGCCCAAATTCGTGGCACCGCAGACGAAGGGCACATCGAACTGCCATTTGTCGATGTGATTGGCATAGTCGGCCGGCGACAGGACCTCCGACTCATCCACATAGTCGACATCGAGGGCCTGCAACACCTGGGCCTCGACGAAATGGCCGATCCGGGCCTTGGCCATCACGGGGATGGAGACTGCCTGCTGGATCTGTTCGATGAGGCCCGGATCACTCATACGGGCCACACCGCCCTGGGCACGGATGTCAGCGGGAACCCGCTCCAGGGCCATCACTGCGCTGGCGCCGGCCTGTTCGGCAATCGTTGCCTGTTCGGCATTGACCACATCCATGATCACGCCACCCTTGAGCATGTCGGCCAGACCACGCTTCACCCGGGTGGTGTTGCCCTTGGTCAACGGTTCCTCACCAGCCTGATCGGCTTGTGTACGAGGCTTGCTCCGGACTTGTTCTGATTGGCTCATGGAGTAGATTCCAGCGCACCATGCGGACCATCACAAGGTCCACATTTCATCTATTTCATTGGACCACTTCTGTGTGGCCTGCCAGACTGGGAGCATGCGCGCCCACGTCGCCATTGATCCTGCCCTTCACCTCGATCCGAACTGCGGGACCCCACTGGCTGCCCAACTCGTGGATGGCCTGCGCGCCGCGATCGAGCAGGGACATCTGCACGCCGGGGATGTGCTCAACTCGAGCCGATCCCTGGCAACAGAGTTGGGCGTGGCCCGCGGCACGGTGGTGAGCGCCTACGACCAATTGGTGGCCGAAGGCTATCTGCACACCCACCCGGGTTCAGGGACTGTTGTCGCCGAGGTGGCCATTCATCATCCGGCCGGCACCAGAATCCCGACTCCTGCCGGGCGCAGACCACTTGCCGGATCAGCTGCGGGTCTGCAGCGCAGCAGCGTGGACCTGCGCCCCGGCACCCCGGACGTGTCCAGCGTGGACTCCTCCGCGTGGCGCACGGCATGGCGGCAGGCAGCCCATGACCCGCGGCCGCTCGGTGATGCACGCGGCCTGGCAGCCCTACGCAGGGAAGTGTCGGAGCATCTGCGCACCATGCGTTCCCTGGTCCGTCCGGCCGATCAACTGATCGTCACCGCCGGTGCCCGCGAGGGACTCACACTGCTGCTCACTGCACTGATGGCCCGGAATGCTGCCGCACACAGCCAGCCACCCGTCATCGGGGTGGAGGAACCGGGACATCCTGCCCTGCGTGGCGTGCCGGGGGCATTGGGGCTCGCGATGGTCCCCCTGCGTGCCGATGCCCAGGGTCTGGTGACCTCCGAACTTCCCAGTGGGGCCAATGCCCCCGATGTGGTGCTGGTCACCCCCGGGCACCAGTTCCCCGAAGGTGGTTCGCTGTCCATCACCCGGCGAACCGTGCTCCTGGCCTGGGCCCAACGCACCGGCACCCTCATTGTGGAGGACGATTACGACTCGGAGCTGCGCTATGTGGGCATGCCCCTGCCCACGCTGGCCGCCCTGGACGATCCAGACGATGGACATGTGGTGCTGCTCGGCACCTTCTCCACAGTGCTGACACCAGCCTTGGCCACTGGCTATCTTTGCCCACCGGCAGCGCTTCATGGGCTGATCGTCGGCCAACGTAAGGCGCTTGGTTCGCCGGTGCCAGCACTCACCCAGCGCGCCCTGGCCGGATATCTGGCCTCCGGTGAGTTGCGCCGGCACATCGGCCGGATGCGCCGCGAATATCGCCGGCGGCGCCATTCCATCATGACGGCCTTCGCCTCGGCAGGGCCATCAGCTCATTTGGCGCCCATGACCGGCGGCCTCCAGGCCGTGGTGTACACCCGCGAGCCGGGCGAGAACATCGTCGCCCGGCTGGCGGAGCAGGGCATCCGGGTTGGTGCGCTCAGCGGGTTCTGGGGCCCGGGTGGAGCTGACATGTTGGGCATCGTTTTCGGTTTCGGTGCTGTCAGCACCGAAACACTGCAGCACACGCTGGGCCGGATCATCCTGGCCTGTGACTGCGGCAATGTCGGTAGCCAGAACGAGCCCGGAGGCAGTCCGATGCAACACTCCTTAGTAGAGTGAAGAAGTGACTTCCATGTCCGCACAATCAGGAAAATCCGGGCAGCAACCAGCACCCGAAGGGCCCTGGGTCAATCCGCTGATCGACCCGGAGGATCGGCGCATGCCCCGCATCGCCGGCCCCTGTGCCCTGGTCTTCTTCGGCGTCAGCGGCGATCTTTCGCGCAAGAAGCTGCTGCCCGCCGTCTACGACCTGGCCAATCGCGGCCTGCTGCCACCCGGCTTCGGTCTGGTGGGAGTTGCCCGCCGCGACTACACCGATGCCCAGTTCGCCGAGATCGTGAAGGAGGACGTCCGGGCCAATGCCCGCACTCCCTTCCGCGAGGAGACCTGGCGTCAGCTGGTCACCGGGATCCGTTTCGTATGGGGCGATTTCGACGACGAAGGCACGTTCAAGCGCCTTCGCGCCACGCTCGATGCGCTGGACGCCAAACAGGGCGCTGGCGGAAACCATGCGTTCTATCTGTCCGTTCCCCCGCGGATGTTCGAGGTGGTCGTCGACCAGCTCGAGAAATACGGCATGGTCGATCAGACCAAGGGTTGGAAGCGGGTGGTGATCGAGAAGCCTTTCGGCCATGATCTCGACAGCGCCAAGGACCTCTACCGGGCAGTTTCCAAGGCATTCCCGGCTGAGTCGGTGTTCCGCATCGATCATTATCTGGGCAAGGAGACGGTGCAGAATCTTCTGGCCCTGCGCTTTGCCAATCAGATGTTCGAGCCGATCTGGAACAACAAATATGTGGGCCATGTGCAGATCACCATGGCCGAGGACATCGGTATCGGCGGCCGTGCCGGCTATTACGACGGCATCGGAGCCGCCCGCGACGTGATCCAGAACCATCTGTTGCAGCTGATGGCTCTCACGGCGATGGAGGAACCCAACAGCTTCGAGGCCAATCAGATCAGCATCGAGAAGCAAAAAATTCTTGCCGCTGCCACAACCCCACGCAATCTCGACATCCATACAGCTCGCGGGCAATACGCCCAGGGCTGGCAGGGCGGCGAGCTGGTGCCCGGCTTCCTGCAGGAAACCGGCATCCCTGACGACTCGCACACCGAGACCTACGCCGCCATGAGGGTGGACCTCGGCACCAGGCGCTGGGCAGGAGTGCCCTTCTATCTGCGCGCTGCCAAGCGCATGCCTCGTCGCGTCACCGAGGTGGCCCTGGTGTTCAAGCGGGCACCCCATCTGCCCTTCACCAACACCGAGACCCGCGAGCTGGGCACAAATGCCCTGGTGATGCGCATCCAGCCGAATGAAGGCGTATCAATGCATTTCGGCGCCAAGGCGCCGGCAACAGCCATGGAGATCCGTCAGGTGAGCATGGACTTCGCCTACGCCGACTCATTCAATGAATCCATCCCGGAGGCCTATGAGCGACTCATCCTGGATGTGCTGCTCGGCGATCCGCCGCTGTTCCCCCGTCAGGAAGAAGTTGAGCTGAGTTGGCAGCTGCTCGACCCGGTGCTCCAACACTGGGCAGAACAGGGCCCACCCGAGCAATACGATTCGGGCACCTGGGGGCCCCGTAGTGGTGTGGAAATGCTCGCCCACGATGGCTTCACCTGGCGCAGGCCATAGGAGAACGATCATGATCATCGAACTGAGCCATACGAACGCCTCCGAGATCGCCGAGGCCGCACTCAATGCCCACAAGACCACCGGCCAGGCGTCGGGTCTGGTGATGACGCTGGTGGTGATGAGCACGAGCCAGCAGTACACACATGCCTTCGACGCTGCCCAGGCCACTGCCGCAGAGCATCCCTCACGCATCCTCATGGTGGTGAACAGCAAGTCACCGAAGACGGCCATGGACGCAGAAATCCGGGTCGACGAGGGAGTGCCCGGCGACATCATCACCTTGCGGCTGGCAGGTGAGCTGGTCAATCGCCGTGGCTCCGTGGTGCTTCCGCTGTTGCTGCCTGACCTGCCGGTGGTCGCCTGGTGGCCCGGTCGTGGCACCGAATTCCCCGCCCAGGACCCGATCGGCAGGCTGGCAGATCGGCGCATCACCGATGCCACCAATGCCGACGATCCGGTGGCCACCCTGGTTGCCCGCGCACGCGGCACCCACAGCGCCCAGGACACGGATCTGTCATGGACGAGGCTCACCCGCTGGCGCGCACTGGTCGCCTCGGCGCTGGACCAGTGCCGCCGACCGGTGACCTCCGCCGTTGTCGAGGCGGTTGAGGACAATGCCCCCGCCGCCCTCATGGCAGCCTGGCTCGACCTTCGCCTCGGCGTGCCGGTCACCCTGGAAAATTCCATGGGCCCCGGCGTCACTGCTGTGCGTCTGGCCACCGATGCCGGTGAGGTGGCCGTTCGTCGCATAAAGAAGAGTGACGCCGAATACATCGTGCCCAATCAGCCACTGCGCACCGCAAGCCTGCTGCGCCGTCCGGTGGTGGAACTGCTCTCCGAGGAATTCCGCAGGCTCGGGCCCGACGACGTCTACGAGCGCACCCTGAACCGACTCGGGGAGCGCTCGCAGCTATGACCATCGATCCCCAGGCGCCGGGTGATTACACACCCCGTGTGCTGCGCTATCTGGACAATCATGAACTTTCCAGTGGCTGCGGCACATTGCTTGTTTCTGCCCTGGCAGAAATGCAGGAACGTCAGGAATATGTGAATCTCTGTCTGTCCGGTGGACCCACCGTGCTGGGGGCACTGACCCATTTCGCAGCACTTGCCCGCACCGGCGCCTTCGACGCCTCACGGTTGCAGCTGTGGTGGGCCAGCGAGCGGTTCGTTGCCACCACCGATCCGGTGCGCAATTCGGTCCAGGCATTGAGCATTCTGGCCGGAGCCGTCACCCTAGTGCCCTCACAGATCCATGCCATGCCCTCGCTGACCGGCAAGACCGATCCAGACGATGCGGCCTATGCCTATGCGAAGGACATCGGCGACACAGTCTTCGACATCACCCTGCTCGAAGTGGGCGACGATGGCCACATTGCCTCGATCTTCCCGAACCATCCGAGCTATGCGGTGCAATCCACCACAACCCTGCAGGCAGTGGGTGTCACCGATGCACCGATGGATCCACCTGAGCGCATGACCCTGACGCTGTCAGCCATCAACCGCTCACGCCAGGTGTGGATGCTTGCTTCCGGGGCGAGCAAGCAGGAGGCACTGGCAGGCGCTCTGCGTCATGACACGCGCTATCCGGCAAGTCGGGTGCACGGTGAGGACTGGACCTTGTGGTTCGCCAACCAGGATGCCGCAGGCGAACGCGCCTATTTCAGATGTGATCTCTAGACAAACCCGCTGGAACACGCAGAACCGGGCCGAACATCACATGGTGTTCGGCCCGGTTCTCTGCGTAGTGGTCCACTCAGTAGATGACTTCGCCGCGCTTGCGGCGGTCCTTCAGATGGGCCAATGCCTCGGAAAGGATGGCCTGCGCCTCCTTGTCGCTGCGGCGCTCCTTCACATAGGCCAAATGGGTCTTGTAGAGCTGCGTCTTCGGCGGCGGCGGCGGATTCTTGGGGTCACGATTGGCGGGAAGGCCACATTTCATGCATTCCCACTCGTCGGGCACCGCCGCATCGGAGGCGAAGGAAGGTCGCGTCACATGACCGTGGGCACAGTAATAGGGAATCTGGGTGCGGGGTGCGACCTCGCCGCGCTCCGCCTCCCCCATGGGACCTGCACCGACACGGCTGCCGCGAATAGCGCTGCCACTTGACACTGGATTGAGCTCCTTGTTGCGTCTTGACGAGTTCAGACTTGATGAAAATGATGCTCCGGACGAATGGTCCCCGATACGAAAATGCTCAGGCCGAGTACTTGTAGAGCACGAGCAGGCCGAGAATGCAGAGGGTCCACAGCACACCGATGATCACGGTGAGCCGGTTCAACATCCGCTCAGCCGATGAGGTGCCACCCGTCGAGGTCGACATTCCGCCACCGAACAGATCGCCCATGCCACCGCCTTGACTGCGGTGCAGAAGGATGAACGCCGTCAGCACGAAGCTGAGGACGACCAGGACGATTGACAGCGTAAGCGTCGGCCAAGCCATAAGTGGAACTAGCATCACTTGGCAATGTTAACTCACCGGAGCGCCCAATCCCGAACCCGTGGACCCCCAATCCGGTGAACACCCGGTCTGCACACGACGATGGGATCACCGAGAACCGGTGATCCCATCTGTCAATTCAGCGCCGAATCCGGCACCCACCATCGATCAGGCGGTGGCCATCTCATAGAAACGCACGATGGCGGCAAAATCGTCAGCCTTGAGGCTGGCGCCACCCACCAGGGCGCCGTCAATATCGGGCTTGGCCATGATCGAGGCCACTGTAGCCGGCTTCACCGAGCCGCCGTACTGAATGCGCACGGCTTCGCTAGTCGGGCCGTCGTACAGCTCGCTCACCACACCACGAATGGCGCCACAGACTTCCTGGGCATCCTCCGGGGTTGCCACCTCGCCAGTGCCGATGGCCCAGATGGGCTCATAGGCGATCACCAAGGAGGACACCTGCTCGGCGGTGATTCCCGCCAGGGCGCCGGTCACCTGGGCCAGCACATGGGCCACATGCTCCCCGGCCTTGCGCACTTCCAGACTCTCACCCACACAGATGATCGGCGTGATTCCGGCTGCAAGGGCCTTCTTGGCCTTGGCATTCACCACAGCATCGGTCTCCGCATGGTATTCACGACGCTCGGAATGGCCGACCACCACATAGGAGCAGCCCAGCTTGGTGAGCATCGAGGCGCTGATGTCACCGGTGTAGGCGCCATCATCATGCGGTGACAGGTCCTGGGCGCCATAGGCGATCGGAAGCTTGTCACCCTCGATGAGGGTCTGCACGGTGCGGATGTCGGTGAAGGGCGGAATCACCACGCACTCTGACTTGTCGGGGTCGTAGCCCTTGTCAGCCAGCGTGAAGGCCAGCTTCTGCACCAGGCCGACGGCGTCGACATGATTCAGGTTCATCTTCCAATTGCCCGCCATGATCGGCTTGCGTGCCATGTTCACTTCTCCTGTTCCAGGACTGCCAGACCAGGCAGTTCCTTGCCTTCCAGATACTCCAACGAGGCGCCACCGCCAGTGGAGATCCAGCTGAATTGATCATCGGCGTATCCGAACTGGCGGACTGCCGCACCCGAATCACCCCCACCGATGACGCTGAATGCATCCCCCGTGGCCAGTGCCTTGGCAACGGCCTTGGTGCCGCCTGCCAAGGCATCAATCTCGGAGACCCCCGCGGGGCCGTTCCAGAACACTGTCCTGGCTGCGCCGATTTCGGCGGCGAAGGGCTTCTCACTGTCAGGACCGATGTCGAGACCCTGCTGATCGGCGGGAATGTCATCGACCGAGACGACCGACACCTGACCGTCCACGGTGCGGGCATCAAAATCCATGCCCTTGGCAATACGCACATCCACCGGCAGCAGGATCTTCTTGCCTGCAGCCTTGGCCGATGCAAGATAGCCCCGGCATGCCTCAACCTTCGACTCGTCGAGGATGGAACCGCCGACCTGCTTGCCCTGGGCGCGCAGGAATGTGTAGGCCATGCCACCACCGATGATCAGCGTGTCGGCAACCTGCAGAAGGTTGTCGATGACTGCGAGCTTGTCGGCAACCTTTGCACCACCGAGGACCACCACATAGGGGCGCTCCGGGTCGGTGGTGATCTTGGAGAGCACCGACACCTCCTTGGACACCAATTCTCCGGCAGCCGAGGGAAGGATCTTGGCAATGTCATAGACACTTGCCTGCTTGCGGTGCACCACGCCGAAGCCGTCGGAGACGAAGAAATCGCCCAGCTGGGCATAACGCTTGGCGAGCTCCGCCCGCTCTGCGTCATCCTTGCTCGTCTCCCCCGGCTCGAAGCGCACATTTTCCACCAGCGCGATCTGGCCATCGTCCAGATCTGCCGAGGTCTTCAATGCCGAAGGACCAACCGTGTCGGTGGCCAGCTCCACATGCTGACCGAGCAGTTCGCCGAGGCGGGCTGCGACCGGGGCCAGTGAGAACTTGGGATCGGGGCTGCCCTTGGGGCGCCCGAGATGGGCCATGGCGGTTACCCGGGCCCCGGCGCCGAGGAGTGCCTTGAGCGTGGGCAGGGCGGCCTTGATGCGGCCGTCATCGGTGATCTGGTCGCCCTTAAGAGGCACATTGAAATCGCAACGAATGACGACGCGCTTGCCGCGCAGATCGCCAAGGTCGGTGAGTGTTCTCACTGTTCTTCTCCTGAAAGTCTGTCAAAGGGAAACTGCGGTGCAAGAACACAGGGCGTGCCAGCCGAAGCCAGCACGCCCTGTGTTTGCACGATGTTCAGTTGTCGATCAGAGCTTGTCGCACACCAGCTCGGTCAGGTCGACCAAGCGGTTCGAGTAGCCCCACTCATTGTCGTACCAGCTGAGAACCTTCACCAGATTGCCGATGACCTTGGTCTCGGAGGCATCGAAGATGCTCGAGTGCGGGTCATGCTGAATATCGGTGGAGACAATCGGGTCCTCGGTGTAGGCAAGGATGCCCTTGAGATCGGTCTCTGCGTGCTTCTTGATGGCAGCATTGACCTCGTCCACCGTCACCTCACGGCTCGGGATGAAGCTGAGATCGGTGAGCGAGCCGGTGGGCACGGGCACGCGCACGGCGAGTCCATCGAACTTGCCCTTGAGCGAGGGGATCACCAAGGACACGGCCTGAGCAGCACCGGTCTTGGTGGGGATCATGTTGAGGGCGGCAGCGCGGGCGCGACGCAGATCCTTGTGAGGTGCGTCGAGCAGGCGCTGATCACCCGTGTAGGCGTGGATCGTGGTCATGATGCCACGCTCAATGCCGAACTCGTCCTCGAGCACCTTGGCCATGGGGGCCAGGCAGTTCGTGGTGCAGGAAGCATTGGAGATGATGTTCTGGGTGGCCGAATCGTAATCGCCATCGTTGACGCCCAGCACGAAGGTGCCGTCGACATTCTTGGCGGGGGCCGAGATGATGACCTTCTTGGCGCCAGCGTTGATGTGGGCCTTTGCCTTCTCGCCATCGGTGAAGAAACCGGTGGACTCGACGACAACCTCAACGCCAAGATCCTTCCAAGGAAGGTTGGCGGGGTCGCGCTCTTCGCACACAACGATGCGATGACCGTCAACGGTGATCGACTTGTCGTCGTAGCTGATCTCGCCGGGGAAACGGCCGAGGATCGAGTCGTACTTCAGCAGATGGGCGAGCGTCTTGGTGTCGGTGAGGTCGTTGACGGCGACGATGTCCAAGTCCGCCTTCTGATCCACCATCGCACGGAAAAAGTTGCGGCCGATGCGGCCGAAACCGTTAATACCAACCTTGACGGTCATGTAGACGATCCCCTCGTGTTCTGTGAGTCCGGGCGGAGATGCCCGACAGTGTTATTGACGTATTTCAGCCTATCCAAGGCTTGGCCCTCACGGAATGGTTGGGACCAAACAATCAGGCATCTGCACGATGTTGCTTGCCCACAAGCCGGGCGTGCAACTCAACGCCACCCACAATTGTGCCAACGGCTTGGGCATCCACAGCTGTGCCGGCAGCCCGTCTAGTCGTCATTGAGCATGGCCGGGGTCAGTGCCGCTTCGGTGGTGGGGGTGCCCCGATCGATGGCCGTCTTATCAGCCAGGGCCAGCAGCCGCCGGATACGTCCGGCGACAGCGTCCTTCGTGAGGGGCGGATCATTCAGGTGTCCGAGCTCTTCCAGACTTGCCTGACGATTCGCCAATCGCAGCTCCCCTGCCGCCCGCAAGTGATCGGGCACATCATCGGCAAGAATTTCCAGCGCGCGCTCAACCCGTGCACTCGACGCCACGGCTGCCCGCGCGGAGCGACGCAAATTGGCATCGTCGAAGTTCGCCAGGCGATTGGCGCTGGCACGCACCTCGCGGCGCATCCGACGCTCCTCCCAGGCAAGCACGGATGCATGGGCGCCCATCCGGGTGAGCAGCGCCGAGATGGCATCGCCGTCACGCACGACCACCCGATCCAGCTGGCGCACCTCGCGGGCCTTGGCGCTGATCCCCAGGCGTCGCGCGCAACCGACCAGGGCCAGGGCGGCCTCGGAACTGGGGCAGCTGACTTCCAGACCCATCGAACGTCCAGGCTCGGTGAGCGAACCACGCGCCAGGAAGGCACCGCGCCAGGCAGCCACCTGATCGGCGAGGGTCCCACCCACCACCGCAGCAGGCAGACCCCGCACCGGACGTCGGTGCTGATCGATGAGGCCGGTGCGACGTGCCAGCGCCTCACCATTGCGGACCAGACGCACCACATAGCGGGTACGACGTCGGATGCCGGAGGGATTGACCACGACAACCTCGGAATCAAAGCCATAGAGCTCTGACAGAGCGGTGCGGAGCCGGCGTGCGGTGTGCCCCGAGTCAAGTTCGGCCTCGATGACGATGTGGCCACTCACAACGTGGATACCACCTGAGAAGCGCAGCATCGAAGCCACCTCGGCCACCCTGGCCTCGGGCTTCAATTCCTCCACTGTGGCGAGTTCGGCCTTCACCTGTTGTGTCAGTGCCATTAGTCAGTCCTCACAATGCTGGGGTTCGCCAAGGTGCCGAATGACCTTGTCGCATCGAGTGTCACTATTCCAGTCGGAGCCGGTTCCGCGCAGCTTTGCCCATTTTTGCCGAGGGACGCCTACCGCTATGGAGGGGAATCGAACTCAGATCTTCCGGGGGCCCTGTCCGCCTGCCGCGCCGCTCATGATCTCCTGATACACCGCGGCCAATCGCAATCTGTCATGCCGGGCCGAGTGATCATGCATGGCCACATCATCAACAACCAACTCGGCCCCAAGCATTGAACATGCCTGCGCCAATCGGTCATCACCGGCAGCAAATTCCTCATCGGCAATCACGGTGCTGAGGCGGAGTCCCGGCGCATGTTCAGCTATCAGTTCGAGATGGCGGCTCGGGGTGAACCCTGCGGTCTCGAAACCCGAGGCCACATTGAGGGTGAGGATCTTGCTTGCCTGACTGGCGATGATGGCCTGCGCCAAATCGGGCACCAACAGATGGGGCAGCACGGATGTGAACCAGGAGCCCGGGCCCAGGATGATGTAGTCGGCCCGCTCGATGGCAGTGAGCGCCTGGGGACAGGCGGGTGGATCAGCAGGATCAAGACGCACCGACTCCACCATGCCGGTGGTGGAGGCCACCATGTGCTGACCACGCAGCACGTGCAGGTCGTTGGGGAATTCAACCTCCAGTCCCCGCACATCAGCCTCGATGCTCAATGGCACCGTGGACGCGGGAAGGACACGCCCCCGGGCATCCACCAGCTCTGCCACCAGCTCCAGCCCCCGCACGGGATCGCTGATGGTCTGCCAGACACCCTCGATGAGCAAATTGCCCACCGCATGACCGTCGAGCGGCCCCTCGGAGTGAAAACGGGACTGGAGCACTGAGGCCCAGCGGCGACCGTCATGGTCGTCACCACACAGCGCAGCCAGCGCCATCCTCAGGTCACCCGGGGGAAGCCCACCAAGTTCCTGCCGCAGACGGCCTGATGAGCCACCATCATCGGCCACTGTGACCACCGCAGTCAGGCGGTCGGTCACCTGACGCAGAGCTGCCAGCGAAGCCGCCAGACCATGCCCACCGCCCAGGGCAACAACCGAGGGCAGCTCCCCCGATGAACTCATGGCGGTGCTCACTCGAGTCCCAGATCTCGGTGCAGGACACTCACCTGCATTCCTCGGTCACGAAGGCGGGTGGCCAGGGCCTCACTCATCGAAGTGCTGCGATGTTTTCCGCCGGTGCAGCCGATGGCCACCGTCACCTGACGCTTTCCCTCGCGCAGATAGCCGGGTGTCATCACCTCGAAGAGATGACCCAGGGTGTCGAGGAATTCTCCGGCGCCGGGCTGCCCCAACACATAGTCGCTGACCTCGGTCGACAGACCGGTCTGGGGACGAAGCTCGGGAACCCAGTGCGGATTGGGCAGGAAGCGCACATCGAACACCAGATCGGCATCGAGGGGCACACCATTCTTGAAGCCGAAGCTCATCACCTGGACCCGCAGGGTGTCGGCAAGATCACCGCCATAGATGTGCGCAACTCTTGCGGTGAGTTGGTGCACATTGAGATTCGAGGTGTCGATGACCATGTCGGCGCTGGCACGCAGATCGGACAGCATGCGTCGTTCCTTGACGATGCCCTCCATCAGCCGACCATCGCCCTGGAGCGGAAGTCGGCGTCTGCTGGACTCCTGACGGCGCACGATGACCTCGTCGCTGGCCTCCAGGAAAACGATCTCGGGCGAGATGCCCTCGGCCTCCAACTGGGTGAAAACCATTGGCAGCTGTTCGAACATGTCACGCGAGCGCACATCAAGGCCGACAGCAAGCCGGGTGAAACCCGAATCATTGGCTGTGCCGATGAGTTGCGGAAGCATGCTCGGCGGCAGATTGTCCACCACGAACCAGCCCAGATCCTCCATGGCATGGGCGCAGGAGCGGCGTCCGGCACCCGACAGGCCGGTGATGATGACCGTGCGGGGAAACTTGGGAAGACGTGGTGCCGGTGACTGTTTC
>CAXYYR010000022.1:0-24601 GCA_964293265.1 uncultured Propionibacterium sp.
CGCCAGACTTGGCGGCCCGCCAGGCGTCAGGGCAACTCTGCGCAATATCGGTGGAGGCAGGGCCGCCATCGTGCTCACCTTCGTGATCGGAGCGCTCATCGGGGCCGAGATCTGACGCGGGACCTGACTGAGTTCCCCGAACCTCGCATACCCCGAACCACACGTACTCGGAATCAAACACATATCCAGAACGACACAGGCACCCAGAAAGAAACCCAGATGGCCGACCAGCATCCCTTCGCCCAGCGATGGAACGCAGACACCCAGTACTACCCGCGCATCGCCGATCTGTTGGAAGGCCATGATGTGGTGCTCGACGCCGGCTGCGGTGAGGGCACGCTTGCGCGCTATCTGGCCAGCAGCGAGGCCGCATTCGGCCAGCCCTCCCGTGAGGGTCACCATGTGATCGGGCTGGATGCCGATGCCAAGGTGCTGCCGCCCGAATATCCCGGCGTGCATTTCATGCTTGGTGACGCCCAACAGCTGCCCTTTCCCGACGCCAGTTTCGATGGAGTGGTGGCGGTGGGAGTGCTGCGGGCGCTCAATGCCGATCTCGGACTGGTGGAGATGCGCCGAGTGGTGCGTCCCGGCGGACGAGTGGTGATCCTGGACACGGCCCGCAACCGGATTCCGGTGGGAATCCGGCATGCCTATGACGCGTTGGCGGGCGTGGTCACCAGAATCCGCCGCACCAGCTGGCACCCTGATGTGCTCGACACTGCCCCCGAGCTCGACTGGCGGGCCAGCCGCGAACTCATTGAGGCCAATCTGCCGGGCGCCACGTGGAAGCGTCTGCCCTTCGCCCGTTGGCTTGCCGTCTGGGATGCTCCCGCCGACTGAGCATTCTGCCGGCTGGACGTCCTGTTCGCCTGCTGACCAAGCAGCGAATGGGGGACTCAGTCCGGGTGATGCCCGGCCCGAGGCGGATTGGCTCGGCTGACATGCGAGCAACAATGGACATCGCTGGTGCGGAGCACCTCTTGTAGCTCATGTGGAGCACGTCACAGTGAGCTGATGAGGAGCTCGGAGGGCGCGCCGGCGTGGTGAGAGCAACACATGAGGGAAGGTCCGCCGCGGACGAGTCACCCCGGCCATGGCGGGCGGTCATCGGACTGGACACCCGATGGCACATTCGGTGCCGCACGGCTTTGGGCAACCACTGCTTTTTGGGGGCGCGGCGGGGCCACGGGGGGGGGCCGGGCCGACAAAGCCCGCCGGCGCCTCAACAGCTCCCACCGTGGACAACGCCCACCGAAACCACGGATTTGGAGCTCTTCCCGGCCACCCTCAGAGAGGCCGCTGATGGGGTTCCATCAGCCGCAACCCTCCTGACCGGGGGACTGGTGGTCGAAGGAATACAACCGCCATTCGAGCGGCCCCTCCTCCGTCCACTGCTGTTCAAGGGTGGCCACGCCGCCGCCAGTCTCGAAGAACTGCGGATATTGCGCCTCCACCGCGTCACTGGGTGAGCTTTCGGGCGCCCCGACCAACGCATAACAGACGCCAGCAGCCGCCGGATCGGCCAATGCCTGCTTGAAATCACGATCAGTGGTCACCACGTACTGGTCGGGATGCCGCGAGGCCAGCACGATCTGCGACGAATAGGCCACATCGGTGATCACAGAACCCTCACGTCCACCAACCCGCAGGTCAAGATCGGCGGCGACCGCACGCTGGTTTCCCTGACGATCGGAATTGGCGATGCTCACCGCCATCTCTTCCTCGCGGGCAAGCCGGGGGTCACCCTCAATGCGCCAGGCCAGTGGCAGGCAGGCAGCCAATGCCAGGGCAGTGCAGGCGCTGACCAGTGGCCGGAACCGGGGAGTGCTGGCCACCAGATGTCCGGCCAGCAGGAAGAGAAGCGGCACCGCAGCGATCTGGAACCGCAGCCACCCGAAGGTGCTGCCCTGCAGGAACAGCAGGTCGTCGAGGACCAGCACGGTGCCGAAACTGGCCCAGATGGCAGGCACCCGCACATCGCGGCGCCGGATGGCCACGATGGCCGAGATGATCGCCACCACACCCAACAGTGGGGCGATGCCTGCCAGCTGTTCACCGAGATAGCCGAGATGTGACAGATGTCCTGTTCCGGCCACATTGTCGATGTATTCACGGGCCGCATTCACCTGGCTGGAGTTGCCATAGTGTGAGGTGGCCGACTCAAACCAGGAGCCCATGATCACCTTGGACACCACAGCCCATCCTGCGCAGGCCATCACAAAGGGGAAGGCTGCGATCGTGGCATCGGTGAAGGCATAGGACATGCGATTCTCGCGATGACGCAGCGCCGAGATCACGAACACCAGCGCAATCACACCGGCTCCGGCACCCACTGCCTCATAGCGGGTGAGATAGGCAAGCCCCAGGCCCACGCCAACAAGCAACAGGTGATCGGGCGCGTTGTCGCGCAGATAGGCAAGCAGACTTCGCAATACGAGCATGAGGGCGGCCAGCAGCATGGCCTCGCTCGCCCCGCTTGCCGACGACAGCACGATGAGCGGCTGCACGGCGAACAGCCCGGTAAGAATCCATCGGATGGCGCGCCCGGTGACGCCGATGTCGCGCAGCACCAGAGCAAAAAGCGCCACCGTCAGCGCGCCACACAGGCTGGATTCCAGCACTCCTGCCAGACCGTGGCTGGCCATGGCCGGAATGAGCGGTGTGAGCGCCAGGAAGGGCAAGTCGAGGAATGAGGGCAGCGGATTCCAGACGAAGCCGATGGCCGCCAGATGTGGATCGCGGCTGAAGGCCACGAAATAGCCATTGGCCACCCGGCTCATGGCATCGGGGAACACCAGATCATGGGCCGCCAGCCACAGTCCGACCCCCACGAACGCCACTGCTGACAGTCCGAGGATCACCCAGAATTCGCGTCGTGAGCCCCTCATGCTGCTGCCCGCGATATCGCCAGACCATGGGTGGTCTTCTCCCAATAGGAAGGATTGGTGACCAATTGCACCAGCGCCTTCACTGCTGCCAACCACATGAGCACCCAATAGAGCGGACTCAACAATGCAGCTACCAAGAGTTGGGGGCGGCCCAGCACGCGCACCGCATAGATGTTCATATAGGCAATGAGGAAATTGCCGAAGACACCGGAAATGAGCGCAGGATAATAAATGACGGTGGGGAACAGCGCTGCCAGTGCACCCTGATGGGCCAGGAACCACATGAGTGCCATGGCCCAGAACAGCCCATTGAGGGCCGAAAGAATTGGGGTGCCGCCGATGAACAGGATCAACCCGGTGAGCCCACGCCGTCCAAGACTGTGCGCCGCCTGTCGTGGATGGCGCAGGTGCACCAGGAAGGTCTGGATGTATCCCTTGTACCAACGCGAGCGCTGACGCACCCAGTTGATCGGATCGGGATTTGCTTCCTCCATGGTGTCCGACTTCAACACCCCCACCCGGTAACCCATGCGGTGCAGCCGTAGCCCCAGATCGGCATCCTCGGTGACATTCCATGGATCCCAACCGCCCACGCGGCGCAGCACCTCGGCGCGGAAATGATTGCTCGTGCCGCCCAGGGGAATGGGTGATCCGGTGGCTGCCAGCCCCGGCAACAGATAGGCGAACCAGGCACCGTAATCCAGGGTGAACCATTTGGTGAGCAGATTCTGGGTGGAATTGTAGAAACCCAGTTGTGCCTGCAGGCAGACATATTCGCTGGGTAGTTGCGCGAAGGCATACGCGGCGCGACGCAATTGCAGCGGATCGGGCTGGTCCTCGGCGTCGTAGATGGTCACCAGCTCCGAGGTTGTTCCCAGCAGGCCGTAATTGCAGGCGCGGGGCTTGGTCTGGGGCTCCCCGGCGGGCACCTGGATGATGGTGAACCCGGGCCCGTCCGAATAGCCCGCGCAGGCCTGCTCGGCCACGCGGATGGTCCCGGCATCGCCGGCCTCCAGCATGAGGCGCAGATCAAGCTTGTCGGCGGGATAATCGATGGCGCGCAGATTGGCCATCAACAGGTCGATCTGTGGCTCATCGAAGGCTGGGATGAGCACCGTGTAGCTCGGCAGTTCATCGTCGGTGAGCGCTGAGGCCTGCTCGTTGCTCACCTCAATGGCGTCGGTCTGGGCAAGGCCCCGACGAAAGAGCAGCAGGCGGTAGGCGAGCGCCGCCAGATAGACCAGTGTGACGGTGCCGATGAGCACAATGGCGGTGTATTTCGCGCTCAACACCAGGCAGATGAACAGCACTGCCACGGCACACCAGGCGAAGACCGTCTGCCCGCGGGTGAGCAGACTCCTGGCCGACAGATCCGGGCTCGAACTGGCCAGGGCACTTTGGGCCATCCACAGCCGGTCGCAATCGTTGCCCAGCTCCGTGCCCAACTCCATGCGCAGCGGCATGGGCGTGCCAGTTGAGCCAGCCGACGGGCGCGCGAGGGCGATCCGTTCGGGCCCGTAGTGGGGCGCCTGCTCGCTGGGTGTGTGCGAGCGGGGCGTGTGGGGGCGATGTGTGTACGACTGGGGATCGGAAGAATGGGGTGTGGTTCTGCTCACAGCCAGCTCCAACGCACAGCCGCGATGAGGACAACAACAGACAGCACGAGGGGAGCCAGTTTCTGCATGCGTGGTGCGGGCAATCGCGAGCCGGGATGGCGCGCCAGATGCTGGGCGCTCCAGATGAGCCCCAGACCAGCCACCACCAATGCGGCAGACAGACTGAGATCACCGAGCAACTGCGGCAGCGCCGCTGGTATGAGCAGCACCAGGGCAGGCCAGATTCGCATAGTGCGTCGGGTGCCTATCACCACGAACAGACAGGCTGCCCACACCAGTGCAGCAGCAACCCACGAGGCCGCTGTGTCCGCCGGCCAGCTGAATCCCAACCAGAGCGTGGCAAGCATCAGAGCAGCAGAGCAGATGGCATTGAGCTGGTTGTCATGGATCGGCGAGTCTGCGCGGGCATCGACGGCCCGCACCGAGCCAATCGTCACCATGGCAAACCACCACACCAGCGGCGCGATGCGGTCTTGGATGATTGCCCAATGGGGCACTGGCCCAATCGGTGACAGAGCCAAGGGCACGATGGCTGCTACGACGATGCACGCATAGGCCAACCATGAGCGAGCAGGTGCTGCGATTGGTTCGTCGGCTGTCTGCACGGGCTCGGTTGCCGGCGTAGTGCTCGCGGTGCCTCGCGCGGTGCTTGGTGCAGGCTCCTGCAGGGCGTGCAGGTTGTGTGGGTCCTGTGGGTTGTGCGCCGGTGCCGGGCCGGGTTGTGAAGCGGGGGGGACTGAAGCTGGCTGTGCCGTCATATCTCCATCCGGGGGGTAGATAGGTCAAACCATCACGCATTCTTCAGCACCGTCGGTGTCGATGAATTCGTGAGGCATAAAGCACGTTATAGGAAAAAGATATTGGCGGCCAATTAAGCCATCAATGTCCCCGTCAAATCCTCTCTGACTTGGGGAAATACCAAATTGTTATATCTGTGAGCCAGTTGGCAATGAGCTGTGAATCCTTTGGTGGTGATGTAAAGCGCCCCGGGACCGACCTGTCCGCAAGTCGATCCCGGGGCGCCGTCCGGGGTGGTGTCTGCACTGCCTGCCCCTGTGTTCAGGGCAGGGGCGTGCTCAGATCTGCCAGTCATCAGGAGGCGTGAACGAATCACCGAAGGCTTCATGGCCCCGGATCATGCCGGCCGCCAGCGTCCAGCCGGACTGTGGCTCCACCAACACGAAAGCCCCACCATTGCGGGTGTCCAGATAGCTCTCGGCAGCGATCGGGGCGGCCAACCTGATGTGCACCCGCGCGATGTCGTTGAGCTCCAGGGTGTCGCTGTTGACCGGCGCCATCGAGTCCAGATCGAGCTTTCCGCTGATCTCGCCCACCACTGCCTTCACAGTGCTCGTGCCGTGTTTCAGCAACACCCGGGCCCCGGCGTGCAGCGGCTTCTCGGCCATCCAGGCGATCATGGCGTCCACCTCATTCACCGGCTCGGGAGCATCCGCCACCGACGAGATCACCGAACCGCGCGGCGCGTCGATCTCGTCGGCAAGCCTCAGCGACACCGACTGTCCGGCGACGGCATGGTCGAGTTCGTGGCCAGCCAGGTCGATGCCCACCACAGTGGAGCGCAGTCCCGAGGGCAGCACCACCACCGGATCGCCGAGCTCCACCGAGCCGGCCGAGATCTCGCCGGCATAGCCGCGGTATTCGCGGTATGCAGGATCGATGGCCGCCCCCTGTGGACGCAGCACCAGCTGCACCGGCAGACGGAAACCCTCAATGGCGTCGCGCTCGGGCTCCAGAGTGTCCAACAGCTCGAGCAGGCTCGGCCCCGAATACCAACCGAGCTCGCTGGAGTGGTCCACCACATTGGCGCCGGTGAGCGCGCTGGTGGGAATCACTCGCAGATCAGCCAGCCCCAGTTCGTCGGCAACCTCACGGATCTGGGCTTCCACCGGGGCATAGGCCGCCTCGTCGTAGTCCACGAGATCGATCTTGTTCACTGCCACGATCACATGGGGCACGCGCAGCAGGGCACCCACTGCCAGATGGCGGCGGGTCTGCGGCAACACCCCATGGCGCACATCAACGAGCAGCACGAGCACATCGGCGGTCGATGAGCCGGTGACCGTGTTGCGGGTGTACTGCACGTGTCCGGGGCAGTCGGCCAGGATGTAGCTGCGCTGCGCCGAGGCGAAATAGCGGTAGGCAACATCAATGGTGATGCCCTGCTCACGCTCGGCGCGCAGACCGTCTGTGAGCAGGGCCAGATCGACTGTGCCCAGACCCTTGTCGCGGCTGACGCGCTCAACGGCTTCGAGCTGGTCGGCAAGCACGGCCTTGGAGTCATACATCAGGCGGCCCACAAGGGTGGACTTGCCGTCGTCGACCGGGCCGGCAGTGGCAAGCCGCAGCAGGGTGCGGGCACCCAGGGCATTGCTCGTGGCTGTGCCAGTGCTGTTGCTGACTGGGCCTTCGTTGACTGGGCCGGCGCCGCTCGGGCTCGTGGTGATCGTGCTCATCAGAAATAGCCTTCCTTCTTGCGGTCTTCCATGGCTGCTTCCGACAGACGGTCGTCGGCACGTGTGGCGCCACGTTCGGTGATCTGGGTGGTGGCCACTTCCACCAACACCTGGTCGATGGTTTCGGCATCGGATTCCACCGCGCCTGTGCATGACATGTCGCCGATGGTGCGATAGCGCACATGGCGCACCTCTACCGGCTCGTTGTCGCCCGGCACGGTCACCGGAGACACCGGAAGTAGCATGCCGCCGCGCTCGAAGACCTCACGGTCGTGGGCGTAGTACAGGCTCGGCAGCTCGATGCCTTCGGCCGCGATGTAATTCCAGACGTCCAATTCGGTCCAGTTCGACAGCGGGAAGACGCGCACATGCTCGCCGGGCTGGTGGCGGGGGTTGTAGAGATTCCACAGCTCGGGGCGCTGATTGCGCGGATCCCATTGGCCGAATTCATCGCGCAGACTCACGATGCGTTCCTTGGCGCGGGCCTTCTCTTCATCGCGGCGCCCACCGCCGAAGACGGCATCGAAACCACCGTCGGCGATGGCGTCCAGAAGCGGCTGGGTCTGCAGCGGATTACGGGTGCCATCGGGACGCTCGGAAAGCCGTCCGTCGTCGATGTAGTCCTGCACCTTGGCCACCACCAGACGCAGCCCGAGACGCTCCACCTCGGCGTCGCGGTAGGCGAGTACCTCGGGGAAGTTGTGGCCGGTGTCCACATGCAACAGGGGGAAGGGCACACGGCCGGGCCAGAAGGCCTTGGCCGCCAGATGCAGCATCACCACCGAATCCTTGCCGCCGCTGAACAGCAGCACGGGATGTTCCAGCTCACCGATGGTTTCGCGGAAGATGTGGATGGACTCCGCCTCCAGCGCCGCCAAATGGTCGAGCCTCTCGTCGGTGCTTGCAGACGTGGCTGTGCCTGCAGAAGGCTTGGCGCTTGCAGATGTCCTGGCGCTCGCAGTGGTGCTCATAGGTGCAACCCGCATTCAGTCTTGGCGATGCCTGCCCAGCGGCCCGACCGGGGGTCTTCGCCCTCGGCAACAGGCTTGGTGCAGGGCTCGCAGCCAATGGATGGATAGCCGGCAGTGAGCAGCAGATTCACCGGCACCTTGTGCTCAGATGCGTAATCGAGCACATCGTCGAAACTCCAGGCGGCAAGCGGATTCACCTTCACCATCTGGTGGGTTTCGTCCCACTCGACAACCCCGGCATGGGCGCGATTGTCGTTGTCCTGGCGGCGGATGCCGGTGACCCAGGCCTCATAACCGGCCAGCTCACGATTGATCGGCTCAACCTTGCGCAGCTGGCAGCACAGTGTCGGATTGCGCTCGTAGAGCTTCTCGCCGTATTCGGCATCCTGCTCGGCCACTGTCTGGGCCGGTGTGACGTCGAAAATATTGGCATTGATGGCGTCGATCAGGGCATCGCGGGTGCCGATGGTCTCGGCGAAGTGGTAGCCGGTGTTGAGGAACAACACGTCGACGCCGGGCGCATGCTGGCTCACCAGATGGGGCAGCACGGTGTCGCCCGCCATGGAGCAGGCAACCACCAGCGATGCGCCGAAGGTGTCGGCTGCCCAGATGGAGATTTCTGCGGCGCTGGCATCGGCCAGGGCCACATTTGCCTGCTCAACCAGCGCTTTCAGCTCGTCGACCGAGCGCTTGCGTCCCGGGCCGTGGCTGGCCGGGGCCTGCCCCGATGTGGGGCTGTGGGTTGTGGTGGTCATCGAAGACTGTCCTCCTCGGCTCGCTGCGTCCATTCGGCAAAGCTCTCGGTGCTGGTGCGCTGCGCCAGGAATTGGCGGATCACCCGCTCCACGTAATCCACCAGCTCGGCAGGCTGCACCTTCAGACCGCGCACTGTGCGGCCCAAACCGGGTTCCTCACGGTTCACGGAGGTGATGCCCCCGCCCAGATGCACCTGGTAGGTCTGTTGGGAATTTCCGTCGGCATCGCGGGTCAACTGGCCCTTCAGACCGATGTCGGCGGTCTGGATGCGCGAGCAGGAATGCGGGCAGCCGTTGATGCTCAGCACGATGGGGCCGGGCAGCAAGTCGTCCTCAAAGCGCTCGTCCAACTCGGCGATGATGCCGACCGCAGCGCCCTTGGTTTCCACGAATGCCTCCTTGCAGAACTCGATGCCGGTGCAGGCCATGGTGGAGCGCCGGAAGGGGCTGGGATGGGCCGTCAGGCCCAGTGCCTCCATGTCGGCTTCGAGCTGGGCAACAGCCTCGGGGCGCACATCGAGCACCAGCAGCTTCTGGTACGGCGTGAAGCGCACATCATTCGATCCGGCCTTCTCCGCCGCGTCGGCAATGCCGGCCATGATGGTGCCCGACAGACGGCCCACCGTGGGCGCGAAACCCACATATTTGCGGCCATCCTTCTGGTCATGCACCCCGATGTGATCGCCGGGCTCAGTCGACGGCTCGGGAGCCGGGCCGTCGGGCAGCTTGTAGCCCAGGTATTCGTCCTCCAGCACCTGACGCAGCTTTGCCGTGCCCCAGTCCTGCACCAGGAACTTCATGCGTGCCTTGTTGCGCAAACGGCGATAGCCGTAGTCGCGGAAGATGAGGATCATTGCATGCCACACTTCGGCGGCCTGCTCCGCGGTGACGAAAACGCCGAGCCGCTCTGCCAGATGCGGTTGCGCCGACAGGCCGCCGCCCACCCAGATGTCGAAGCCGGGGCCGAGCTCAGGATGCACCACACCCACATAGGAGATGTCGTCGAGCTCGTGCACCACATCGAGGCTGGGATGTCCGGTGAGTGCGGTCTTGAATTTGCGCGGCAGATTCGAGACCTCCTCGGTGCCGATCCAGCGGTTGTGGATCTCCTCTGCGATCGGCAGCGGGTTCACGATCTCGTCAGCAGCCACACCGGCCACTGGCGACACGACGATGCCGCGGGGGCCATCACCGCAACCATGCGCGGTGGTCATGTCAATGGAATCGAGACGCCGCCAGATCTCGGGGATGTCCTCGATGCGAATCCAGTGGTACTGCAGATTCTGACGATCGGTGATGTCGGCGGTGTCGCGGGCGAACTCCTGCGAGATGCCGGCCAACACCCGCAGCCGCTCCAGTGTGAGCGCCTGGCCGTCCAGACGGATGCGGTGCATGAAATAGCGATCGGAGCGCTCGGCAATGCTCAGCGTGGAGTTGAGGCTGCCGTCCAAGCCGGGCTTGCGCTGGGTGTACAGACCCCACCAGCGGAAACGGCTGTTGAGATCATCGTCGGGAATGGCGTCGAAACCCTTGGCGGCATATTCGTCCAAGATGCGTGGACGCACACGCAGGCCGTCTTCTTCGGCCTTTGTCACCTCATTGGCGTTCAACGGCTCATGGCCGTCGATCTTCCATTGGCCTTCAGGGCGCTTGTTGGTCGATTTGAGCGAGGGCTTGCGTGCGGTGCCCGCTGACGGGCTGTCAGGTGATCCGGATTGTGCTGCTGGCATTGATGGTGTCCTTGATCAGGAGCCACGCATACCCGGTGAAGAAATTTGGCACAAAAAAGCCGGGTACGCGGACCCGGCGGAGATTTCTTGGTGCTGGGCGCGCGTTCAGACGAGCCGACAACACACATCGGAAGACACGAGTGCATCACGCAGGGACAGATGTGCCCCACACATGGCGACTCGTGTTCCGGAAAGCATGGCGTCACAGTAGCAGCCTGAACCGGGGATGCAATCCCAGCCGTCCGCATGCAGAAACAGGGCCTGTGATTGGCGGTGCTGAATGGGGAAGTCAGCCGGGTGATTGGGGGCCACCAGTTACGGATGCGGGGACATCCGGGAATACGGACGATTGGAAATCTTGCCCCGGTTGTGGCTTATAGTTCCGTGCATGACCTCACAGCGATCCCAGGTGCCCGGCATGTCCGGTGTGCGCTGCTGGAACGCGTTGTGTTGTTGTTGCCCGTGCCAGTGTTGCTGACGCTGTTCAGCTGAACTCGCGAGGCATGAACCAGGCATCGCCCGGTTTTCCAGTATTCGATCTTCCAGTATCCGATCCCACTGTGTCTGATTTCACAGTGACTGATCTCACTGGGCCGATCCCATTGGGTCTTCTGCAAGTTCCCTCGTCAGCACAGGTGCTCGATGGGCATTCGCCATGGCCACTGCGCCCCCGATCCTTGCTCCTGGTGAGCACAGGCTCTCGGGCCATACAGCCGGGCGCCGGCCCCCTTCGTCAATCACTTCATCACCACCGGAAGACACCGATGATCTTTTCCTCACAACCCGGCCAGGGCAGCCCGCCCATGCTGTCGCGGCGGCGCCTGCTGATGGGCGCCGGAGCTATGCTCGGCGCCTCGGCGCTGGCCGGTTGCTCCAATATTGCCGACGCCGGCACCCGGGCCGGACAGCTCACCATTGTTGGTTTTGCCGTGCTGTCCGAGGGCGACAAGGCCTTGGCCAAGCAATGGGGCAAAACGCCTGAGGGTCAGGGCGTGCGGGTGCAGACCTCCTTCGGCGCCTCGGGCGAACAGAGCCGCAATGTGGCCAACGGACTGCCTGCCGATTTTGTGCACCTGTGCCTGAGCTCCGAGATCACCCGGCTCGTTGACAAGGGCCTGGTGGCTGACGATTGGAACAAGGGCGAACACAACGGCATTGTCACCAATTCGGTGGTCTCGCTGGTGGTGCGCAAGGGCAATCCACTGGGCATCACTGGCTGGGACGATCTGGCGCGTGACGACGTGAAGATCGTCACCGGCAATCCGGGATCGTCAGGCTCGTCACGCTGGAACATTCTTGCTGCCTGGGCCCACATCGGCGCCGACGGCAAACACGACGACCAGGCCCAGGAGTTCATGTCACAGGTCATGGGCAATATGGTCTCGATGCCCGGTTCGGGACGGGATGCCACCACGGCCTTCACCTCCGGCACCGGTGATGTGCTCATCTCCTACGAGAACGAGGCGGTCTATGCCCGCCAGACCGATCCCGAGATCTTCGACTACATCGTTCCGGCCGACACCTTGGCGGTGGAAAACCCGGCTGCTGTGCTCACCGATGCCCAGAGCGCCTCGGCCAACGACTGGCATTCCTATACCCATTCCGCCGAAGGCCAGGCAGTGCTTGCGCAATACGGCTTCCGGCCGCTCGCCGGGCCGAGCCAGCCGCATGTTGCGGGTGCGCTCGATCCTGACAATCCCTATCCGGCGCCCGAACAGCTGTTCACGATCGACGGCAATTTCGGCGGCTGGGGCAAGGCCAACAAGAAGTTCTTCTCCACCGATGGACTGATCACCAAGCTGCTCGGAAAGGCGGGTGCCTGATGACGAAAACCCCACTGGACACGGCCGTTGCCAAGGCTGCCGGCGAGGCCCCCATCGTGCTGGCATCCCGATCAACCCGCCGTCGCCTCACGCCCGTCTCAGGTCTGGGGCTGGGCGTGGCCGTGCTGTGGTTCAGCCTGCTGGTGCTGCTGCCACTGGCTGCCGTGATCGGCACTGCCGCAAGCGGCGGCGTGGGGGCCTTCCTCAAGGCACTCACCGATTCCCAGACTGTCAATGCCGTGCTGCTCACCTCGGTGGTGGCGATCGGGGTGACCCTGCTCAATGTGATTGTTGGCACCATCATTGCCTGGGTGTTGGTGCGTGACCGCTTCTGGGGTCGCGCGGTGCTCGATGTGATCATCGACATCCCGTTCGCCCTGCCCACAGTGGTTGCCGGGCTCGTCCTGCTGTCGCTGTACGGCCCCGATTCGCCGCTCGGCATCAACATCGCCAACACCCGCTGGGCGGTGGTCTTCGCCATCGCCTTCGTCACCCTGCCCTTCGTGGTGCGCACCGTGCAGCCGGTGCTCGAAGAACTTGATACCGACGTTGAGGAGGCTGCCGGATTGCTGGGTGCCGGCAATGCCACGATTTTTGCTCGAGTGGTGCTTCCTGCGCTGGTGCCGGCCATCACCTCGGGAGCCGCGCTGTCCTTCGCCCGCGGCATCAGCGAATACGGCTCGCTGGTGTTGCTCTCGGGAAATCTGCCCAATCGCACCGAGGTTGTCAGTGTGCGCGTGCTGAGCCACATCGAGAACGGCGATCTGGTGTCGGCGTCGGCGCTTGCCACCGGGATGTTGCTCATCGCCGCTCTGGTGATCTTCGCCCTCGACCTGATCCGCAGGAAGGCGGCCCGTCATGATTCATGAATCACGCCCGGTGAAATGGGGGCTGAGGCTGTTCGCCATCGCCTATCTGGCGCTGCTCGTCGCCTGGCCGGTGGTGTTGGTGGTGCGCAATACCTTCTCGTCCGGATTCGGTGTGGTGGGCGATGTGCTGAGCCGCCCCGATGTCATCCACGCCCTGCAACTCACTGCCCTCATCGCGGTGATTGCCGTGGCTATCAATCTGGTGTTCGGGGTGGGCATCTCGCTGCTGTTGGTGCGCTACCGCTTTCCCGGACGCCGGCTGCTCTCGCTGCTCGTCGATCTGCCCATGTCGGTGTCGCCGGTGGTGGTGGGCCTGGCCCTCACGCTGGTCTATGCGAAGGACGCCGCTCTGGGTGGTGCGCTGTTCGCCGCCGGCTACCGCATCATCTTCGCCACTCCCGGAATGGTGCTGGCAACGGTGTTCGTCTCGCTGCCGCTGATGATCCGCGAGCTCGTGCCTGTGCTCCAGGAGATCGGTGACGATCAGGAACAGGCAGCCAGTTCGCTGGGTGCCGGCCCCTGGCAGTCCTTTTGGCGCATCACGCTGCCGGGTATCAAATGGGCTGTCGTCTATGGCGTGGTGCTGTCACTGGCCCGCTCGCTCGGTGAATTCGGCGCGGTGAAAGTGGTTTCGGGAAATATCGCCAATCTCACCCAGACCGCCACCCTGGCCGTTGAGCAGACCTATCAGGCCTTCGATCCACAAGCCGCGTACACCATCGCGCTGATTCTCACCCTGGTTGCGGTGCTGGCGATCACGGTTGTCGCGATTCTTCGTCCCAAGGAGGACCTTTCATGAGCATCCGGATTTTGGGTCTCAACAAGTCATTCGGCGATTTCCATGCGCTCAGCGACATCAATCTCACCATTCCTGACGGCAAGATCACTGCCCTGCTGGGGCCCTCGGGCGGCGGCAAGTCAACGCTGCTGCGCATCATTGCCGGGCTGGAGCAGGCTGATTCGGGCTCGGTGATCATTGACGGTCACGACAGCACCAAGATTCCCGCCCGCAAGCGCGACATCGGCTTCGTGTTCCAGCACTATGCGGCGTTCAAACACATGTCGGTGGCCAAGAACGTGGGCTTCGGGCTTGAGGTGCGCAAGCGTCCTGCCGCCGAGATTGCAGAACGCGTCGATGAGCTGCTTGGACTGGTGCATCTCAGCCAATTCGCCGAACGCCTGCCCACCCAGCTGTCCGGTGGCCAGCGGCAGCGGATGGCGCTGGCCCGCGCGCTGGCCGTGCGTCCGAAAGTCCTGCTTCTCGACGAGCCCTTCGGGGCGCTGGATGCCAAGGTGCGCAAGGAGCTGCGCGAATGGCTGGCGCGCTTGCACGAACAGATGCATGTCACCACGGTGTTCGTCACCCACGACCAGGAGGAGGCGCTGGAACTGGCGCAGTCGGTGGTGGTGATCAACAAGGGCCGCATCGAGCAGGTGGGCGCCCCGGAGGAGCTGTATGACGCCCCGGCCAATCACTTCGTGATGGGCTTTCTGGGCGACACCACCATCCTTGACGGCCAACTCATCCGGCCCCACGATCTGCAGGTCTTCTCCGAGCCGAGACCGGGCGCCATTGCGGGTGTGTTGGAGCGCGCCCAGCGGGTGGGATTCCAGGTGCGGCTCACCGTGCGTCCGCTGGCGCCCGGTGCTCCCGACATCACCGTGCATGCCACGCGCACGGTGCACAAGACAAGCGGAATCCTGGAGGGCGAGGCGGTGTGGGTGGCGCCCATCATGGGTGCCCATTCGGTGACGGCGCTGGCTGCCGATGCCGATCCCGGCACTGCCATTGCGGCGGCCGATTTCACCGAGAATGTGGCCTGAACGGGCCGCTGGAAGGCCGTGTCCACAGCTTTTGCGACACCCTATATCGCAAGGGCTGTGGATTCACCGACGTTCCGCTGCGCCCTCAATGTGAAGTTAGACGCCCCGTGCCGGTAACCTCAGGTTCATGAGAATTGGCATTCCACGGGAGTCCCTGCCCGGCGAACGCCGCGTCTCCGCCACCCCCAAGACAGTTCCCCAGCTGATCAAGCTGGGCTATGAGGTGGTGGTCGAACGCGGTGCCGGTCAGCAGGCTTCACTGCCCGACGACGAGTATGAGGCTGCGGGCGCGGCGCTCGCAGACAACTCAACCGTCTGGGACAGTGACATTGTTCTTGCAGTCAACGAGCCGAGCGTCGAGGAGCTGGGTGCCATGCACCGCGGCGCCACGCTGGTCACTTTCCTGCACCCACGCGAGCATCCGGGCCTGATCGAGGCCCTGCAGAAGGCCGGTGTCACCGGCATGAGCATGGACATGGTGCCCCGCATCAGTCGTGCCCAGTCGATGGACGCCCTGAGCTCCACGGCAAACATCTCCGGCTACCGGGCGATCGTCGAGGCGGCCTACGCCTATGGACGCACCTTCGGTGGCCAGGTGACTGCAGCGGGCAAGGTTGCCCCTGCCAAGGTGTTCGTGATCGGCACCGGCGTGGCCGGGCTGGCCGCCCTGGGTGCTGCGAACTCGATGGGCGCCGAGGTGTACGCCACCGATGTGCGTCCCGAGACCGCCGAGCAGGTGGAGTCGATGGGCGCCACCTTCCTGCACGTGCGCGCCTCCGACGCCGATCAGTCGGTGAGCTCCGACGGCTATGCCAAGGAGACCACCGACGATTTCAACCAGCGCGCTGCCGAGCTCTATGCCGAGCAGGCCGCCAAGGTTGATGTGATCGTCACCACAGCTGCCATTCCCGGCAAGCCGAGCCCCAAGCTCATCACCGCCGACATGGTGGCCTCGATGAAGTCCGGTTCGGTGATCGTCGATCTGGCTGCCTTGGGTGGCGGCAACTGCGAGCTCACCAAGCCCGGCGAGAAGATCGTCACCGACAACGGCGTCACCATCATCGGTTACACCGATATGCCGAGCCGCCTGCCCACCCAGGCCTCGCAGCTCTACGGCACCAATCTGGTGAATCTGGCCAAGCTGGCCACGCCCGAGTCCGATGGCGTCTTCGTCGACGATTTCGACGACGAAGTGCTGCGCAATATGACGGTGACCAAGGATGGTCAGATCACCTTCCCGCCGCCGCCGATCCAGGTGTCGGCAGCCCCGGCGCCCGCCGCGGCCGCCCAGCCTGCAGTCGAGCCGGAGGCGCCGAAGGAACCGCGCCCCTGGTATTTCCTGTTCGGCATTGTCGGCATCACGGCAGTGGTGCTCATTGCACTGTTGACCATTGCACCCAGCTCATTCGTCTCGCTGTTCAGCGTGTTCGCTGTTGCCGGCGTCGTGGGCTATTACGTGGTCTGGAATGTCTCGCATGCCCTGCACACGCCGCTGATGAGTGTGACCAATGCCATTTCGGGCATCATCATCGTGGGCGCCATGTTGCAGCTGCCCAAGGACAATCCGGCAATCATGATCATTGCCGCTCTCGGCGTGCTCATTGCGTCGATCAACATCTTCGGTGGTTTCTCGGTAACCCGCCGAATGCTCAACATGTTCAGGAAGGACTGATCGGCGATGGTGCTTCTTCAAGCAAGCGTTGACAATTTCGTTCAGGCCACGTTCATCGTCTCGGGCATCCTGTTCATCCTGGCTCTTGCCGGGCTGTCCAAGCATGAGACCTCGAAGCGCGGCAATGCCTTCGGCATCCTGGGCATGGCCCTGGCGCTGATCGCCTCAGTGGTGGCCATGATCAACAACGACACGCAGGCCATTGCCTGGGTGCTGCTCGTGGTGGCCATGATCATCGGTGGCGCCATTGGTCTGTGGAAGGCTGCCAAGGTTGAAATGACCGGCATGCCCGAGCTGGTTGCCCAGCTGCACAGCTTCGTCGGTCTGGCTGCCGTGCTCATCGGCATCAACACCTTCATCGAATATCCCGATGCCGACGCCTTCCACATGTATGAAATGTGGATCGGTGTGTTCATCGGCGCGGTCACCTTCACCGGCTCGATCGTTGCCTGGGGCAAGCTCTCGGGCAAGATGAAGTCGGCCCCGCTCACCCTGCCGGGCCGCAATTGGCTCAATCTGGGTGGTCTGGTGGCCATCATCGCCTGTGGCGTGTGGTTCGCCAATGGTGGCGGCTGGCTGCCGCTCATCCTGCTCACCGTGCTCTCGCTGGCCCTCGGCTTCCACCTGGTGGCAGCCATCGGCGGCGCGGACATGCCGGTGGTCATCTCGATGCTCAACAGCTATTCCGGTTGGGCTGCCGCCTTCAGTGGCTTCAGCCTCGGCCTCGAGGTGCTCATTGTCACCGGTGCACTGGTTGGTGCCTCCGGCGCCATTCTGTCCTACATCATGTGCAAGGCCATGAACCGCAACTTCGTTTCGGTGATCCTGGGTGGCTTCGGTCAGGAGACCGCCACCACGCAGGAGGGTCCGCAGGGCGAGGTGCATGAGATGGACGCCAGCCAGGTGGCTGAGACGCTCAAGGACGCCGAAAGTGTCATCATCACCCCCGGATATGGCATGGCAGTTGCCCAGGCCCAGTATCCGGTGGCGGAGTTGGTGAAGAAGCTGCAGGCCAATGGCACGCAGGTGCGCTTCGGCATCCACCCGGTTGCCGGACGTCTGCCCGGTCACATGAATGTGTTGCTCGCAGAGGCCCATGTGCCCTACGACATCGTGATGGAGATGGACGAGATCAACGACTACTTCTCCAACACCGATGTGGTGCTGGTGATTGGCGCCAATGACACCGTGAACCCGGCTGCCATGGAGCCCGGTTCGCCGATCTCGGGCATGCCCGTGTTGCATGTGTGGGAGGCCGGCAAGGTGGTTGTGTTCAAGCGCGGCATGGCTGCCGGTTATGCCGGTGTGCAGAACCCGCTGTTCTTCAACGACAACACGGTGATGCTGTTGGGCGATGCCAAGGCATCGGTCGACGCCATCAACGCGGCACTGCCCGCAGCGGTCGGCGCCAAATAGGCACGAATCACCAGGCGCGAGCCAACAAGCACGAACCAATGGAAGGCCCGGTCCCCTGTGGGGATCGGGCCTTCTTCGCGTCCAAAAGAACTGCTGGTGACTAGTTCACCATCACGGTCTTGCCGTGGTGATGGCCGCCGGCAATCTCGGTGAGCGCGGCAGGCACGCCGTCCATCGGCACCTTCTGGGTGAGCATCGGGTCGAGCTTCCCGGCTGCCACCCGGGCCATGAGTTCGCTCAGATCGCCGGCCAATTGTGCGCGGGCGCGGGTGTCGCCATGGCTGTGGGCTGCTCCGAGTGCCACCTCGTGGGTCGAGGGAGCAGTGGTGAAGGGATCGATGGTGGAGATGTCGGGGCGTCCGGCAATGGTCACCAGCCCGCCGGCGAAGGCCAGCAGGTGCAGGTTTTCGGTGGCTGATTCGCTGCCACGGGTATCCAGAATGCCGTCGACGCCACGGCCATTGGTGAGCGCCAACACTTGCTCGGCAATATTTCCCTGGTTGTAGTCGATGGTCTCGTCAGCGCCCAGGGCGTGCAGACGCTCGGCAGCTGACGGGGAGCAACTGGTGAGCACCCGGGCCCCCAGGCTGTGGGCAATCTGGATGGCAAAACCACCGACGCCACCTGCGCCGCCGGTGATGAACACGGTGTCCACGGCGCTGGTGTGCAACCGCGAGACAATCGCCTGCCAGGCCGTCATGCCAGCGCAGGGCAGGGCAGCGGCCTGTGCGGAATCCACGCTGTCGGGGATCGCGGCAAGCACCTCGTCATTCACTGCCACCTGCTCGGCGAAGCCGCCGTTGACGCGCAGATCGTGGTGGGCAGCCACCCGGTCGCCCAGCTCCCAGCCGGTCACCCCGGCACCCAGGGCTCTGATGCGCCCGGCCACATCGAGGCCCGGGACATGGGGCCATGTCCAATTTGGGTGTCCACTGGCAGCCGTGCTCACGTCCACGGGATTGAGGCCGCAGGCCTCCACGGATATGACCACCTGACCCGGCAGGGTAGTGGGCTCTGCGAGCTCGGCCACATACATGGTGTCCGGGGCGCCCGGTGCGTCCAGAACGAGTGCCTTCATGGTCAGCTCCCTGGGTTGTTGAGTGAGGTGATTGTGCGTGTGCGGCTCACGGCATCCACCACATCGCGCGCCAATCGGGTGTCCAGAAGATCATCGATTGACAGTGGCAGGGCCAGCCGCCAATTGGGATAGCTGGTGACAGTGCCCGGAGCATTGGGACGCTCGCGCACGGCTGCTGCGTCGTCCAGGCTGGCAAGCACCACGCGGCTGCGCGACTGTGCCAACACCCGATAGCGCGTCACGATGGCGTCGCGGATGTCGCGGTCGTCCATCCGGTGGGCAGGCTTTGCGGGATCGATGTGGGCCATCTCGGCAAGAGTTCTGCGGCTGCGTTCGATGCGCGCCCAGTCGGCGCTCTTGCCGATCCTGCGCATCTCGGCAGCATCCCAGCCGGTGAGCAGCCCGGCAATGGTCACCTGATCGTGGGTTGACGAGGTTGCCAGCGACAGTTCCGGGAAATCCTCGATCGGCGTGCGCACTGCCGAACAATTCGACAACATGCCGATCCGGCGCATCGATTCACGCATACCGGGCGCCACGGTGCCCATGTCTTCACCCACCACCCAGGCGTTTGCCCGGGACGCCTCAAGGCGCAGGATCGCCAGCAGGGCATGCACCGGATAGCGCACATAGGCGCCCTCGCCCGGATCGGCATCACGCGGAATCCAGAACAGCCGCCACAGCTGCATCACATGGTCGATGCGCAGCCCATGGGCATGCGCCAGCCCCTGGCGCACCATGTCGCGCCAGGCCGCGAAATCGGTGGCTTCCATGCGCTGGGGAGTGAAGGGCGGCAGGCCCCAGCGCTGCCCCTCCTGGTTGTCGGGAGCGGGTGGTGCGCCGATCTCGAAATCAAAACACAGCTGATCGCGGCGTGCCCAGGCGTCCTGTGAGCCCTGGCCGAAGCCCACTGCCAGATCGGCCACCACATCAACACCCTCGGAGCAGGCCCGGCCGTACTGCCAATCGGCAACCCACTGGCACCAGGCATAGAAATCCACCCGGTCGGCGTGCTCCTCGGCATAGCGGGCCACGCCCGGGCCGCCTGCGTCCTGCAGCTCTTCGGGCCAGGTCATCCAATCGGCATTGTCCAGATCTTCGGCAATGGCGCACCAGGTGGCAAAGGAGCTGAGTTCATTGCCACCTGCCTGACGAACGCCATGTGCCTGACGAAAGGCGCGCAATTCAAGATTCGGTTCCAGCCGCACTGCTTGCCAGACGCGTTCCAGGGCAGCTTTCTTCAACGCCCAGACAGCTGCTCGGTCGATGAGCCGTTCGGCATTGAGTCCTCGTCCGCGCGCAGAAAGATCGGACAGATCCACCCGCTCGGCGCCCGGTGCAAAACCCGGCGCGATGTGCAGCAGATTGAGAAAATGCCTGCTCGCCGGTGAATAGGGCGAGTCATTGGGCTGGGTCACCGGCGCGATGGCATGCACCGGCGACACCTGCACGCATGCGGCGCCCTGGCTTGCGGCGATGCGGCAGATCTGGCCGAGATCGCGGAAGTCTCCGATGCCCCAGGAATCCCGGCTGCGGGCGGCATAGAGCTGCACCTGCCAGCCCCATGAGCGTGGTGGTTCGCGGATTGTTTCGGGGGCGGCGATGACGAAGCGGCGGGTTCCGTCGGGGGTGTAGAGCACGTGATATCCGGGCACATCAACGCGTCCGCGCACGTGGATGGGTGTGCGTCCATGGTCGTTGCCGGGTGCCCGGTCGGGGCTGTGGTTGCCGCCGATGGCGTCGTCCAGCACGAGGGTGCCGAACAGTTCGGGGTGATGGCGCCCGGGGGTGCACACCAGCGGGTGGCCCATGTCCTGGGGCATGTGGTTGGTGAATTGGCCTGCCGCCAGCTGCAGCGTTTCGGTGGGAACTGTGATGGTGGTGCCGCTGGCATTCACATAGCTGTCTGCCACACCCTGTGGCGCCAGCTGGTCGAGCAGCTCGGTGCGTTGCACCGGATCGCTCAGCCGCGGCGCAATGAAGCGCGGATGGGAAGGCGTGGACACAGCTCCAGCGTAATCGGCCACCCAGCGCAATCGGTTCCGTGGCGTTGTTGGCCTCAGCCGATGAACTTCTTCTGCTCGCGCAGCAGGCGGTAGACAGCTGTGAACAGGGCATCGCAGGTTTTCTGAATGCGGGTGGCGCTGGTGAAGGAGAACTCACTGGGGCCGGTGCCGTCGACCGTGATGATGGTGCCGCCGGTGGCATCGGCCAACTTCACGCTGAGGCGGTCGCCGTAGGTGAGCGCGGTGCCCTTCGATGTGATCGATGCCGTGTGGGCATGGTCGTCGTGCTTCTTCAGGGTGAACTGCCCCTCGGGATTGCTGGCTGCCGCGATGAGCGCCTCGTAGGTGTCGGCAGCGCTGGCAGCAAAGTGCCGCTGCACCTGGTGATGTTTGCCCAAGCCGAAGAACGCCATGGGTCCACGTTATCCGGCGGCTTTGATTCCACCACCGGCGAAAGCCCTGCTGTCGATGTCCCGAGCCGGTCTGGGTGAGGTCTGATGTTTATCGTGGTGACTAGGGGGAATGCAGAATTACGATGGTGGAATTAGCCATAAATTGTGGCGTCCGAGAGTCGTCGTGATCATTGCCGGGAAGGCGAAAATGCCCCATTTGTTGTATTCTTCAGGAGGCGTTCGCGCCGCTTAGGCCGGTGCAACCCCCTGCACCGGTTTCCCCCACCGAAAGAACCCCCTATGGCCTCCAAAATGTCGTACTCGCATGATGTCTCGCAGGGCCCGGCGCATGTGTCGAACCCTGAGATGCATGGCAATGACGAGCCGGTGGTGTTCAACTTCGACACTGCTGATGAGCTCATTTCGCGGGCCAAGACGCTGGAGGCAGTGCTCAACGAGCACGCATCGGTGCGGCGGGGATATGCCGACACTGCGCTGGAGCAGTTCAAGGGCTACTACGCCGATGTGTTCGACGAAAATGCCACCGTTGCGCGCAATGACGCCCGCAATATTGCCGATGTGTTGGACAGCCTGGCCAAGGAAGTGAAACTGGCCAAGAAGATGGCTGCCGAGGAGCGTGAGCGGCGTCGCATTGCCGTGGAGTGGTACAAGGAACGCGCCCAGCGCAACGACTGGCAGAAGTTCTGGGATGGGGTTGGCGAGTCGATCTGGGGCAACAACGAGCCTGAGGGTGCCAAGGCTCGAAAGTTGACGAAGGCGGAAAGCCCCAAGATGACCGCGCGCGTGGAGCCCACGTCAGGCAATTCGGGCTCTGTGACATCGGCCAACCCTGATGCGCTGCGCAGCTTTGCCTCCAGCGCGTCCAGCTATGAGACCGAAGTGCTCGATCATGTGAGCAAGCTGGGTGCCAGCCTCAATCACTATGCCGAGGAGTGTGCCTGGGCGCCCCTGAACACCACCAGCCTGCGCAAGGCCGGCGTCAAATTCGTGGAGAACGAAGTCAATGACATCAACTGGGCCAATGTCGTGGCCTCCGGTTTCGAGGCGGCTGGTGGCTCGGGCACCATGAGCTCACTGCCCGATGCCTCGATCGGCGCGATGCTGACGGCTGCCGGTGTGCGTGAGGGCCGTGAACCCATCTCGGTGAAGGCCCCGCAATTCGTGGGTGATCCGCAGACCTCGGGTTATGCCGATGACCCTGTGAACACCACCACTGGCAATTTCGTGGAGCCCGAAACCGATCTGGCATTTGCCGGCGGTTCTGTGGAGCTCGAATTCTCCCGCACCTACAATTCGGTGAATTCCGCGCTCGGAAGCCTGGGGCCCGGCTGGTCTTCCATCGCTGATTCACGGCTTCGTATCGAGGCCGAGGGTGCTGCGTGGACCACCGCAACCGGTCGTCAGATCGACTTTGCACGCAACGGCACCGACTGGGATCGCGCCGTCGGCGAGAATCTGTGGCTCTATGAAGACCGCACCAGCCACGCCCGCTGGATCATCCGCGACAACAAATCGGGCTGGTTCACTTTTGATGACGCCGGGCGTCCCCTCGTGGAGGGCAAGGGACCTCAGGGCACTGTTGCCTATGAATGGGTTGATGATCGTCTGGCACGCATCACCCACCGGCGTCACCGCAGCATTGAGCTGAAATGGAGCGCCGGTGACCCGGGGGCGTCCAAGATCACGGGACTGTCGGCATCCGATGGGCGATGTGTTGCCTTCAATTACAACAGCGCCGGGCAGCTGACGGCAGCCAGCGTTGACGGTGTGAGTCGCAGCTATGAGTGGAACAACGAGGGCCTCATTGTTCGGGTGATCGACCCCGACGGTGTGATCGAGGTGGACAACAGCTACAACGATCAGGGTCAGGTGATCGCGCAGCGTTCGCCTTCGGGGCGCACCTCGCACTACAGCTATCTGCCCGGCGGCGTCACAGTGGTGGCCGACGAGGATGGCACGCGTTCCAACAGCTGGATTCACGACGCCAAGGGCCGTCTGGTGGGTGCGGTTGATTCCGAGGGTCATCGCCAGTCGACCGCCTGGGATCGTTGGAACAATCTGGTGATGTTCACCGATCGTGCTGGCTCGGTGACAGTGCGCGAATTCGACAAGCGTGGCCGTCAAGTGGGTGAAGTGCGTCCCAATGGGGTGCGCATCCATTCGGTGTATGACGATGCCGACCGGCTCAGCTCGGTGACCGTGGATGCCCAGGGTGTAACGGGCGTTACCACCTTCGATTATCGGGGCGAGGACATCAATCCCCACCGCGTGGTCGATCCCAGTGGCGGCGTCACCGTCTTCGGTTGGTCCGAGGGCCTGCTCACCGATGTGGTTGATCCCACGGGTGTGCGGCTGCAGTTGGCCTATGACGCCCATGGCGATCTGATCTCCACCACCAATGCCTTCGGCAACACTGCCCGCCTGGAGCGTGACGGGGCCGGACGGGTTGTCGCGGCCATCACACCCCTGGGCAATCGCACCGAATATCGCTATGACGAGCGCGGATGCCTCGAGTCGCGGCGCGATCCCGATGGGGCCATCTCGCGTTTCGAACACACTGAGGCCGGCCGGATGTCGGCCATGATCGACCCCACCGGGGCGCGCATTGGCGTGGAATACGGCGACGATGGTCTTGAGTCGGCAACGATTGATGCGCTGGGGCGCGAGATTGCCACGGCCCGCGATGATCTGGGCAATATCTCCAGCGCCACCCTGCCCGATGGTTCGGTGTGGCAGTTCGGTTTCGATGCCATGTCGCGCGTCACCGAATGGACCGATGTCACCGGCGGTCTTACGACGTGAACGGCAATCGGGTCGGCATCACCGATCCCACCGGCATCGAGCGCACCACCTCCTACGACGAGGCCGGCCTGCCGGTGCGCGTCGCTGATTCGCTGGTGAGCAAGTCGGCGGTGCGTGACCCGCTGGGGCGCATCACCGAGCTTGTCGGGGTCAATGGTCTGGCGACGCACTATCGCTATGACGCCTGCGGACGGGTGATTGAGCTCACCCATGCCGCTGGGGGTGTCACCACGATCGAGCGTGATGCTGCCGGACGTCCGACGA
>CAXYYR010000023.1:0-23730 GCA_964293265.1 uncultured Propionibacterium sp.
GACCCTCTCCCACCGGAACGGATTCCCCTGTGATCACCCGGGTACCGATTGCCGCCTCACCGGACGTCACGATGCCGTCGGAGGCGATCTTCTCGCCGGGGCGCACCACGAACTCCTGATCCACCCGCAGCGCCTCGATGGGAGCCATCGATTCGGTTCCGTCAGCGGACAGCAGACGCACCCGCTTGGCGCCGATCTTGAGCAACTCACGCAGCGCCGAGCCGGCCTCACGACGCGAACGCGCCTCGATCCAACGACCCAACAGGATGAAGGTGATGGTGCCGCAGACAGCCTCGAAATAGACGCTGGACAGCGAATCATGATGGCCCAGCGAGAAGCTGAACTCATGGCGCATGCCGATCATTCCGGCGCTGCCGAAGACCAGGCAGTAGAGGCTCCAGAAATAGGCCGACAATGTGCCCACGCTGATGAGCGTGTCCATGGATGCCGAGCCATGCTTCAGATTCGTCCAAGTGGCCTTGTGGAAGCCACGTCCACACCAGAACAACACCGGTGTGGCAGCGGCCAGGCTCACCCATTGCCAACCCGGGAACTGCAGCGGGGTGATCATGGCAATGAGCATCACCGGCACGGAGATGACGGCAGCAACAATGAATCGCCGCTTGATCTGCTCGGCATGCGCCACCGCCAGCGAATCCGAATCAACCTCGGGACTGGGCAGGGCGGCGTCATAGCCGGTATTGCGCACCACATCGATGAGCTCGTCAGGCGTGGTGGCTGGCGGAGCAAGCACATGCGCCTTGTTGGTGGCATAGTTCACCGCCGCCTGCACGCCATCCACCTTGTTGAGCTTCTTCTGAATGCGAGCGGCACATGACGCGCAGGTCATGCCGGTGACATCCAGATCAATGGCGATCAACTCACTCGCATCGTCGGGGACGGTGGGTGCAGTGGGCACGGTGAGCTGTTCGGAAGGGACGGTGGTGCGCTGGGTCATGTCAGCAGATCACGCCTGGGCCACGACGTATTCGCCAGCCTCTTCAACGGCAGCCTTGATGGCATCGAAATCGATGGCTGCTGCACTGGTGACAGCCATTGCCTTGTCGTCCAGGCTCACCTTCACCTCATCGACTCCGGCGATCGCCGAGACTTCCTCGGTGACAGCGTGCACGCAGTGCTCACAGGTCATGCCATTGACTGAATAGTTGGTGATCATGATGATTCCTTCCGGTTGGGATTCTTGATGCCATGCGCTCAAGAGCGCATGGGTCTTCGTGAATTCGTTTGCTCAAGAGCGCACGAGACACCTGGGTTCGCTTGCTCAAGAACGCACGAGTCGCGCGATGGCATCGGACGCCTCGGCAAGCCTGATCTCCGCCTCGTCGCCACCCTCACGGGCGGCATGCACCACGCAGGTGCTCATGTGTTCATCGAGCATGGCCAGCGCCAGCGATTGCAGGGCCTTCGAGCTGGCCGAGATCTGAGTGAGGATGTCGATGCAATATTTCTCGTCGAGCACCATCTTCTGCAGACCACGCACCTGGCCCTCGATGCGACGAAGCCGCTTGAGGTAATTGTCCTTGTTGTCCAGATAGCCGTGATGGTGGTGCGACTCATGGTCGTCACCAGCACTCACGGGTGGCAGCTCTTGGTCAGGGGCGTCTGCTGTGTTGGCATCACTCACGACGTTCATGTTAATACCCCCAGGGGGTATGAGCAAGCGCTCTTCCGGGCACCACCAACCGTGAGCACACATTACCCCCGGTGGGTATCGGGCAGTGCATCCTTCTGCGAATGCTGACGCGGGCATCCGCAGACCACCCGCCTAGCGCACCTGACGCAGCGTCAACCAGTTGCAACACGCTGTCCACACGCGCTGTGCATAAGTGCATCCAAACGGTCAAACTGCACGTTCTTCAACCCGATAACAGAACCCGGGCGCGCCGGAACTCACTGATCCACCTTCGGATGACGATTTCCCCTATGGCTTGCGTATTCACGCGTACTGGCGTGTCGCAGCTTCTCTTTTCCACGGATTTTTCAGGGCAATTCTGGCCGTCCACATGCCGCCAGCCGTGGCGTCCACAAGCACCCTCAGATGTCCACAAGGCCTGTGGACAACTCGCCTTGCTCCCACCATTTCGGACGGCTAGCGTGACGCGTGCACACCGCCTCCACAGCCCTGACTCCCACACTCCCACGACAGCTCGCACACGAAACTGTCAGTGCCCATCGCAAGAATGGACCGTGGCTGCAGGCATCCCTGACGAGGGAGCGGCCGGTATGCAGAAAGGCAGTTGATGAGCGCCATAGAAATGGATCGCCCGCCGATGGCGAGCGACCTTGATCGCACCCCACCCCAGGACGTCAGTGCCGAGCAGAGCGTGCTCGGCGCCATGCTCATGAGCAAGGACGCCATTGCCGATGTGATCGAGGAAGTGCGCCCCCAGGATTTCTATCGTCCGGCGCACGAGACCATCTATGAGGCGATCATCGATCTGTATGGCCGCGGCGAACCCGCCGATGCCATCACAGTGGCCTCCGAGCTGGACAAGCGCGGTGAGCTGGAGCGAGCCGGCGGCCATGTCGGCCTGGTCGATCTGGTGCAGTCTGTCTCGATTGCCGCCAATGCCGGCTATTACGCCCAGATCGTGCACGACAAGGCGACTCTTCGTCGTCTGGTTGAGGCCTCCATGAAGATTGCGCAGTTGGGCTACCAGGGCGCCGGCGATGTGCCCGACATCGTGGATGCCGCCCAGCAGACCATCTATGAGGTGAGTGAGGGCAAGACCAGCGAGGACTACAAATCGCTGAAGGATCTGCTGGAGCCCACCATCGACGAGATGGAGGCCATCGAATCGCATACCGGCGTGATGTCGGGAGTGCCCACCGGCTTCATTGATCTCGACGAACTCACCAATGGGCTGCACGGCGGCCAGATGATCATTGTGGCCGCTCGACCGGCTGTCGGAAAGTCAACCCTGGCGCTTGATTTCGCACGCTCCGCGTCGGTGGGGAACAAGCTGCCCTGCGCCTATTTCAGCCTCGAGATGAGCCAGACCGAGCTGGTGATGCGGCTGCTCAGCGCTGAGTCGACAGTGCCGCTGAACCACATTCGCAATGGCAAGCTCAACGACGAGGAATGGGACCAGATCGTGCGCAAGGCCGGTCAGGTGCAGGAGGCGCCGCTGTTCATCGACGACTCACCCAATCTGACCATGATGGAGATTCGCGCCAAGGCACGACGCCTCAAGCAGCGCAATGATCTGCAACTCATCATCATTGACTATCTGCAGCTCATGAGTTCGGGGCGCAAGGTGGAGAGCCGCCAACTGGAGGTCAGCGAGTTCAGCCGCCAGATCAAGCTGCTGGCCAAGGAACTCAACATTCCCGTGGTGGCGCTCTGTCAGCTCAACCGTGGCCCCGAGCAGCGCAACGACAAGAAGCCCATGCTGTCTGATCTGCGTGAGTCGGGTTCACTCGAACAGGATGCCGACATGGTGATTCTGCTGCACCGTGAAGACGTCTACGACCGCGACAGCCCCCGCGCCGGCGAGGCCGATTTCATTGTTGCCAAGCATCGCAACGGACCCACGGCAACCATCACCACGGCCTTCCAGGGGCATTACTCACGCTTTGTGGACATGCAGCACTAGCGAGTGCTGGCCCTCCAGCGCCGGGACTGCAGTTCTGCAGCACTAGCGAGAAAGGTCGCGCGGGTTGGTGCCCACGCGCACGCCGTCCATGGAGATGTCAGCGGCGGCTTGGGGTGAGTCACCCGTTTCCACACGTACCTCACGGTTCCCCGACAGCCAGCGCTCATCGGCGTCTGCCTGATCGGTCACTGAAGTGGGCGTCAGCTCGATGCTGTCGAACTCCTGCTGCCAGCCGGCATTGCCCTTCACCCGCACGCTCACTTCCACACCGTTGACGCTGAACTCATAACTGGTGTGCTTCGCCAGCACGCCCTCGGTGCGGTAGCCATTGAATTGGATGCGCTCTGCGCCCGACCAGTCGCCCACCACTCGCCTGGCAATGTTCTGTTCAGCCGCCGCAATGGGTTCCAGGGACTTCTTGACATGCACGCCACCCAGCCACCAGCCAGCAATCAGGGCGACGATGCCAAGCAACAGGGCCAGCAGGATCGTATTGAAAACCCATCGCGACAGCGGACGACGCCGCTTCGGGTCACGGTAGGGTGTGGAATCCCAGCCCTTGGCTGCGCCACGAATAGGGTCGGCAGGAGTAACCATTGGCGCAATGGGCTGGGCTGTCGGAGGTTCCGGGGGCGGAAAACTGGTCACCTCGAGCGACCGCCATCAGCCTCGGTTCCGCCAGCGTCCTCACGCCGTTCAGACTGCGGCAGCTCACGATTGAATCGCCCTTGCTCACTCTTGGCCTTGCGCAGTGTGCCCTCCTGGGCGTCGTGCTCATCGCGCACATGACTTTGGATGCGATCGAAGTTCTCCAGTGTTTCTTCATAACGGGCACGCAACTGGGCGAGCTTCACCGACAGCTGGGGGTTGTCGTCGCCACGGGCAAAACGGGCCGTAGTCGCCACGATTTCGTCGAATCGTCGCGTGGCTGCACGCCGCTGCTCATCAAACTTGGCCATCAGATTCTCCCCGTCCTCAAGGGTGCCCGCCAACGCCTGCGCTTCGTGGCCGTATCCCTCGACCTGCGCGCGTCTGGCACTCACAGCATTGTGACCCGAGTAGGGACTGTGGTGGTCGATCCCGTAGCCATGAGGCGTGTAGGCATGCACATCAGCGCCGCTGGTCGCGCGAGCTTCACTCATGAATCGCCTCCGGCGCCTCATGGAAGTGGGCGCGGGAACGCACGGTGGCTATGCGTTCAACCGCAGCATCTGCGGCGCGGCCGTCGACGTCCTCACTGATCTCACGCTTCGCGTAGTCGACGGCTGCTCTGAAGTCGCTGGCCATTTCGTTGATCGATTGCTGGCTGGTTATCTTCACAGTCTTGTAGGCGGTCCACATCATCCCGTCCATGGCGGTCATGGCCAGCTCGATTGCCATCCCATCCAGGAAGCTGTCGGTTTCGGCAACCCAGTGGTTCAGCTGCTGCTCGGCGCTGGCGAGAAAGTTCGAATAGCTTTCGGCTGCCTCACCGAGCTGTCTGGCAGCGCCATCGATAAAATCGCCGATTCCATCGACCAGATCATCGACATCAAACTGGTTCGCCGGCCACATCATCGCCATCAGTACTGTCCTCCACCGCTCATGAATGATTCAGCGCCCACGGCATCAACCGCAACGATTCCGTCGAGCACCTTCTGCACCTTGACGCCCAATTCAGTGCATTCGTCCGAGCATTTGCGTGCTCTTCGGGCTGCTGCTTCCAGCGACTCCGTGTCGAGATGGAACTCCGGTGACATGCGGTGGTTGACCATTGCCTGGCGCAGCCGGTCGCCCCCAACCAATCCCCCGAGCATGCTCATCGCCGTGCGTTGCAGCTCGTCGTAGGCGTCTTCGAGTTCGTCCGGAATCCTGTTGATGCGGCGACGGATCTCGTCTGCGATCTCGGCAGCCTCATTGAGCTTGGGCACGATCTGTTTGGCCTCGCGCTCGTCCAGAGCCACGCGCTTGCTCATGTTGTATGCAAGCCAATCGACAAGTGGGCCCCCAAGGCCTGAGGGCAGTAGGCCATCGGCAAGCACAGCTCCCCGCACCAAACCGGCCCGAGTGAGCATGGTTCCCATAAGCTTCATTCGCGCGGCGTGGGTCAAGCCATCAACATTGACCAGACCGTTGCCATCGAATGTGAGCGCCTTGAGGTCATGCCCCTTGCCAGTGGCCCAGATCACGCTGGCAACGGAGTTGAATTTCTGGGTGGTCACCAGATTTGTGAACCCCGTGACCCAATCGTCAGCTACACGAATGTCGAAGAGCTGATCAGGGTGGGCCTTTGCCCAGGCCAATTCAGCAGGGTTGAGCAGCAGGCCCGGATCGGCTGCACAGAAGGTTGTGGCGGGCATGCCCTTCTTGACGGCGGCATATTCAGCCAATCCGCCGCCGAGGGAGTGTCCGGTGAAATTTAGTGAGCCGCCGGCGCCATGGGCCAGCGAGATCTGCTCGGCGCGGTTGGCGAGCTGGATCGCCTGGTCTGGCTGGCCCGCCCGGACAGCCCCGGCGAAAGCCGTCACATCGGTGATCACATCGTTTGGTTGCGAAGGATCAGTGGCTCCATATGCCACTGTCATGTGTGCCCAGTCGGGGTTCTTGTTGTTCCCGTCGGTGGGAACAACCACGATTCCTTGGAAGCCGGTGACCGGATATGCCTGGAAATCGACGATTCGGTAGCCGGAATCGCCTGACAGAGCCCTGAACGGATGCTCGGGGTCAAAGGTGTCAGCATGGTTGGCAGCATCTGATATTGCTGCCAGGTCTTGCTGGGTGAATTCAGCCATGACGGGGGTCTTTTTGGCGGTGGGCTTGTGCTTGGTAGAGCGCAGTGTGCAGATGGTGGGTTGTGTGGGGTGGCTGGCCGCGGGCTCATGGCCTGCGACCAGCCTCAACCCCGAGGGCTCACATCAGGCCGAAAGCGCGAGCATCCTGCTGATCGCGCTCAGCCACCAGGCCGGCGTAATCGACAACCTGGGAATGAATCTGGTTCATCAGGCCGACGAACTGGTTCACGTGACCGGCGAGCTGCTCGTACTGAGCCAGGTAGGACTGGAAAGCTGCGCCTTCCCACTCGCCAGCAATCTGGCCATTCATTGCCTGCACAGCATTGATCTGATCCTGGATACCGGCAGCAGCGCGCTGGTAGACACCGGCCTGCGAAGCAAGCTCTTCAGGCGTCACCGAAATTCGAGACATGAAACAACCTCCATGTTCTTGGACGCCCGGATGGCGAGCCAACTCCAACACCCTAGGGAAATGGAATTATTTATTGCCACCTGCGCTACCATTTCTAAAATGGGCTCTGACTAGGGGTTTTGCAACCCATGGGAATGCGATCATGGCTCTGACAAGGGAAAGTGCATCGACAAGATCTATTGCACTAATTTCTGCGACGCATGGCGCCGGATTAAGCGTTTCCCCTAGCCACACCGCATTTGGGGCAACAATCCGCATACAGCGAACGCACAGGTTCGGGCGCTTTCGGCTGCTACCCCGGCCACCGGGAGTTGTGGATGGATCAGTTCCCCATCACGAAGCCGTGAGCTGCCCAGCCATCAGTGGAACCGATGGCGGCAGGTCTGCGTTGCCGCACGTGGTGGGGCCGTGTTGCATCACCCTAAGCAATCCGCAGAGTCAGGGCGCTGAACAGACAACACCATCCGCTGGGTCAACTCTCAGTCCAACCCGTAGGTAATGATGATGTTCGACGTGGCTCGATTGATTTTTGCTTGTGGTTACCTCAAACTACTCACGCCATGCGACGCTGTAATCAATGACGACATCATCCATATGTATCTCTTCGTTTCTCAATTCTTCATCACGTATATCAATGCCTAGAGAAGTATTTCCGGCATACCATTCGTTTTCCGTTAGTGTCCAGAACGGGCCCGACCAAGACAGCTCCGCTAAGCTAACATCCCGATAACTGTGTTTACCGGGGTCACCAGGAACCTTAATATAATCCTCATATCCGTTAACTCTAAAGCTGAAATGCGTGGGCCCCACAAAATGACCGGGATCGTGGTATCCCAAAAATTCAACCTGTTTGATGCCTTCAAAATTTGCGACCAGTCTGCGTGTAACCATGTACTCAGTTTCAACAAGCCGGCTGTTCACGCCCACCTGATATGTGACCCTCCAGACCGCTGCGCCAATGCCCACCATCAGAGTGAAAGCAACCACCAGCACGGTGACCACTCGATACAGCTGCTCCCCGCGACGCGGCGCCAAACGTTGTGGCCATCTGGTCCTTGGCGTAGTTGACTCGACAGCCTGCTCCGTCATCGGATCGAGGTGATGCCGTTGTTGAAGTCGGTCCTCTTCACCAGCCGATCAGTGCGCTCCACGGCGGCATCAGCAGCTCGACCATCCATAGCGTCATCGACAGCATCGCCAGCACCGGTGAGAGCCCCTTGGGCCCCAGCCCTGCAACTGTGTGACTCAGCCATGGCTCTCACCTGCACCGCGCGGTAGGCCCCGATCAACGCGCACTCCAACGCCGCCTCTGCCAGGGAGGCATCAATCGCTGCCTCAGCAACAGCCATGGAGGCCTGCAAGTCGGCAATGGCCTGCTTGATCCGGTCAATCATCAATTCCCCATCACAAAGTTGTAAGCGGCTTGGCTATCTGTGGCGACGATCCCGTCCATCACCTGATTGATCCGGTCCTTGAGCTCCTGGCACTCCCTCATGAAGGACGAAGCATCCACAGATGACTGGGCAATCGCATCAGGATCGTAATGGTGCTCCGGACGCAGACGGGCTCGAACAATCGCTGCATCAATCACAGATTGATTCATCACCACACCCAAAAGGCTGCCAGCGAGAGCTCGCACCTCGTTGAAGGCCTCCTCCATCTGCTCGGGCACCCGATCATTCACCCGACGAGCACCTACCGCAGCATCCATGGCCGCATCCAAATTGGACGAAATCTTCTGACGCTTCGAATCGTCCAACGCCACTCGACTGGAGCTACCTACCATGTAGGGAGAAAACAGAAGGGGCACCAGTCCACCGATCCCCGCGATGAGTGCCGCATCAGCCAACATGCGACGCTTCAACTCTTCTGGCGAAACCTGGTCCCGAACTATGGTTCCATCACCATTGAACAGAATCTTGTCAAGGGAATGACCATCACCTCCAACCCACCTGATAGCGGCAGAACGATTATGAGAACCGGTGGTCAACAGATTTGATCGACCTGTAATTCCATCATTCAATACACGGTTATCGATACGCTCATCCGGGTGCGTCAACGCGTAGCGACGCTCAGCTTCGGTCAGCATCAGCCACGGATCTGCCGCGCAGAACGTCTCTGATGACAACCCCATCCGAATCGCTACGTACAGAGCAAGTCCACCACCAAGAGAATGACCAGAGGTCTTCACACGGCCACTTGCACCATGCTCTTTTGCCTTGGCCTCGGCACGATGAGCCATATCCAATGCGTCTTGTCCTTGGCCATCACGATCGCCCATACCAAATGCCACCACATCAGTGCCAACATCATCTGGATCAGTACTTTTTGTTCCTGCATAAACGACGGTGACGTTCTCCCAGTCTTCGCTGCCGTCTGGGTTGATCGGGACCACGGTGATGGCTTCAAACCCATTCTCCGACCGATGAGCAACCTCAACAACCCGGCATTTAACCGCACTGCTGCCTGCGCCGACATCCAGATCAGCGCCAAGCTTCGGTCCAGACGCATACTTCTCATGGCCTGGATCAACCTTGTAAGCCTCATCCGACAGATCAAACAATTGCTTTTCTGAAAGAGCAACCATACCTACTCCTCGGTGCGAATACGTCTTGACAAGAATTACTGCGTTTTATTTGGTATTCAATTGTATAGATTGTACAGATTATAATCTATTGCAACGTGTTCCATATCTTTTGAGTTTAGATCTAACAAACTATCCCGAGCACGAATCTTACTTTCTGAAGTTCTGGCATACCATCCTTTTGCGTCTTGTATCCAATCACTTCCAGCCGATGAAAGCCTCGCCCTGTTCACATCTGATTGGGTAATTGAATCCAGATCCTGTCCAATTTTTGCGAGATCCTGATAGCCATTCACTCTGAACCCGAACTCAACCCCGCCTATCATAAAATCATTCTCGTAATATCCCAGGAACTCTATATGTGTTACTCCTTCAAAACTTGCAACCAAACGTTGAGAGAGTAGATATTCAGCCTCAATGATCCGGTTGTTCAAACCCACCTGGTGGTGAACCCGTCCGATCACCGCACCAACACCGGTGAGAAGCACGAAAACAAGCACCAGCACGGTGACCAATCGGTAGAGCCGCTCCCCCCGCCGCGGTGCCAGACGTTGCGGCCGTCTAGTTGTTGCCACCATGTGCCCTACCCCTTTCGGCTGCCTTGGCTCGCTCACGTTTTATGTCCCGCTCAAGGTCATCGCGTTGCTGACGGATCTTTCCCACCAGACGATCCAGCTCTTCCAGCTTCTGTTCGTGGTGTCGGCGCGCCTGGTGCTGAGCCATCCTGAAGCCATCGGAACCCGGATTGTCGCCAGAGCGGGCAAGCCTCGCCGTCCGCTGATTGGTCTCCTCGAAATGGCGCCGGCGATCCCGTCGCATCTCCTGCAGCACGGCATCCAACCGCTCAAGCTCGCCATCGTCGCTCTGCAATTGGTCAAGGCGTTCCCTGTGCTTGCGCGAACGGGCCGTCGCATCGCTGGGGTCCCCATCCGGGGCATCGTGCGGACTCAGCCGCGTCATCGTTCCGTCTCGCGATCACGCGCGATGATCGCCAGCTCGCGCTCGACCTTGTCACGTTCACCACGGACGGTCTTTTCCAGCGAACCGAATTTGGCAATCGTCTGGGCATGGTTGTCGGCCTGGCTGACGAGCTGTTCGTGAAGCGCATCAGCCCGGGGATGACCCATGACTTTCAGGCTGACAACTTGCCCCCGGAACCGGTCGTAGGTGCGCTCCAACGAGGCGCGTCGGTCATCGATCTCCTGCAGCAGCTCGTCGAGCAAGTCACGTTTGTGCAGCAGCTGATCCTCACCATGTGCGGGGTCCCAGGCATGCAGGGGAAGCTGGGGCATCGAGGGGCTCGAAGAACTGGGGGGTTTCACGATTACTGCTCCTGACCTATGGGGGTTCAATCACGGGCAGGCAGGATAATACGTGGATTTTTGAGGTCATTTCCACCAGAAATGAGTTTCAACTATGTGTCAGTGCAGTTGTTGATCAGCACAATCACGCTGATCAATCCACAGAATCAAGCTCCCACTAGGCATTTCCCAAAATCACGAATTGTTCGGGGCATGATCCAGGGTGGCCAGTATTCGCTGTAGGCCCGTCACGTCGACGTCGGACGGCAGCTGCCCGGCAAGCATCCTGCCCCACTCGGCCCGCACCTTGTGCACGCTCACCTGTGCCAGATCGGTGGCAAACAGATGCACAACCCGGGCATCCGCCTTGTCGGCCTCACGCCGCACCAGCCCCTTGCCCTCCAGGGAGCGCAGCCCCGAGCTCACATTGCTGCCCCGCATCAACAGGGCGCGCGCCATCGCGCCGGGGCTCGTGCCCGGATAGTCGTCGATGTAGCGCAACAGCATGGCCTCAACCGGACTCACCTGCGTGATGTCGGGGTCACGGAACCGATAGGCATCCAGCCGGCGTGCCACACGCAAGATGCGCTCGGCAAGGTCACCCAACTCAGCTGTACGCGATGCTGACAGCTCTGATTCATCCACGGCTTACACCCTGCCCTGTTGGTCGTGTATGGTGCAATAGTTATCTTTTCAGAACCATCCCGGGATTGACCGGCTCGTTCGGCCTCCCCAGAAGGACACTCCTTGACTTCCGACGCACAGGCCAGCGCTTCAACGCGGCCTTTTCTCATCCTGCTCGGCCCCCTGCTGGGCGGCTTCATCGGCATGTTCAGCGAGGTTGCGCTCAACATCGCGCTGCCCGACCTCATGCACGTCTTCGGCATCACCGCCGCCACTGCACAGTGGCTCACCACCGCATATCTGCTGGTGGTGGCCGTGCTGCTTCCGATGTCGAGCCTGCTCATGCGGTGGTTCACCACCCGTCAACTCGTATTCACCGTGCTCATCGCCTTCACCATCGGCGCTGTGATCAGCGGCATGGCAAGCGGTTTCGGCATGCTGCTGGTCGGACGTCTTTTCCAGGGCATCGGCACCGGAATGCTCATCCCGGTGATCCTGTCCACCGCCGCAGCCGCCTATCCCCCAGCACGCCGCGGTCACGCAATGGGCATGGTGGGCCTGGTGCTCATGTTCGCCCCCGCTGTGAGCCCCACCATCGCCGGTCTGGTGATGCAGACCATCGGCTGGCAGTGGATCTTCTGGGTACAACTGCCCATCATCGCGGTTGCCGCCGTGATCGCACTCGTGTTCCTGCGCAATATGCAGCCCATCAGCCGTCCACATGTCGACGTGCTCTCCGTCGCCGCCTGCACAGTGGGTCTCGGCCTCTTCGTCTTCGGCGTGAGCTCGGCCGGAACACTCGGACCCACCAGCCCCATCCTGTGGGTCTGCATTGTCGGCGGCCTGGCGATTCTCGCCGGCTTCGTGCATCGCCAGCTCCATCTCGACGAGCCCGTGCTCAATGTGCGCATCTTTGCCCACCGCAATTTCACCCTGGCCACCTTCATGATCCTGGCCAATCAGGCACTCATGATGTGCGCAATCTTCCTCATCCCGATGTATCTGGAACGTGGCCGCTCGGTTGAGGTCTTCATCACCGGCCTCATCATGCTGCCCGCCGGTGTGGTCAACGGCGTGATCTCGGTGTGGGCCGGTCACGCTTCCGATGTGCACCGCCCCTGGGTGCTGGCTCGCATCGGCTTCGCACTCAGCGTGGTGGCCAGCGTGCTCTTCCTCACGATGGGCAACGACTCCGCGCTGTGGCTGCTGATCGCCTTCAACTGCCTGCTCATGATCGGCGTTCCGCTCACCATGACACCCGCGCAGACCCACGGCCTCAACGCCTTGCCGGGCGCGCTCGGAGCAGACGGGGCCACGGCAATTGCCAGCCTGCAGCAGGTGGGCGGCGCCATCGGCACCGCATTTGCCGCAGCTCTGCTGAGCGCCGGCACGATGGCGGCCGAGGGCATGGGCATAAACCAGGCCGCAGCCACCGTCTTCGGGGTGCGTGAAGGATTCGTCTTCTCGATCGTGCTCGGAGTGGTCGGTCTGGTGCTCGGCCTGCTGATGCGTGGGCAGCACGGCGCTCATTCCTCAAGCGGCACGCAGCACGAAGCTGGCGCCGCGGTTGCTGAACCCTCGTTGGACCAGGAACTGGCCACCGTGGCCGCGCAGCGCTGAGGGCGCGACCAGCAACAACGCACTATGGGTGGGGCTCCGCATGTGACGGAGCCCCACCCATATTTGCTGTTCTTCATCTGTACGGCGAGAACCGGCGGCGTTGGTATGCCGCAGTTCCGCTGTGCTGACCAGTTGCCTGCTGACCAGTTGCCTGCTGAATCATTCCCTGCGGAATGACCCCCTACTTGAACGCGCGCCAGTAGTACGGGCTCACGGGATTCTTATCGATCGGAACATGCAGGCGGCGCGCAGCCACAGCTGCCCAGTGCGGATTGCGCAATGCCGCGCGCCCCACGTCAACCAGATCAACAGTGCCGCTCTCGATGATTGTCTCGGCTTCGGCCGCATCGGTGATGAGACCCACCCCGGCAACCAGTGCGCCGGTGCCCGCCAGGGCTTGCTTCACCGTCTGGGCACCCGGCAGCTGATAGCCGTGGCCCACAGGAATCGGGCCGCCATCAAGACCACCTGAGGAGACATCAACCCAGGTGATTCCATGGTTGTCGACCAGCTCGCGCATGGCAGCGGCAACCTCATCGGCCGACAAACCCTTGTCGGTCCAATCAGTGGCGCTCACCCGAATGCCGAGCGGCTTCGTCGCAGGCCACGCAGAACGCACAGCATCGACAACTTCCCTCATGAACCGGGAACGGCCCTCCAAATCTCCGCCGTACTCATCGGTGCGCGTATTGGTGAGCGGCGACAGGAACTGGTGAATGAGATAGCCGTGGGCGCCATGGATCTGAATGGCGTCATAGCCAGCAGCATCAGCGCGCACAGCAGCCTGCCGGAAGTCCTCGACGATCTGGGCAATGCCCTTGGCATCCAATGCCTGGGGTGCGTCGAGCGCAGGGAAGACACGCTGATCCGTGACGCCGAGCGTCTGCCAGCCGCCTTGGTCAACCGGCACAGTGCCGTCCGGTGCGTTGAATCTCTCCGGCCACGTGCCGGCCTTGCCGCCGGCGTGGTTCAGCTGAATGGCAGCTGCCACGCCCTGGCTGTGCATGAAATCCACCAGCTTGGCGTGGGCAGCGGCCTGCTCGTCATTCCACAGACCGAGGTCGGCAGGTGAGATACGGCCACGAGGCTCCACGCCGGTGGACTCAACGGTGATCAGGCCGAAGCCACCGGCTGCAAGCGCACCGTAGTGCTGCTGGTGCCACTCGCGGGCAATCCCGTCGTGGCGCTCAAGCTCGAACTGGCACATCGGAGGCACGACGGCACGATTGCGCAGGGTGAGGCCCGGGCCCTGGGGCGCCGGGATGGTGATGGGACTGAAAAGTTGCGATGGCACGGGTTACCTCTTGGTGATGAAAATAAGTGGACTGAGGTGTCCCAGTTTTACACGCTCCAGAAAACATTCCTGTGAGTCTGCTGTGCAGCGATTCCGGGACGAGCCATGCCCGGCTGACCAAGGCCCGTTGGGCCCGCTGGCGTAGCGTGAGATCGTGCCAAAAAACGTTGATGCCATTGCAATCCCCGCCCCCATTTCGTTGCTGCGCATAGTGGCGCAGGGGCTCGTGCCAGCAACGGCAGCTGGCAGCGCGCATGAGGCGGTGCGCCAGCAGCTGGCGATGCAGGGGCAACGGTTCACCTCGTCGCTGGATGCGGTGGCAGTGCGCACAGCCGGTGGCACCACACGTGGCGTTCGTGAGGCCTTCAACCGGGGCGAATTGGTGCGTTCCTGGCCCATGCGCGGCACGGTTCATGTCACCACCACCGAGGACCATCACTGGCTGCGGCTGGCATTGGCAGGGCGTCGCGATGCCCTGCAACGCCGCCGCGAACTTGAATACGGCATTGACGATGCCCTGCTGGCCAAGGCGGCAGAGCTCGCCTACGGCCTCATGGCGCCAAGCTCTGCCGGACAGATGCCCACAGCAACGCGTGCGAGTCTGCTGGAGGCGTGGAGGTCCGAGGGGCTGATGCGTCACGAAGGACAATCCGATATTCAGGGTTCATATCGCCGCGCGCTGCTTCTGGGGCTGCACCATGAGGGCTATCTGGTGCAGGGTCCGCTCGCTGGCAACGATTCGCTCATGATTGACGCCCGCTCCCTGCCGGATGCTTCAAGCGGTCCGGGCTCACCCACCGGCGGCGCGGTGCACGCTGGTGACCCGGCAGCCCTGGCTGAAATAGCTCGCCGCTTTGCCACCAGCCATGGACCCATCACGGCCGACGATCTTGCCCGCTGGACCGGCCTTTCCAAAACCCAAGCAAAGCGGGCCCTGGACGCAGCCATCTCAGAAAGCGACCACCCGGGGGCTGAGGCTTTCGACGGCAGTCGCATGGTGCCGCTGCTGCGGATGACCGGTGAGCAGCTGGTGGCCCTGGCGCACAGCGTGGCTGGCGGACGCGCCAGTTCCCCGGCACCGGCCGGTGATTTCGTGTTGCGGGCCGATCTGGCAGATCTTGCAGCCCAGTCGTTGCCGCAGGCACGTCGTACTCTCGCGCTGCCCGCCTTCGACGAGCTTCATGTTGGTTACCGCGACCGCAGTTGCCTCACCGACGAGCTGGGAGAGAAGCTGATTTGCCCGTCGAAGAACGGCATGTTCCGCCCGATCCTTGTTGATCGTGGACGTCTGGTGGCAGCCATTGTTGACGGCCAGCCGGTGTGGGGCGAGGGGCAACCGGGCTCGGCAAGGTTGGAGCATTCAGCCGAGCTTGCCCTGACGCGCGTGGCCAAGCGTCAGGCGCTGTAGCTGGCGGGGCAGCCCGAGCCGAGTTTGACGGCACTCAGCTCTTCAGCGGCTTCACCCAGATGGTGCGCGCCAGCTGCGCCGAAAGGGTGACGGTGTCGCGTGCGCCTTCCAGCTGCATCACCACATCGGCCGAATAAGGTTCACCGTCCAGTCTGGCAACCGAGCTGCCCAGTGTGATGCCCTTGTCAGTGAGGAAACGCAGGAACTGCGGGTCGGAATCGCGCACACGGGCGATAAGCCCCGACTGGCCTGATTCCAGTTCTGACAGGCGAGTGGTCCCCGGGTCGGCGACAGTGCCGTCCGGTGCCGGGATCGGATCGCCATGGGGATCATGGCGGGGATGGTCAAGCCGGGCATCTATGCGCTCGATGAGGGTATTGGACACGGCGTGTTCCAGGGCATCCGCCTCGCGATGCACCTCGTCCCAGGGATAGTCGAGCACCGTGGCCAGGAAGGTTTCCAGCAGCCGGTGACGACGGACCATGCCCACAGCAATCCGGCGGCCATCGGCGCTGAGGTGGATTGCGCCATATTTTTCGTGGCTCACCAGACCGGCTTCGTCGAGGCGCTTCACCATCTCGGAGACGGCAGAGTTGGATTGACCAAGTGCGCTTGCCAGACGGGTGACACTCACCGGGGCGTCGTCATGTTCACCCAATCCCCAGATCACCTTGAGTGCCTGCTCCTGAGCAGTTGTGGGCGCCAGGGCTGTAGTGGGTTCAGGGGCAAGGCTGGGCTCTGATTCAGGGCGGCGTTCAGATGGCACGGTTCGATTATTGCACGCTTGCCGGCGCGTTTACGGTCTTAGAAACTTGAGGTTTCGGGTGCACGAACTCTAGACTGCAGGCGATGTCAGAGGCCGACCACGAACACGAGCAAGGCGCGGACCCGCAGCACACAGATATGCGCGGAGGCCGCCTCAAACGTGATGCCCCGCAGTCTGGCCGGCGCCACAAGCTAGTGAGTCCTGCCGATGGGCTGAGCTTGCAAGAGATCAACGGCACGGTGCGCACTCCTGCGCCGGGCACCGGTTTCTGGCGTTCGCTGGCGAGCTTCTCGGGGCCGGGCGCGCTGGTTGCCGTGGGCTACATGGACCCGGGGAATTGGGTCACCTCCATTGGTGGCGGCTCGCAGTTCGGCTATCGGTTGCTGTCGGTGATTCTGGTGTCGAGCCTTGTGGCAATGCTGTTCCAGCACATGTCGGCAAAGCTGGGCATCGTCACAGGCATGGACCTGGCCCAGGCAACCCGCGCCCACACCAGCCGCCGGATGGGTTTTGCACTGTGGGTGATTGCCGAGCTGGCCATCATGGCAACCGACATTGCCGAGGTGATCGGAGCCGCGATCGCCCTGCACCTGCTGTTCGGCATGAACATGATCGCCGGCGTGCTCATCACCGTGCTCGATGTGTTCCTGCTGTTGTTGCTGATGCGCATTGGTTTCCGCAAAATCGAAGCGATTGTTGCCACCCTGATTATCACGATCATGGTGGTGTTCCTTTACGAGGTGATTCTGGCTGGGCCGGCATTGCCCGAGCTGTTCGAGGGTTTCGTGCCTTCCGCCGATGTCTTGCATCCGGCCGAACTCACGATGGCCCTGGGAATTGTTGGCGCCACGGTGATGCCACACAATCTGTATCTGCATTCGGCGCTCGTGCAATCGCGTGACTACGACCGCAACGACAATGCCGCCAAGGCGAATGCATTGCGCTTTGCCACCTGGGATTCCAATCTGCAACTGAGCGCGGCATTCATTGTGAACTGTCTGCTGCTGATTCTGGGCGCGGCATTGTTCTTCGGCGCTGGCGAAAATCTCTCCACTTTTGGGTCGCTGTATGCGGCGCTGCAGAACCCTGATCTCGCCGGGGCCATTGCCTCCCCCGTGTTGAGCACGCTGTTTGCTGTGGCCTTACTGGCGTCGGGCCAAAACTCGACAATCACCGGCACGCTCAGCGGCCAGGTGGTGATGGAAGGTTTCATTCGGCTGCGCGTGCCGCTGTGGATGCGCCGCGTCGTTACCCGTTTGATAGCCGTTGTTCCGGTGGTGATCTTCACGATCGCCTTTGGCGGATCAGAGCACATGCTCGACGTGCTGCTCGTTGACACCCAGGTGTTCCTGTCGATTGCGCTGCCGCTGTCCATGGTGCCCCTGGTGTGGTTCACCAGCTCGAAACGCATCATGGGCCGGCGTTTTGTGAACAAACGCTGGATGACGGTGCTCGGCTGGACAGCAGCTGTGGCGCTGACAATTTTGAACATCAAATTGGTGTTCACCACAGTGACATCGTGGTTCTAGCTTTGGGTGGCCGCCTGGGAAACAGCCGCATGACAAGAAAGGGGCCCCGGTAATTATCCGGAGCCCCTTTCTTCAGCCGTCAATCAATGGCGCTTGCGGCGCACAAGGGCAGTCGCCCCGGCGCCCACCAGCGTGAGGATTGCTCCGAGACCAAGCAGGCCACCGGCAGCTTCACCGCCTGTGTCAGTTTCAGCGCCCTGAGCCGCTTCATCGGCTGCTGTTCCATCAGTCGACGCTGATGCGCCGGGCTCCACAATGTCTGCCGCATTGGCGTAGGACCACTCGTCCTCGGCGCCATCAGACAGCACATAACCGGCCTGGGCAACAGCAGTGATCTTCACGGTTTGCCCGTCAGCAACTGTCAGCTCACCGGTGACCGTCTTGCCATCCACCTGATAGTCGACATCCTCAGTTGTTGGGATCGTCACCGTGTCACCCGACTGGGTTGGCTCATCGGGCGTCACACGCGGCAGCGCGAAGCTGAAGGTCCACTCAGTTGCTGCCCCATCGGCAATGACATAACCGGTCTGGGCAACAGCAGTCACGGTGATGGATTCACCATCGGCCAGCACCACCTCACGGGCACCGGCAGCCGCTCGGGCAGCTCGCGCGTTGGCGGTTCCGGTGATGGTTTCGCCATTCACCTGGTAATCGACGCCCTCGGTGACGGGGATCGTGACAGTGTCACCATCCTGGGTCGGGATCGCAGGCGTCACACGCGGCAGAGCGAAACTGAAGGTCCACTCGGTCTGAGCACCGTCAGCAATGACATAACCGGTTTGGGCAACTGCGGTGACAGTAACGCTCTGACCGTCGGTGAGCACCTGATCACCAGTCACCGTCTTGCCGTCGATCTGATAATCAACACCTTCGGTGGCCGGGATGGTCACGGTGTCACCTGATTGAGTCGGAGCAGCTGCCGTGACTCGTGGGAGCTCAAAGGAGAACGACCAAGTGGCCGTGGCCCCATCAGTAATGACGTAGCCCGCTTGGGCAACAGCAGTCACGGTGATGTTCTGCTGATCAGCCAAAGTGATCTCGCCCGTAACGGTTTGTCCATCAACCTTGTAATCCACACCGGTCGTGGTCGGAATCGTCACCTTGTCATCGACCTGGGTCGGAACATCCGGCGTCACACGAGGCAAAGCAAACGTGAAGTCCCACGAAACTGTTGCATCGTCCTTGATCACATAGCCCGTCTGGGCAACCGCCGTAACCGTGATGGACTGCTGGTCAGCCAGCACCTGATCACCCGTCACCGTCACACCGTTGACTTGGTAATCAACACCAACAGTCGTCGGGACCGTGACAGTGTCGCCAACCTGAGTCGGCTCAGTAGGAGTCACACGCGGCAAGGCAAAGGTGAAATTCCACGAGGTTTCAGCGCCATCCGCAATGACATAACCGGTCTGGGCAACGGCAGTCACGGTGATCGACTCAAGATCATCCAGGGTGATCTCGCCCGTCACGATCTCACCATCAACCTTGTAATCCACACCGGTCGTAGTGGGAATCGTCACCTTGTCATCAACTTGAGTCGGAACACCAGGAGTGACCCGAGGAAGAGCAAAGCTGAAATTCCACTCGGTCTGAGCACCGTCAGCAATGACATAGCCGGTCTGCGCAACAGCAGTCACGGTGATCGACTGCTGGTCGGCAAGCACCTGATCACCAGTCACCGTCTTGCCATCGATCTGATAATCGACGCCAACGGTCGTGGGAATGGTGACGGTGTCGCCAACCTGAGTCGGATCAGTAGGAGTCACACGCGGCAGAGCAAACGTGAAGTCCCACGAAGCAGTTGCGCCATCAGCCAGCACATATGCCGACTGGGGAACGGCCGTGACGGTGATGCTCTCCTGATCGTCCAACACGATCTCGCCCGTGACGATCTCGCCATCAACCTTGTAATCCACACCAACAGTCGTGGGAATCGTCACCGTGGCACCCGATTGGGTCGGCTCGGCAGGAGTCACCTCTCCGATGTAAGTGAACGAGTCGGCATAAAGATTGGTCAACGGGTCGGTGCCGTTCGTAGCAGTGGTGGACACGACCACATCGACGGCCCCGGCGTCATGGGCAGGGGTGACGACGGTCCACGTGCCATCAGCAGCCTGGGTGAGCCCGGTGCCCGGAAGTCCGTCGAAAGTCACGCCCGAGATGGTGCGAATCGGCATGACGACTGCCACGGGGACGCTGGAGGTAATGGTGCCGGCGGCGTCGCCCAAGGCCGTGCCGTCGTTGTAATCACCCCAGGTGTAGAGCTGGCCCCCGCAACCAACGGCAGTGGTCTGAAATTCAGAGACTGCGACGAAGCTGAAATCACCGCACAGAGTGGAATCAACTGCGCGTGGAACCACCGTTGACTTGTCTGCCTCACCCGAACCCAGCTGGCCCTTGGAGCCAATGCCCCATGTGTAGGTGACGCCATCAGCGGTGGTGGCGGCCATGTGCTCCCCGCCTGAGCCCTTGGGTCCGCCATAGACAGCCGTCACCTCGGCGTCCGTGCCCAGATCAAGCTCGGTGGGCACCAAGATGTTCACCACATTGCCACTGGCATCCGTGGTGCTGTGACCGCCCGTTGCCACCCCATCGGAATCGGAGCCCCAGGCATAGAGCTTTCCGTCGTCTCCGATGGCCCCGAAACCACCGAAACCACCTGTGACCTGAGTGAATGTCACACCAGCCGGCATGGTGACGGGCACCGGCTTGCGGGAATCAGCCACGGTGCCGTTGCCCAGACCGCCAGATTTCCCAGTGCCCCAGCTGTAGGCGATGCCTTCACTGGTGAGCGCCACACCGCCAACCTCGGAAGCCGCGATCTGCGTGAACGTGACTCCGGCGGGCATGGTCACCTTCACGGGCACCCATTGCTCCCCCGTAGTGCTGTTGCCCAATTGGCCGGTGTCATTGTCGCCCCACGACCACGCGTTGCCCTCGGTGTCGAGTGCTTACGAATGATCGCCGCCCGCTTCCACGTCAACAAAAGTGACACCATCGGGAACCGACACGGGTGCCGGAGTGTAGGTGGGAGCGGTTGCCACACCAGCACCCAAGCGGCCGTTTTCGAAATATCCCCACGCATATGTTTTGCCATCAGATCCAATGGCCAACGCATGGTGACCGCCGGCGCTGAGATCAGTGATGGTGACGCCAGCAGGCATCTGTATGCGGGTGGGGGTCTTGTACTTGCCTCAGTTGACTGGCTGTCCGAGGCGGCCCTTCAGATTCAGGCCCCACGACCAGGCATTCCCCTGGGTATCCAGGCCGATGGACCCCGACGCCTGTGCCTCAACCTTGACGAACTGCACATTGGACAATTCATCGGGGATGGTGACTGTTGTGCCGCCCTCATCAGGCCCGGAAACAGGCGTGGGCGGATTTTCTGCCGAGGCGGAATCCACATTGACTCCCAGCCCGGCAAGGGCCAGCGCGGCAGCTGCAAGCACAGCAGGAAGCTTGCGCCAGCGGCCCGGCTCAGCCTTGGCCTCCCGCACTCGTTCCATGTGACGATGCAGCGCAGTTCGCACGATAAATCTCCTCGGCCGGGGTTGACGCGCACAGAGCACTGGAGATGAGAAAGTTATACGCCAGTTCAACTATTATGCCGCGAACCCCCTAGTCGGGGCCATTTTGCGCGGTGGACAGTGATTCCCTGCGCCGGTAACGTGCGTAGAACTGCCGCACTCACTTTTTATTGAACCCCCACATACACGCAGCCCACATTGATGTGGAAGGACCCCCATGCCCCTGACCCGCGCACGCCTATCTCTTGGCGCACTCGGCACCCTTTTGGCAGCCAGCCTCACACTGGCTCCGCTGGGCGCCGCCGCCGATTCCACCACGCTCACCCCGGACTCCGGCCCGGTGGCAGGCGGCACCACCGTGACGCTGGAGGTGGAGAACACCGGGCTGAAGTTTGAGTCGATCGCTGCACTTGCCGATGGCGCTATCGCGCTGGCAAACGACGGGAACGCCTACACCTGGGGTTGGAGCCATTACGGCGCACTGGGGCTGGGCGATACAAGCAGTGTTGATTTTCCCACCAAGATTCAGATGCCCAATGACGTAGCCATTACTCAGCTGAGTTCAGGTGGCTCCCACGCTCTGGCCATTGGGGCAGACGGCAACGTGTACGCATGGGGTTCCAATAGCGACGGCCAGATCGGAAATGGTGAAACTGGCGGCGGGGACGACCTCATCGTGAATCTTCCCACGCAAGTGCAGTTCCCCGATGGGGTCACCATCACCACAGTGGAAGCTGCGCCGAAGTTCTCACTGGCCATCGACTCAACTGGCGCTGCGTGGAGCTGGGGCAGCAATTTCGGGGGCCAGCTCGGCACGGGCGACGAAGTCGACCACTCCATGCCCACAAAGATTTCAACACCTGCAGGGGTCACTTTCACGCAGCTGGCTAGCATGTCATTTGAAACATCCTTGGCACTGGCCAGTGATGGCACAGCTTGGGCCTGGGGCCATGGCTATGACGGAGGCCTTGGCAATGGAAGCATTGAAACCGCATTTGTGCCTGTTCCAGTGACCATGCCCGCTGGCATCACCTTCACCCAGATCAGTGGCCACTACAGCGATTTCACGGCCGTGGGGTCTGACGGCAACGTCTACGCCTGGGGTGCTGACAATTCCGGCATCGCGAGCAGCGGGCACCCCACCGCCCGAGAGGACGACTGGGGAACAGTGCCTGTCATGCTGCCCACCAAGGTGAATCTTGGCGTGGACGGCACCGTCACTTCGGTGTCTGATGGAGAAACCAACTGGCATGCAACTGCGACCACCACCACCAGCGGCATTGCCTACTCATGGGGCCTCACGGACGATGGCCAAGGAGGCTCAGGTGCAGCTGACGATCAGCTGACACCACGTGCAGTCGACTCCACACTGTGCGCTGACATCACCCAAGTATCTGGAGGAAGTTACAACTCGTTTGCACTCGGCTGTGGCGGCAAGGCCTATGCCTGGGGAAACACATACGGCGGCAGCCTGGGAGACGTGAATGCATCAATGCAATCCAATGTCCCCCTTGCCGTGGTCATGCCCGGTTACACGCTCACCTCGGTGACCTTCGACGGCATTCCGGGCACCGAGCTCACCCATGTCGAGGGCAATACGTGGACGGTTGTCACCCCGGCCCATGCAGCTGGCCCCGTTGATGTGGTGGCCACATCCACCGAGAACCAGACCGGCGAGACGGTGGAGAAGCTCTATGCCAGCGGTTACACCTATCTTGATGCCGCTGTGACGCCCGAGCCTCCGACAGAGTCGGGTGAGCCCGGGACATCAGCACCTGCTGCCACCGACAATCCGGCTCATCCGAATCCAGGGTGTAGTCGGGGTCTGAACCCGCCGGTCTCGAGCAGGGATGCCGGGCCGTGCCCAAGGCAGAGACTTCGAGGACCTCTCTTGCGTGAACCTACCGCCGGCGCTCTGGAGTGGAAGTCATACACGACCCGAGGCCTTGACTCCACAATGCTATGCAGCACACCATTCGTGTGCACTCGGGCAGAGACAGCCTTCGTTGAAGCAGGCCAAGAGGCTGCTCTCGGACGCGCGGCGTCGTGCCATCGGCGGGTGGTGTGATGGCCAGAATGTCCCTCCTCAGAGTCGATGGAGGGACGGCTGCGCCCGGCGGCCGTGCTCCGGGAATCGGCGCTTACCCGGGACGCTCACCGTCTCTCGGAGGTGGCTCCCGGGCCGCGCTGCTGCGCGGGATGATGAAGCGAAATTGGTCAGAAGTCGCCCGCGATCTCGTCAAGTGTGGGCATCGAGTCATAGAGCCCTTCTGCGTA
>CAXYYR010000024.1:0-22369 GCA_964293265.1 uncultured Propionibacterium sp.
GGATATGGGCGACTCACCGCAGCGCGTAAGCGACACAGAGCAAGGGGGCCACCCATTGCAAGGCCGTGGGGCACCGCCACTGGGCCGGAACCAGCAACAAGGAGAACAACCCCGCGGCATGGAACACTGATCATGCACAGGTGAGGAGCATCATGAATTTCTCGTCGCTCTACGATCAGGGCTTCGCTCGGGTGGCTGCTGCCACGACGAATACTTCCATTGCCGATCCGGCGACCAATGCGGCGCGCATTGTTTCCCAGGCGCGTGAGCTTGCTGGCCAGGGCGTGTCCGTGGCCGCGTTCCCGGAGCTGTGCCTCACCGGTTATGCCATTGACGATCTGTTGATGCAGGACGCGGTGCTCGGGGCCACTGTTGAGGCGCTCGGCGTGATTGCGCGCGAGACCAGCACACTCACTGCGCTGATTGTCGTGGGGGCTCCGTTGCGCAATGGCAATCGGCTCTACAACTGCGCCGTCGTCATGCACAAGGGCGAGATTCTCGGTGTGGCGCCGAAAAGCTATCTGCCGAATTATCGGGAGTTCTATGAGCGTCGTCATTTTGCTGACGGCGCCGGGGCCACGCAGACCACGATTGAACTGCCTGATTGGCATGCGCATGCCAAGACGGGGTTCACGTCTGCTGGCTTCACCGCGCCCAATCCAGCCGCCGGACCACACGCCGCAGCCACGGTGCAGGTGCCCTTCGGCGCCGATCTGATCTTCCGCGCACGCGACCTTCCGGGGCTGGCTGTGCATGTGGAAGTGTGCGAGGACGTCTGGGTGCCTGTTCCGCCGAGTGCCCATGCGGCGCTGGGTGGCGCCACGGTGTTGGTGAACATCTCGAGTTCCCCCATCACTGTGGGCAAGGCTGCCGAACGCCATCTGCTGTGCCGCTCAACAAGCGATCGCAATCTGGCAGCGTATGTGTATTGCGCGGCTGGTCTGGGCGAGCCCACCACCGATCTGTCGTGGGACGGGCAGACGATGATCTACGAGAGTGGCGAGCTGCTTGCCGAAACCGAGCGCTTCCCCGGCGCACCCACTGCCTCGGTTGCCGACATCGATCTGGATCGGCTGCGTCAGGACCGTCTGCGGAATGGCACTTTTGACGACAATGCCCGCCATGAGCTCGCCACACCCCTGCGCACGATTGATTTCACGCTTGATCCGCCACGCACCGATCTGGGCCTGCGGCGGGAGGTGGCGCGGTTCCCGTTCGTGCCTGCCGACGCGGCACAGCTCAACCAGGATTGCTATGAGGCATACAACATCCAGGTGTCGGCGCTGAGCCAGCGGCTGGCAGCCATCGGCAATTCCAAAGTGGTGATCGGCATCTCCGGTGGGCTTGATTCCACCCAGGCATTGCTCGTGGCAGCGCGTGCCATGGATCTTGCCGGACGGCCCCGCACCGACATTCTCACCTTCACCATGCCTGGTTTTGCCACCAGCGAGCACACCCGCAACAACGCAGTCGAGCTCTCGCAGGCCCTTGGCACCACCTTCGAGACGCTGGACATCAAGCCCGCCGCCGAACAGATGCTGAACGACCTCGGCCATCCACTCGATTCCTACGACGTCACCTATGAAAATGTGCAGGCCGGTCTGCGCACCGACTACCTGTTCCGCATCGCCAACCAGCGGGGCGGCATCGTGCTGGGCACCGGCGATCTGTCGGAACTGGCACTCGGCTGGTGCACCTATGGCGTGGGCGATCAGATGAGTCACTATGCGGTGAACAGCGGCGTGCCCAAGACCTTGATGCAACATCTCATTCGCTGGGTGATCGCCTCAGGCCAGTTCGACGATCGTGTTGCGCGGGTGTTGCAGTCGATTCTGGACACCGAGATTTCGCCCGAGCTCATTCCTGTGGCCGGGGGCGCCAAACCCCAGAGCACCCAGGACACGATCGGCCCCTATGCGCTGCATGACTTTGCGCTCTACTACTGGCTGCGTCACGGCATGCGGCCCTCCCGGATCGCTTTTCTGGCCACCCATGCCTGGGCGCACACCGAGCAGGGCGCCTGGCCGGCCAACTTCCCGGACGACGAGAAGACCGCCTATTCACGGGCCGAGATCAAGAAATGGCTCACAGTGTTTTGCAAGCGCTTCATGAGCGCGCAGTTCAAGCGCACCGCAGTGCCCAATGGCCCCAAGGTGGTTGCCGGCGGATCGCTGTCGCCACGTGGGGATTGGCGTTCGCCATCCGACGGGAATGCACGGGCCTGGCTGGCAGATCTGGAGAACGTGCCGGACGAAAACCCGGGTGCCACTCGCTGACCCCGGCGCCGCCAGGAACGCAAATATGCCCCGAGCACATTGCTCGGGGCATATCTACGTTCACAGGGTGTGGGGCATGTCCATGCTCACGGAATCAGCGGCACGGTCACACCAGCAGCACTCAGCTCTGATCGTCGACGCCGGTTTCTTCGGCGTCATCATCGGCGAGGATGCGATAAACGTCCTTGCGGGCGCGGGTGAGCACCTCTTTCACCTTGGCCTGCTGGGCCGCGCCGGTGACCATTGCTGCCTGACGCACTGCTGCGCTGAGCTTTTCCAGCTCGGGACGCAGACTCCGCACGCCCTGCATGTCGCTGGTCACGCGGTCCCAGGGAGCCTTGGTCTCATCGGCATGCTCGGCCAGATAGGCCGTTCCTGCCTCGGTGATGCCATAGGGCTTCTTGCCCTCACCATCGCCGCCCACCAGGGCGATGAGGCCCTCGTCGGCAAGCAGCTGCAATGCTGGATACACCGAGCCGGGGCCGGGCTTCCAGAGTCCTTGGGACTTCTCCTCGATGGCGCCCATCAGCTGATAACCAGTCATTTCCTGCTCACTGAGCAGGTTGAGCACGGCGGCACGCACATCTCCTCGACGACCTCGACCGCGGCCATGCGAACCGCGCCCATGGGGGCCGGGACCGAAACCAGCGCCCCGCTCGTCCCCGCCACGGAGGCCGCGAGGGCCCCATCCCATCGGGCCCATCTGGCCCATCGGCCCCTGTCCACCTGCAGACATCGGGCCGAATCCGCCCATCTGCTGTTCATGGTGGCCATGTCCCTGGCCGGGTCCGTGGTCATGACGACCACCGCCGCCCCAATCTCCGCGACCACGACGGCCACGTCCGGGACGCCCCTGACCGGGGTCTTGTTCCATTGCAAAGTAGTTGTTCATATCGTGTGTCCTCAGTTGTGTGTGGACAGCTTCACGGCTTTGTTCTCGTGAGGTGCATCTCGTGAGAGATGCATCGGGTGACGTGTGGAGCATGCCCAATTCGGGTTGCGAGGTGGCTTGTGGGTGCCATCCGGGCGTCTGCCCGGCCTTTCGACCCACAGACCTCGCGGGTTGTTCAGGATCATGCGTTGTGCTCTGGCTGATCCTCGTCGACTGTTCGTCGATATATCGAAGATAGCTCGCCGATAGTCACGATGCAAATGGAACCCGGCAGTAGAACGCAGGAGACCGCCCGCCCCAGTGGAACAACCCAAGGGGAGGGGCGGTCATCTCGACAGCTCAGGTGAGGCGGTGAGGCCTGGTCAAGCTGCCTATTCGTTGTCCTCGTCAGCGCCATTGTCCATTCGGCTGAGGAACTGCTGGGTGCGCTCCTGGCGCGGATGATTGATCACCTGCGCGGCAGGGCCCTCCTCCACCACAACTCCGGCGTCCATGAACACCACACGGTCGGCAACATCACGGGCGAAGGCCATCTCATGGGTCACCACCACCATGGTCATGCCACCCTCGGCCAGATCACGCATCACCTTGAGCACATCGCCCACGAGCTCGGGATCGAGCGCAGACGTGGGCTCATCGAAAAGCATCAGCTTGGGCTGCATGGCCAGGGCGCGGGCAATGGCCACACGCTGCTGCTGGCCACCCGACAGTTGCGCGGGATATTTGTCGCCGTGCTCGGCCAGACCCACCTGATCGAGCAGGCGCTCGGCCTCTGCCGCTGCCTTCTCCTTGGACATCCGCAGCACCTGCACGGGCGCTTCCATCACGTTCTGCACGGCAGTCATGTGCGGGAACAGATTGAAGCGCTGGAAGACCATGCCGATCGGCTGGCGCTGACGAGCCTTGGCGGCGTCGTTGAGCACATGGAGACGGCCCTGACGCTCCTCATAGCCCATCAGCTCGCCATTCACCCAGACACGGCCACCATCAATGTTTTCCAGCTGGTTGATGCAGCGCAGGAACGTGGTCTTGCCCGACCCGGAAGGCCCGATGAGGCAGACCACCTCGCTGGGCTTCACCTCCATGTTGATGCCCTTGAGCACGTGGCTGCGGCCGAAGTATTTGTGCACATTGACGGCCTGCACGGTCAATTCCGGGCCCGTGGTGCCCTGCCCCGGCAACGTGGACCCGGCGGTATCGGGCGCGGCCTGCGTATTCATCGAATTGTCGCCCGACATGTCAGTGCTGTCCCATCTGGTCGAGAAGCTGCTTGGCCTCGGGATTGAGCTCGGTCTGCTCCTTGGCGAATCCCCGTCCGAAATGACGCTCCAGAAGATTCTGCAAAAGCATCAATACCGAGCACACCACCAAATACCAGATACTGGCTGCCACATAGGCGCTCATCACCTTGTATGTGGTGTTGGCGATATTCGTTGCCTGGTAGAACAGCTCCATGGTCACCGGCACTGCCGCCAACAGCGAGGTGTCCTTGATCATGGCAATGAACTCATTGCCGGTGGGTGGCACGATCACTCGCATGGCTTGTGGCAACACGATTCGACGCATCGTCTTGCCATGACTCATGCCCAGCGCCTCGGCTGCCTCGGTCTGCCCGTCGTCCACCGAGACGATGCCAGCGCGGGCAATCTCAGCCATATAGGCAGATTCGGAAAGGCCCAGACCCAGGGCGCCGATAAGAATTCCATTGGACATGTTGCGCATGTCCAGATGCCACCAGGTGGGGTCCCAGCCCCAGCCGAAGAGTTCCGAGATCTCCTGACCGAAGGGAATGCCAATATCAATTGTGGGGTACAAGAAAATTAGCCCCACACCCAAAATGGTCAGCAATACATAGCGCGGGATGGCGCGGAAGAACCAGGTGAATGCCGCAGCTGCATATTTCAACACCGGATTGGTGCTGAGTCGCAGCACGGCGAGCAGCACGCCGCCGCCCACACCGATGATCATGGCAATCAGGGTGCCCAACAGGGTGCCCTTGATCAGGCCTTCCAGAATGGGTGCGCGGAAGAGGAACTCGAAGGTGCTCGGCCAGTCCCAGCGGGGATTGGTCACGAACGAGTGGATCACCATGGCCAGCAGAACGGCGATGAAGAACACCGCCACCCAACGCCAGGGATGGCGCACAGGCACCGCATTGATGCGCCCGTAGCGCTCCTCGACAGGCGGCGCGGAATCCACCGGCCGCTGTGCTCCGTTCGGGGCGCTTGATTGCTCACTCATGGGCTGTTGCGCGATCCTTCCAAGATCATTCACCGCGCTGAATTCAGGCGGCGCGCCTCCAAGTGTCCCAGATCGTCCCTAGACCTGCGGATTCACCGGGAATTCCGTCACGGCACCGGGAGCATTCGACCACTTGTCCAGAATCGCCTGATAGCTGCCGTCTGCCTGCAGGGCAACCAGTGCCCGACTCACCAGCGGGCCCATCTCCGGGTCGCCCTTCGAGAGCAGAATGCCGTAGGGCGCAGCATCGGTGGTGTCACCGAGACGCTCCAGCTGATCGGACTGCTGGCCGATCGCATAGTCGATCACCGGCGAATCCGAGACCATCGCCTCAGCCTTCCCGGTCACCAGATCGGTGGTGGCGCGCGACTGCAACACCTCCACCACCTGGGTGATGGCCTGCTGTCCGGCATCTGTGCACGCGGTTGACCTGGTGGCCAGGTCGTCGGCCTGCTTGGTGCCCTTCTGCACGGCCACGGTGCGGCCACACAGATTGTTGAGGTCGACGCCGTCGGGATTGCCCTTCCGCACCGCCCACGCCGTGCCGGCCATCATGTACTGCACCATGTCAACCTGCTGCACCCGCGCCTGGTTGATGGTGAATGAGCTGATGCCGGCATCGAACTTTCCCGAAGTGACGCCCAGCACGATGGTGCCGAATTCGGAGTTCACCAGTTCTGTTTCCAGGCCGAGCTTGGCGGCCACGGCATTCATTATGTCGATATTGAGGCCGACGATGGTCACGCCGTCCTCGGCAACGAACTCATTGGGCGCATAGCTGGCATCGGTGCCCACGGTGAGGCTGCCCTTGTCCTTGAACTTCTGGGGCACCTGGGCGGCCAACTGGGCATCGGCGCTCACCGGCGCCAGAGACGCGGTGGGCACCGAACTGTCCTCGGAGCTGGCACCACTGCAGGCTGCAGTGAGGCTCAGCCCGAGCGCAGCGAGCGCTGCAGCAGCAATACGCAGGCCCGAACGAGGGCGTGCAGGAGCGTGGGTCATGTCATTCCTTCGCACAGGATGGCTGCGGCTCAGTCAACAGTGGGGTTGACGGCGAACTGGTCAACGCCACCGTCGCTGTTGCCCCACTTGTCCAGAATCGCCTGATAGCCACCGTCGGCCTTCAACGAGTCCAGGGCCTTGCTCACCAAGTCGGCCATCTCGGTGTCTTCGGAGGCCAGCACGATGCCATAGGGGGCAGCGTCGTACATGTTGCCCAGGGGCTCCAACACACCATTGCTCTGTGCCACGGCGTAATCGACGATCGGCGAATCAGCCAGCATGGCATCGGCCTTGCCGGTGTTCAGATCGGTGGTTGCGCGTGACTGGTCATCCTCGATGATCTGCTCGATGGCTGCCTTGCCATTTGCGGTGCACTCTGCTGCCTTGGTTGCCAGCTCCTCGGCGGCCACGGTGTCGCGCTGCACGGTGATCTTGCGTCCACAGACGTCATTGGCGTCGACATTCTGCGGGTTGCCGCTCTGCACCGCCCAGCGCAGGCCTGCCTCCATGTACTGCACCATGTTCACCTGCTGGGTGCGCTCGGAGTTGATGGTGAACCCACTAGCGCCCATGTCGAACTTGCCCGACTGCACACCAAGAATGATGGTGCCGAACTCTGCCTGGTTCATCTGCACCTTGAGGCCCAGACGGGCGGAGACGGCGCTCATGAGATCGGCGTCGAGACCAACGATGGTCTTGCCGTCAGCGTCCATGAACTCGATCGGCGCAAAGGTGGCATTGGTGCCCACCTGCAATGTGCCCTTGTCCTTGAACTTCTGGGGCACCTGATCGGCCAATGCCGCGTCAGCAGTCACCGACGGGAGGGCGGAGCTGGCATCCGAGCTCGAATCGGACGAGCTGCCACAGGCGGTGGCGGTCAGAGCGGTGATGGCAGCCAGGCCGACGGCGGCCACGCGACGAAAGCGCGCAATCTTCATGTGGGTCTCCTACAAAATCGTGTGACCCCAGCTTCTCATGCCTGCCGAGCGCCCCACCAAACCCTCAACCCTGAATCGCTCGAACGCTTGGTCTGTCCCTATGATGGGCGGGCACCCTCACCCCCAGGGAGAAATATGACCTCGCAGCCCTTCAATGACGCGCTGGGAGCCAATTATCGGCTCCAGCAACTTATTGGCCGCGGCGCCAGTGGCGAGGTTTGGTATGCCGTTGATGTGCGCACCGGCACCCCGGTGGCAGCAAAACTTCTGCGTCCCGAATATGCGGGCGATCCAAAAATTGTGGGCAATTTCATTCGTGAGCGCTCGCTGCTCATGGGCCTGCGCCATCCCAATGTGGTGGCAGTTCAGGACCTTGTGGCCGAGGGTGATCGTCTGGCCATCATCATGGATCTGGTTGACGGCGGATCGCTGCGCCAGGGGCTCACGGAATGGGGCCCGGTGCCTGCTGGTCTGGCCCTTGCCACAACGGCAGCAATATTGGACGGATTGGCTGCCGCGCATGCCCAGGACATTGCCCATCGCGATATCAAACCCGACAATGTTCTGCTCTCTGCCGATTGGGGTCCGGCACATCCCGATCATGTGCGCGTCACCGATTTCGGCATTTCCCAGCTTTTGTCCGACAGCGACAAATCGTCCTCCGGTCTGCTGGGCACTCCGCTCTACATGAGCCCCGAATACATCATGACCGGACGCACCGGGCTTCCTGCCGACGTCTATGCATCCGGCATCGTGCTCTACGAAATGCTTGCCGGACGCACACCGTTCTCCGGTCCCGGCACCGATTGGGCGGTGGCGCAGCGCCATGTGAACAGCCGGGTGCCCGATATTCCGGTGTCGGGCGACATCCAGGGCCTGCTCGATCGTCTGCTGGCCAAGGACCCCACCACGCGTCCCACCGCAGCCGAGGCCGCCGAGCTGACGCGGGCCCTTGCAGCCCCACATGCCAGCGATCAGCCGCTTGCCCCGGTGGTGGCACCCACGGATTTCGAGGTTGCCCACTCGGCAACGGCGCTCAAGCCGCTCTCCGAACCCGAGGCCGACGAGTCGGGCGACAGCGAGCCCACACCGCCCGGAGAGTTCACCACCACGGTGCGCCCGGAACTCGGCGAGGCACCTGATGCCACCATCGTGCGCCCCACGCATCTTCAACCTCCGCCGCCACCTCCACGTCGCGAGGTGCCCGCTGAGACCGGTCTGGTTTCGGGCTGGTCCAAGCAGCGCTGGGCCATCACCATCATTGGTGGCGTGCTCGTATTGGCGGGCATTGTCTGGCTGCTCATGATGCAGCCTGGCGGCAGCCGTCCGGGGGCAAGCAATGCCCGCGGCCCGGTGAAGGCCACGCAGAAGGACGAGACCCTGCCCACCGGGCTCACGGTGTCACGTGAGGCAAGCTTCGACGTCAAGTCGAAGACGGTCACGCTCACCATCACCTATGCCACCCAGAAGGCTCCCCTGTCGGGGCCCTTTCTCGAGGTGCTGCCAGCAGCCGAGTTCCAGGACAAGCAGGAATGCGCCGATGTTGCATGGAGCGGGCTCGATGTCGATGAAAACCTGCCAAGCGACACCGGCATCAGCGTGGCCTGCGGCTGGAGCTTGCCAGTAACCCAGATTGCCGTCGACAGCACCACCCAGGTGAGTGCACAAATTCACATGGATGTGGTTAATGAGGGCTCCGAGGGCCTGCAGAAATGGCTCGACACCGCCGCGGCAGCAACGTCGACTGCAATCAATGATTCCGCCATCACCACACCCTCCTATCCTGTGCAGCGCCTTCAGGACGTCGAGATCGTGGCCCCATCCAAGGTGGTGAGCGGAACACCGCTGACCATTCAGCTGAATCCGGTGTGGCCGAGCGGCTCCGATTCCATGAATCCGCTGTATCGAAGCCCCGCGACGGGCTCGCCCACAACAATGCTCACCGCAATTGCGGGGGGAGCCGACGGCGTGCGTTTCAGCGATGGCTGCAACGGCGCTTTGGCTGTGAGCGAAGACGGGCGCCAGGTGGTGGCAAAGCAAATGGCCGCCAGCTGCACGGTGCGTGCACAGGTGGGCAACTTCACCAATCTCACGAGCAATCAATTCGCCATTGCGACGCGGGGTAGCTAGTCTTCTGCCGTTGCGCCGTTTTGGGAAAGTTTCAACAAACGGTCGGTCTTGATGACGACAAACCCCGGGGCCAAGTTTCTTGAGCCCTCGTTGATAATGCACTCCTTAACAGCGTTTCACCTTGTCAAAAGCGTTCCCATCCCCCTTGGGAGAATAAATGGTCAACCCCGCCACCCCCGCACGCCGCGCCCTCGAGGCTCCTGAGAAGCCCAAGGCTGCTCGCGGCAACAACCGCCGTCGCCTCATGGTGACAAGCAGCATCGTCGCCCTTGGCGTGCTCGCTGCAGGCTCGCTCAACCTGGAAAATGCCGCCGCTTCCGGCGACACCATGGTGCGGGCCCTCAATATTTCCGTCGGCTCGGATGGTTCCACTCGGAGCGTGCAGGGCACCGCCCTCACCACCGACCAGGCCGGAAACTCCAATTCTGACGGCACCCACGATCTGGCCACCGCCAAGACAGCCGCTGAGCTGCCGGTGCGTGTGACCACCGCATATCGCGTGGGCGAGAAGGCCGGTTCGGATCTTTCCGAGCTCAATGGCTACACCGGCATTGCCCAGATCGACATCACCGTCGAGAACCTCACCGTGCAGCCCAAGGTGTTGAGCTACGACGTGGCCGGCAATTCGGTGACCCGTGCGGCCCTGGTCGGAGCCCCCATGACAATGGTGGCCTCGACATCGCTGCCCGATATCTCGGCCTCCGACATCGTCACCGATTCGGTGGGTGCGCCCACCAATGGCGTGATCAGCCGCGATGTCGATGGCACCACCCAGGTGCAATGGGCAGCCGTTCTGGCCCCGCCGCAGTTGGCGCCGAATGCCACGCTGCACCTCACTGTGAATGCCAAGAACTTCAAGGTGCCAGACTTCGACATCAATGTGCAGCCGGGCCCCACCACTGATGCCTCTGCCGCCGGGTCCATGGCCAATGCGACCACTGCCGAGATGCTTGATCTCGAGCAGCGCACCATCCAGGTGGCTGGCGATGTGAACACCGTGTTGGCGCAGGCCGGGCAGACCATGTCCACCGTGCGCACCGGCCTGGACAATGCCACCGACACCCTCGGCGCCCAGACGGTGAGTGATCTCACCCACAGCACCGAGAGCCTCAACTCCACGATCGGCTCGGTGAGTGGCGAGCTGTCCAGTCTCGAGACCGATTTGGCCTCCAGCACCTCCAGCTCCACCTCGGCGACACTCAAGTCGCTGCAGGACGCCGTGACCACCATGAAGGACATGCTCGGCGACACCTCCGACGACAGCGCAGCCACGAGCTCGCCGCTGCCCGGTCAGGGATGCAGTGCGCTGGCAACCGTTGCCGCCGATGTCCCCAACACCGTCTATGGCACCATCAGCCGCGTCTCGGCACTCCTGGGCAGCTATGCCCAGGCCACCGACGACTGCAAGGCCTCGGTGATCGCCACCATCCAAACCGCACTCGGCACGGAGTTCGAGCAGTGCGATGAGAACTCCACCTCGGCAGTCTGCGCGATTCGACGCAGCAGCTCCGAGATCAGCGATGCCATGGCCAAGCTCACCGCTGAAGCCACGGCTCAAGTGGATGCCCTGCTGCCCCCGAACATGGGCGGCGACGCCGTTGATTCGACGAAGGATCTGTCGACCTCCGCCGACGAACTACAGAAACTACTTGCCGATTTCCTGGAAAAGGCCCAAATCGCAGATTCCAACACCAATGGCGGAGCGACATTGCTCGCCGCGGGCCAAGCACTTCAGCAGGCCCAGACATATTTCGCCGACAAGATCGGGGAGCTGAAGGACGAGGCCGTCAAGGGTCAGGCTGCCAACAAGGCGCTGGCGTCCAAGACCGAGAACCTGCGCACCCAACTCTGCGCAGTGCCGGTGGATGATGCATCGGGCTCATGGACCACTGCCAAGCGTGATGAGTTGGCAGCTCTCATCAACCGTCAGGCATGCGAGGCGGATGAGCCCACAACGGCAATGGATTCCGATGTTGCCAAGCAGTCCATCAACGATGTGCTCACCACCCAGCAGACTGCCTGGGACGATCAGGTGAAGGCACTCGATGTGACCAACTCCCAAAGCCCTTGGTACAGCCAGTGGCGTCAACTCACCACTGCTGTCAGCGACACCAACGTTGAAGCCGCTCAGTACAAGTACAACGTTGAGCAGGTGGTCAATCCCGATGTCGTCACAAGCCTGAGCGCCCTGGCCGATTCGTTGAAGCAGCAGGCCTTGGCCGCCGCCACCGAGGTGAACAACCTCAACACCGACCTCATCGCTGCCCAGACCTCGCTCAAGCAGACAATTTCCGACCAAGCGTCGGCAGGAGCCAAGGCAGTTGACGCCGCCACCGCGGAGGGTATCCGTCAGGTGGGCGATGCCAGCACTGCAGCTGAGGGCCAGATCAACACCCTGTTCACCGGCCTGCACGATGGCCTGGTGGCTGCGGCCGAGGGAAATCAGGCAGCAGGCAAGGCAATGATCGATGCCTCGAACTCGGCGCTCGACACCACCACCACCGATGCCACCACTCAGCTCGATGCCACCACGGCAAAGGCCCGCGAGTCGATCAGCGGAAGCTTTGATTCGGCAACCCGCGATGTGGAGGGCGCCAATGCCCTGCTCACCGCCGACCTTGCCAATGTGCTGGCCGACATGGGCAGCCGCGAAGGTGGCACGGGATTGATCGGCCTCATGGCCACCTACGCCGCACTCACCGACGCCGCTGATTACCAGATGGCGATGGCAAGCACCACGGCCGCCGGCTATGCCAATGTGCGCGCCGACGATGTGGAGGGCATGCAGCTGATCCAGGCGCAGACCAAGGCAGCGGCCACGCTGCTTGCCGAGCTGCCCGATTACGGCATGACCGCCTCACGCGGCACCACGGTGCGTTCGTTGTTCTCCTTCACCATCGAAGGGAGCAAGTGATGATGAGTTTCAAGCTTCGTCGCCGCTCGGTGGCTGTTGTCGCCGTTGCTCTGGCGGCAACTCTCTCGGTGAGTGCATGCTCGTCGGACGAGACCAGCAAGACAGAAGACGTGGTGGCTGCGGCCCCACTGGCGCTGAGCATTGACAAGGCACCCGATCAGATGAAAATCGGCGTGATCACCAGCCTGAGCTCGCGTGATGGCGAGGGCTCCGATTGGGCTGCCAATGCCAATGGCGCAAAGGTCGCGGCATACCGCCTCGGCCTTGGCGGCACCGACGTGCAACTCACCGCCATTGACGACAAGGGCGATTCGCAGCAGGCCGTTGCGGCCGTTGAAAGCCTGCAGAAGCAGGGAGTTGCCGGAATCGTCATGGCCACGGGCGGTGATCATGTGAGCGCTGCCCTGGAATCGGCCGCTGACATGAAGATTCCGGTTGTGCTCCCCTACTACCAGGGTGCCGATGAGCTGCCCGATACCAGCCGCATGGTTGGCCCGAGCGCCTCGCAGGTTGGCACCGCCACCCGCAAGGCTCTATCGGCCAATCAGGTCTCGCGTCCGCTGTTGGTCAATGCCGGAGCGCCAAGCCCCGCGGGCCTGAGCCCGGCAGCAACGGTTGGCTTCAACGCTGACACGCTTACGGCTGATGTGAAGGCCCATGTGGCTGAGGGCGAGAAGGCCGACTCAGTTGTGGTGGCGGGCTCCGCCGTCCAGCAGGCCCTGGCCGTTGCGCGTATCCAGGCAGCTGGCCTCAATGTGCCGATCATTCTCACCCCTCAGGCCCGCAGCTCAGTGTTCGCCACCACGCTGAACGACGAGCAGGGCTCGTTGAGCACTGCCCTCACCACGGTGGGCGCCAACACTGGTGATCCGGTGGCGCAGGTCAACTCCACTGATGGCGGTGCCATGTCGGCATTCCTGTCCGCCGTGCGCGAGATGGCGTCGGACAACACCCAGCGCAATCTGGTGGGTGATCAGTCGTTCTCGGCAGTGTCCAATGCTGCCGATGTGGCCTCGCATGACGGCGTGCTTGCGCTTGTTGACGCCGCTGCATCGGCCAACAGCACCAAGTCGGAAGACCTGGTTGCTGCATTGCCGAGCCTTCGCCTCGACCATGCCAATGGTCTGGTGGGTCCGTCATTGGACCTGTCGGTCACCGAGTCTTTGCCGGACGCTTCGGTGGTGACACTGGCATCGTCGAATCAGCGTCTCGGCTTGCGGCCGGATCAGTCGGCCACCCGGCTGGAATGGTTTGCCACTCCCACCAGCTGACATCGGCTGGCGGGAACCCAAAAAACTGAACATTCTTTGCACAGGCCGGCACGCCCCTCGATCTTCGGGCGTGCCGCTTGCGTCCGATTATGGACGCAGTTCCGTGCGGCTTGCGTCCGATTATGGACGCGCATTATGAAATCTGCGTCCGATGAGAACGAAAGAAAGGTCAACCCGTGCGCCTGATCGTGGTCCCAACCCCCGGCGGCAACGGCCAGCCCCACGAAGTGGAGTTGGTTGAGTCCGATCCCACTGCCACGCTGGGTGATCTGTTGGCCCATACAGGCGGCATACGACCTTCCGACGAAACAGAGCTGTGGGTTGATGGCCATCCCCATCGCAGCGGTGATCGTCTGGCCGATGCCGAGTTGCTCGAGGGCAGCCTGGTCGGTTTCCGTCCGCTACCGAGCACGGGTGACGAGCCCGGTTGGACGGCCAGCCTTTCCGGCGGTCTGCATTCGGGGCTACGTATCCCGCTGCACACCCGTCCCCATCTGGTGATTGGGCGCGCGCCACAGGCTGATGTGGTGATCGATTCACCGAGCGCCTCGTGGTTGCATACCTCTCTGCGTCTCGACAAGAGCGCCAAGGGCGTGTGGGTGCGCGACGAGAACGCCACCAATGGCACCTGGCTCAATGGCCGCCGGATGGATGTCGGCGAGCAGGTGCTGGTCACCGAGGATGCCGTGGTGGCGGTGGGTGGCGCCACAATCCTGGTGCGCCGTGATGGTTCCGAGCCGATGGCCCCACCACCGGGCAGCCTGCACAATCAGACCCCGGCTGGCACGGTGCCCTTCAACCGTCCGCCACGCCCCGGTGTCACTCCCGGCCCAAGCCCGGTGTCTGCGCCGACTCGCAGGGACGTCTCGAAGGCCTCCCGCTTTTCCATCGCTGCCGTGCTGTCACCGCTGGTGTTGGCGGTGGGCATGATCTTCATGATGGGCTCGCTGCGTTATGCCCTCATCGGCCTGTTGAGTCCGGTGATGGCGGTGGGCACCTGGTGGGAATCGAAGCGCCGTTCCAAGAAGGACCAGGCCACCGAAGACGCCCGGTTCGACGAGGCCTGCAACGAATTCGTCGATGCCCTGGATGCCGCCGGCACCCTGGAGCGCGCCCACTGGCTCGACGAGGCACCCGATCCGGCCACCACTGCCTGGCGCGCCGTGCTGCCGAGCACCCGCCTGTGGCAGCGCCGTCCGGGCTCCGAAGATTTCATGGTGTTGCATGCCGGCACCGGCACCGTGGGCTGGGACCCGCCCGTTGATCGCCAGTCGGGGCCGGTGACCAATGACGATGTGAAGAACATCATGGCGCGGGCCACCATCCCCGCGGCACCGATCCGCCTCGACCTGACCAAGGCCGGCGTGGTCGGCATCACCGGCGACCGTGGGGCGGCGCTGGCCATTGCCCGCAGCCTGGTGATGCAGGCATGCGTGCATGTGGGCCCTGCCGATCTCACGCTGGGCGTGTTCACCGATCAGGGACGCGAGTCAGAGTGGGATTGGACCACCTGGCTGCCCCACACCCGCCAACTCGGCGGCAACAGCGGCGACCGCTGGGTTTCGGCGCAGAGTCGGCGCAGTGGCCATCTGTTGCACGATCTTCAGGACAATGTGGATCAGCTGCCCACCCCGGCCCTCATGCTGGTGGTCGATTCCGATGTGCTGTTGGAGGGCCGCGTGGCCCCGGCGCGGCTCCTTCTGGGCCATGGACGCAATCCCTCGAACAACGACCGGATGCATCGCGTCACCCGGGTGTCCGGCATCGTGGTGGCAGCCACCGAGGAACAGCTGCCGGCTGCGTGCACGGTGGTGATCCATGCCGATCAGGATGCCGGCGGCACGGTGAGTTATCCCGAGACGCTGCGTCAGGTCACCGATCCGGTGCTGAGTGGCATCGATGTGGCGCAGGCCCATCGGGTTGCGGTGGCGCTGGCTCATTTCGAAGACCCTGATCTGGTGATTCCGGGGGCATCGCTGCCCTCCCTGGTGCGGCTTCCCCCGCTGATGGACATGGAGCCCGTCAGCTCGGGCGCCATTCGTCAGGCATGGGCCACGTCACCCGGGGTGTCCACGCCGATCGGTGTGGGTGAACAGGGCACCTTCACCGTCGATCTGGTGCGCGACGGCCCACACGGTCTGGTGGGTGGCACCACCGGTTCGGGAAAGTCAGAGTTCCTGCGCTCGCTCATTGCCGGTCTGGCTGCCCGCAACGATCCCACCAAGCTCACCTTCATTCTCATCGACTTCAAGGGCGGCGCAGCATTCAAGCCCTGTGAGCGGCTGCCCCACACCATCGGCACGGTCTCCAATCTGGACGAGCAGCTTGCCCACCGCGTGCTGCAGTCGCTGGAAGCCGAGATGGAATATCGCCAGCGGGTGTTTGCCAAGGCAGGTGAGGGCATCGACAATTTGGACGCCTATCTGGCCACCAAGCCCGCCAAGCCCATGCCGCGGCTGCTGCTTGTGGTTGACGAATTCGCGCAGCTGGCCAAGGAACTTCCCGATGTGCTCACCTCGCTGGTGAGCATCGGCGCCGTGGGCCGAACACTGGGCGTGCACATGATCCTGGCCACCCAGCGGCCTGCCGGTGTGGTCAACGATGACCTGTTGGCCAACACCAATATGCGCGTGGCGCTGCGTGTGCAGAGCCGCGACGATTCATCGAATGTGATCGGCGTGCCCGACGCCGCCGCCATCGGACGCCAGCAGCAGGGCCGCGCCTACATCAAGCTGGGCCAGGACGACATCACGCCCGTGCAGACTGCTCTTGTCACCGGGCATGCCCAGGAGCCCGGCGCCGACATCATCCAAGTGCGTGAGATCAACTTCGGCGCCCCGCCACGTGTTGGCCGCAAAAAGCCGCGCAATGAAACCACGGCAGCCGATCTGGACCTGCTCATCGACGCCATCGTCGAGGCGAACAACGAAATGGGTCTGGACGAGCCCCGCCCGGTGTGGCCCGAGCCGCTTGGCGAGCGCGTCGATCTGGCCGGCTTCACTGCTGCCGACGTCGGCAAGCAGAAGGCCGAGCCGGACACCGAGCAACAGCCGACGCCCCTGCCAGTGGTGGGTGGCATGGATGGTCAGACGGTTGTTGTGGGCCTTTCCGATGATCCCGACCACCAGTCCCAGAATCCGGCCGGCTGGAATCTGGGTCAGGGAAATATGTTGCTCATCGGCATTCCGGGCAGCGGCACCACCACGGCTCTGGCCACCATCGGGTTGAATCTCACGGCAAGTGTTGAGCCCGAGGAGATGGACCTGGCGATCCTCGACATGGGTGCTGGTGATCTTGCACCGTTGGCCGATCTGCCGCACACCGTGGCCTATGTGGGCGCCGGTTCGGGGGCGCGCGAGCAGCAACAGCGTCTACTGCGTCATCTGCACACCGAGCTCGAGGAGCGCCGCGCAACGCCGGGGCCCCATCATCCCTTCGTGCTGCTGCTCGACGGTCTGGGCTCGGTGAAGGAGGAGTTCCAGGACATGGAGGGCATGGATCTGTTCGAGGGATTCCTGCGTTTCTATGCCGATGGCCCCGAGGTGAACATGTGGTGCTGCGCCGCGACGGCACGCATCAAGGCAATCCCGGCGGCTGTGGAAGATGTAACCACCCAGCGTTGGGTTTTCCGGCTGGCCGATCGTTATGACTATTCGGGCGCAGGCCTGAAGACCATGGATGCGCCACCGGCCGTTCCGGGCCGTTGCGTGGATGCCACGACGCGGCTGCAGACCCATGTGGCCACGCCGGATTGCACCATGCCCCAGGCGGTGGAGCACATCATCGAGCGCTGGCCCCAGGCCGACATGAAGGACGCCATCGTGGGCTCGCTGCCCAGCATGGTCACCCTGGCCGAGGTGGGCGCGATCGGTTCGGTGAAGCATGAACCCTGGCGTCTGCCGGTGGGTGTGCGCTCCTCCGATCTTGGCCCCGCCACTCTGGAGGTCTATGAGGGCGAGCACATTCTCATTGCCGGACCCGCCCGAAGTGGCAAGTCCACTGCCCTGCTCACCCTGGCCGAATCGGCACGCGCGGCTGCTGAGGCCAGTGATCTGGAGATGGCTGTCTGGGGCATTTGTGGACGCCGCAGCCTGCTTGTCGACGCCGATCTCGATCAGCTTGCCGTGGGTGCCGACGACATTCCCGGCCTTGTTTCCCAGGCGCGTGTGCACCAGGGGCGGCTGCTGCTTCTCATTGACGATGCCGAGGGTGTTGATGACACCAATGAGGTGATCAGCGGGTTGATCGGCGCCAAGTTGCCCAATCTGCACATTGCTGCCGCCGGGCGCGCTGACGACCTGAAGAGCATGTTCGGCCATTGGACAAAGGTGATCCGCAAGTCGCGGTGTGGTCTGCTCCTGGTGCCCAGCGTTGACTTCGACGGTGATCTTCTGGGGGCCAATATTCCGCGGCGTGCGCCGGTGGCAATGACCACCGGTCGCGGTTATGCGGTGGTTTCGGGATCGGCTGATCTGACGCAGACGGCAGTGCCCAGCGATGCACCCACCTCTGGTTGATCAACCATGGCGTTCGGCAAACAATGCTCTGACTAGGGGAAATACCCATCGGCCAGCAGAACGCGCAGAAGAACACATTCGGAAATGTGCACAAGATTATTAATGCAGGCTTGTTGGCTGTATTGTTTATCCCGGCGTTCTCGCCATCTTTTAGGTGCTGCAACCCCGCGGCGCTGACACCAAACGAAAGGCCCCCCATGGCACGCGTACTCAGTAGCGACGAAGCCCAGCAGGCAATCACCCAGATGCAGTCGATCATCAACGGTGGTTTCACCGATCAGATCACCGCTCTGGACAACCAGGGTCAGCAGCTCTCCCAGCCCAATGTGTGGGACGGCCCGCTTGCCGAGACCTTCCGCAACGACACCTGGCCTGCCACCCGCAAGGCCCTGGAAGCTGCCAAGGCTCAGCTCGATCAGCTGCGCAATGATCTGGGCAGGATCTCCACCGACATCTTCCAGGCCGGTGGCGCTGCCTGATCTCAAACTGCCTGTGCCCAGGCATTTCATCGGGGTTCCCCGAGTTCTGGAATGTTGATCACATAGCTGGTTGCCAGGGGCACGGAATCGGGGCAGTTTTCCTGCACCGGATTCCGTGCCCTTTACAGGCCCCTCAACCTGCGGAAACAACGCCCGCAGCATTATCATGAAGATGTCATCAAAAATCTGCAGGTGACCATGCACTCCCAGCCCGACTGGAGGCGGCCGCCACCCAGGTTTCCCCCCACTAGACATTCGAAAGCCCACAATGCCCGACCCGTTCAGCGCGAACCCGGCCCCCGACGACGGTGGTCGGCGTCTCAGCGCTGTCGCACGCTCCCAGAGCGCAGGTCAGGGAGCTGGTGCCACACACAGTGCCCGACTCCAGGGCAGCGGCCACACTGATCACAGCTCAGCCCACAGCTCAGCCAACAGTGCATCCCACAGCGACATGCAGGGCAATGACGAGCCCCTGGCCTTCAACGACGAGACGGCCGAGAATCTCATCTCGGCCAGCAAGAATCTGCGACTCGTGCTGGAACGCCATGCCGGCGATCGCATGTCGTGGATCACCACGGCGATGGAGCAGTTCCGCGGCCATTACGCCGACGTCTTTTCCGCCAATGGCGATGTGGCCCGCACCGATGCGGCCAACATCGTCGAGGTGCTGGGCGAGCTCTCGTCCGAAGTGTTGAGGGCCATCGACCTGGCCCGCGAGGAGCGCCACCGCAGGGCCCGAGCAATCGAATGGTACGAGGAGCGGGCCGAGCGCGATTTCTGGGAGCGCGCCGGCGATTTCTTCAAGGAGGGTTGGAGTGGCATCGAGCCGCCGCAGGCCCCCGGGCCCGGACCTCTGCCCACGCCGCATGAGCCCCATATGCGGGCGCGCCAGGAGCCCTCTCCGGGTGCCTCCGGCGAGGTGACATCAGCCAATCCCGAAGCACTTCGCAATTTTGCCGGCACGTGCACGGCAAGCCTCGATGATGTGTCGTCGGCACATGCCCGCCTGATTGGTGCGCTCACTGATTACGCCGCGGCCTGCTCGTGGGCGCCCCTGGAAACCGGTGGGCTGCAACGAGCGCTCGCCAGCTTCGTGCAGAACGAGATGTTGGACGCCACCTGGATCATCGAGATCGCCCGCCAGTTCGAATCAGTTGGCGGCGCAGGTCTGCTCAACAGCCTGTCGAATGCCGCCATTGCTGCGGCGCTGGCAGTTGCCCAGATTGCCGACGGCCGCGAGGCCATCGAGGTGACATCGCTCCAATTCGTGGGTGACCCCCAGACCTCCGGCTATGCCGATGACCCGGTGAACACCACCACCGGAAATTTCCTCGAGCCCGAGACCGATCTCAGCTTCGCCGGAGGCGCCGCCGGGCTGGTCTTCCGCCGCATGTACAACTCGGTGAACGAGACAGTGGGTGCCCTGGGCAAGGGCTGGTCGTGCATCGCCGATTCCCGCCTGCGCTTCACCGCCGAAGCCGCCATCTGGACCACCGACACCGGCCGTGGGCTCAGCTTCCCGCGCCAGGGTGAGGGCTGGGCCCGCGCCATTGGGACAAACCTGTGGTTGAGCGAGTCACCCGCCGAACACGACTCCGCTTCCCGCTGGACAATCCGCAGCAACCGCGGTGAAAGTTGGGGCTTTGATGCCTCCGGGCGTCCAACAAGTGAGGGTGACGGGTCTGAACCCCGCATCCGTTATGAATGGTCGGGCGAGCTGCTCATGCGGGTGGTTCACCGCCGTCAACGCGCCATTGCTCTCGTCTGGAAAACCAATGGGGCCTGGGACAACGGGACCCGGAAGACCGACGGAGCATGGCAAAGCGCCGGTCGGCTCATTGGCCTGCGCGCCTCTGATGGCCGGGTGGTCAGCTACAGCTTCGATGCCGATCAGCTGGTGGCGGCCACGGTGGACGGTGTCAGCCGCCGCTACGAATGGAACGATCAGGGCCTTGTTGCCCGCGTGATCGACCCGGACGGCGTCGTTGAGGTGCACAACTGTTACAACGAACTGGGGCAGGTGACGCAGCAGCGCTCCGCATTCGGTCGGCTGTCCCACTACGCCTATCTTCCCGGCGGGGTCACCATCGTTGCCGACGCCGATGGTTCACGGGCAAACACCTGGATTCACGACGCCAAGGGCCGTCTGGTGGGTGCCGTCGACGCCGCCGGTCAGCGGCAGTCAACTGCCTGGGACCGCTGGAACAACATAGTGATGGTCACCGACCGTGCCGGGGCAGCCACGATTTTCCAGTATGACAAGCGGGGCCGGGCCACCGGTGTGGTGCATGCCACCGGCGCACGATCCACCACGGTTTTCGACGAATTCGATCGCGCCGTGAGCATCACCCTCACCACCAACGACGGCCATGGCACTGCAGCGCGAGCAGCAACCACCAGTTCAACGATCGAGTTGGCCTACGACGCCGCGGGCCGCAATCCCAGCCGGGTCACCGATGCCCCGGGCGGCGTCACCCACATGTCGTGGACCGACGACCTGCTCACCGCGGTGGTTGATCCCAGCGGGGTGAGCCTGCGTTTCGGTTACGACGCCTTCGGCGATCTGGTGTCCACCACCAATGCCTATGGCGACACCGCCAGGCTTGAGCGCGACGCTGCCGGCCGGGTGCAGGCCGCCATCACCCCGATGGGCAACCGCACCGAGTTCCGTTACAACGAGCAGGGCGTGCTGGTCACCCGCCGTGATCCGGACGGCGCCACCTGGCATTACGAGCATTCCGCCGCGGGTCGCATTTCTGCGGTGATCGATCCCACCGGTGCGCGCCGCGAAATGCATTACGGCAAGGCCGGGGAGCAGTCCGAGTCGGTCGATCCGCTGGGTCGGGTGATCTCGTCGGGCTGGGACGATCTCGGCAATCTCACCCGCTGCACACTGCCCGATGGCTCTGCCTGGCAGTTCGGCTACGACGGACTGTCACGGCTCACCGAGTGGACCGGTGCCGCCGGCGGCCCGGTGCAGCTCGGCTACGACGTCAACGGCGCACTGGTCACCACCACCGATCCCACCGGCATTGAGCATCGGGTGTTGCGCGATCAGCTGGGTCTGCCGATTCGCACCAACGATCCCGATTCCGTGGACTCGCTCACCCGCGATCCGTGGGGTCGTGTTGAGCAGCAGATCGGGCCCGATGGCTCCATCAGCGTGCTGAGTCACGATCTGGGTGGCCATCTGGTTGAGCGTGCCGATTCCCATGACAGAGCAACGCAGATCGAGCGTGATGCAGCAGGGCGTGTGGTGCGGGTCCACCGGCCGGGCGGCAAGTGCATTGCCCATGAATACGACCGTGCCGGACGGTGGATTGCCACCGTGTCGAGCGGTGGCCAGCGTTATGAGATGGTCTACGACGCCGACGGCCGGATCTGTGCCGAGCATTGGCCCGATGGTGGCGAGGTGACCACCCGGTTCGATGCCTGCGGACGGGTGACTGAGCGTCGGGAACCGGCGCGTGGGCTCACACGTTTCGGCTACGACCCGGCTGGGCGCATCACGTCGATCCACGATCCCTGGGACGGCCACCGTCGCTTCCGTTACGACGCTGCCGGCCAGCTGATCCGGGCGATCAATCCGCTGGGTGGCGAGACGCAGTTCGAGCACAATGAACTCGGGCAAATCGTCGCCATTGTTGACCCCCAGGGCGCGCGGACCACCCGCAGCTTTGATGCCATGGGCAGGCTGTTGGAGTCAACC
>CAXYYR010000025.1:0-21706 GCA_964293265.1 uncultured Propionibacterium sp.
CCCCCCGGGCACGATTCGACGAGCCTTGGCGCCAGCCTAGCCAGCCGGGCAGCGCGACCTCCCCGGATTGCTAGTCAGGAACCATTTGGTTAGACGTCGTACTGATACAGGTTGTATCGATCCATCACAGAGATGATCTTGTCGGCGTAGGTCGGGTCGGTTGCATAGCCCGCCGCAGCCACAGCCCGGATGAAGCCTTGCGAACTGCCGGTGTGGAACGCCGGGTAGTAGCGGTTGGCCGTGTTGTTCGGGTCGCCCAGGCTGAGGAAGAAGCCATGGTCGAGGAACGAATCCAGCGGACTGTTGTAGCGTCGAAATCCTGCCTGGATGGTCACATACTGACCGTCGTAGTATTCAGTTGTGGAGTAGTCGGTGCAGCCCGAGACATAGGGGCTGCCGTACGCCGGGCATTTGATGCCGAAGTAGTTGTTGTCAACCAGGGTCAGACTGCTCTGGCCCCAACCGCTCTCGATGATCGACTGGGCGATGGCCACCGAGGCAGGCACGCCGTAACGGCGGTCCTCCTCCTGGGCAAAACCTGCCACCCAACTGATGTAGCCCCACTCGTCGCCAGCAGCGGGACGGTTGGCGCTGGAACTGTTCACCGTGACTGTGGTGCCCCGTCCCTCTGCCCAGCTGATCGAGCCATTCTGGAATGTCTGGGTGACCCCACCCTCCCCGTTTGCGGTTTCGTCACTGGTTGGTACGCCGAGGGCACCATCCAAACCGCCACGATCCAGGTAGGTCGCGAGGATTGCGCCATGCACGTTGTAGGCAAATCGGCCGTCCTGCCAGTACATGAGAGCGTTCTGGAAGGTCTGGTAGAGCCCGCTGCCGCTGGCGGTTTCATTTCCATTGGGGAGCAGGAGAACGCCATTGGCGCCGCCGGTGCGCATGTACTCATCGAGCATGGCGCCATGAACAGCATGGGTGCCGGTTGACTCGCTCCAATAGATCTGTCCACCCTCGAACAGCTGTCGTGTTCCTCCGGGAACGGGCAGCTCGTCACTCAACGGCATGCCCAAATAGCCTGCAGCTCCACCCAGGGCAAGGAATTCATTGAGGATTGCTCCGTGGAGCCCATGGCTCCCCGTGGTGGAGCCCCAATAGATGCGCCCACCCTGGAAGCTCTGGTAGACGCCAGAGCCATCAGATTCAGACCCACTGGTCGCCTGGCCATAGATACTGTTGCTGCCACCCATCTGTTGATAGGCATCGCTGATTCCCGGCGTGGAGATCTGTGTGCCCGTGGCGTCGCTCCAGTAGATATTGCTGTTCTGGAAGCTTTGCACCACACCGCCATTGGCTGCAGTTTCGCTGCTGGTCGGCAGACCCAGGCCGCCGTCCGCGCCACCGCGAGCCAAGTATGTAGCAAGAATTGCGCCATGAACGGTTGCGGCGCCGGTGCTTTCGCTCCAATAAATACGGCCGTTCTGGAATTCTTGGTAAATACCCGAGCCCGTGGCTGTCTCGCCACTGATGGGTTGACCAAGAATTCCGTCGGCAGCACCGGAGGCCTTGTACTCGTTGAGGATGGCGCCGATCACTGTGTGTGTGCCCAAGCTCTCGGCCCAGTAGATACGACCGTGTTCGAATTCCTGGTAGACACCATCCTTGGTGCCGACTTCATTTCCCGTGGGCATTCCGAAATAGCCGGTTGAGTCGCCCTGGGCGGTGTAGGTGTTGAGGATGGCTCCGATCACCCGGGTGCCAGTTCCGGTGTTGCCCCAGTAAATGCGTCCATTCTGGAACTGCTGGTACCAACCATTGGATACCGTGACTTCCGAGGCCGTGGGAAGTCCGAGCACACTCGTTTCCGCACCAGCCTCGATGTAGACATCGCCCAGGCCACCCCACACAATGAGCGCCCCTGAGGCCTCGCTCCAGGTGATGACGCCATGCTGGAAGTGCTGGATGACTCCCGCTTGGGTGGCAATCTCGTCGCTGGTGGGAAGACCCAGCAGGCCGTCCTGGCCGCCGTTCGCCAAGTAGACGTTGGAGATCGCACCATGCACCGTGTAGGCGGATGAACCGTTTGAATAGATTCGGCCGCCATCAAACTGCTGGTACGAGCCGCCTGACACGGCGGTGGTGCCGCCGACCGCGTTTCCAAGGATTCCCTCGGAGCCGCCGGCATTTGCATATTCCGTGGCAATATTGCCGGTCACCACTTGGGCTCCGTGTGCATCGCTCCAGTAGATACGTCCATTCTGGAATTGCTGGTACACGCCATCGCCACTGGCAATTTCTCCTGAGATCGGGAGACCGAGGGTCCCCTGCGATGCCCCGAGGGAAACATAATTGTTCAGGATTGCCCCGAACACCAGTTGTGTTCCCCCGGCAGTGCTCGAGTAGATGCGGCCATGCTCAAACTGTTGGTAGGCGCCACCCGCGAGCGTTGACAGATCCCCGACGGGAGATCCCAACAGGCCGGAAGCGCCGCCCAGCTGTGTGTAGAGCGCATTGATTGCCTGGGCCAGCTGCTGGTTGAGGTTGAGCGTGGCGGCACTCTGTGTACGTGCTGACGAGCCACTGGGTGTTGCGGCAGTAGTGGGCGTGGAAACCGGAGTTGCAGCTGAGGTGGTGACGCTTGGTGTTGTAGCTGATGTGTTGGAAGCACCGGTGGTCGATGCAGTGGCAGATGATGTCGGCACCGTGTTGGTGGCCTTCACTGCATTGCCGCTCGTTGCCGTTGTGCTGGGTTGAGCAGCGATGGAAGTGTCGGCGGTCGGGACAGTGGGCGTTGCCGAAGCGGGCGAACTCGCGTCGGCAGATGCCGAAGGGCTTGCCGGTGTGGTCGCGCTTGCGCTGCTCTCTGCTGCAGGTGCGGTGGTTTCGGAGGTTTCGTCATCGACATCGGCAGAGTCATCGCCAGCTTCGTCCACCTCGGGCTCGGCGACCTTGATGGTCACCTGCACCTCATCGGACTCCACCCACTCGATCACACCGTGCTCGAACTGCTGGGTGGCATGGCCCTCGGTTTCCACGACATCTTCGATGGGGAAGCCGAGCTTGCCCGCCGAGCCGAAGTTGTCGAGATAGCTCTCCAACACATTGCCGCTCACCACATGGGCGCCAGTGCCCTGCGTGAAATAGATGCGGCCATGCTCAAAGATCTGGAAGCTGCCGTCCTGCACAGCGGTCTCGTCGCCAAGGGCCTTACCCAGCTCACTGGACTCACCACCGAGCGAGGCATAGAGCTCAGCCACCGAATCGTAATTGGGCTCACTGGCCGCGGTGGGGCTTGCCGAGGGCACGGATGCCGTGCTGGCCACCGTCGAGGGGCTCACGGTGATGCTGTCAGCACTCGCGGTGGAGGGGCACAGGGCAATGGACAGCCCGACGGCCGGAATGGCTGCCAGTGCGAATCCGGCGGTCTTGGCATAGGGGTTGTACTTCTTCTGGGGCTCCAGCATGACGTGCATGTCCTTCGGCTTGATGGGTGCAAGAGCTGGAGGGGGAAGAACCCCAGCGTTGGGCATAGTGCGCTGACTTGGGTAAATGCGCCAGTTTGGACCTCAACCCTTGATTGAGCTTGAGGGCATGCGCTCACCGCCGAGAGCGGCTCGAACAGCTCTCGCAGCCAGTCGGATATCGTGAGTGCGACGGCCACACGGCTCGTCTCGACGCTGATCAGTGGGGAGACCTCGGTGCAAGCAGATTTGGTGATCGTGGGTGCTGGCCTGTTCGGCCTCACCATCGCGGAGCGCGCGGCCAACGAATTGGGCCTCAAAGTGGTGATTGTCGACCGCCGCAACCACATCGGTGGCAATGCCTATTCCGAGAAGGACGAGGCCACCGGCATCGAGGTGCATCGTTACGGCGCCCACCTGTTCCACACCTCCAACGAAAAGGTGTGGAAGTACGTGAACCAGTTCACCGAGTTCACCGGCTATGTGCACCACGTGTACACGAATCACAGCGGCGAAGTGTTCCCGATGCCCATCAATCTGGGCACCATCAATCAGTTCCTGCGGGCAAGTCTCTCGCCCGCCGAAGCCCGTGCCTGGGTGACCGAGCAGGCCGGCGAGCTTGCCGGCACCAACCCCAGCAATCTGAACGACAAGGGCATTCAGCTCATCGGACGCCCGCTCTATGAAGCCTTCATCAAGTACTACACGGGCAAGCAGTGGCAGACCGACCCGAAGGACCTGCCGGCCTCGATCATCAGCCGCCTGCCGGTGCGCTACACCTACGACAACCGCTATTTCAACGACACCCACGAGGGCCTGCCGCTGCACGGTTACACGGCGTGGTTCGAGCGCATGATCGACAATCCCAACATCGAACTGCGGCTGGACACCGACTTCTTCGACGACTCCCAGGAGTTTTCGAAGTCGAAGGTCGTGGGCTCCATCCCGGTGATCTACACCGGCCCGGTCGACCGTTACTTCGACTATGCCGATGGCGACCTCAGCTGGCGCACCATCGACCTCAAGGAACAGCGGCTCGACATTGCAGACTTCCAGGGCTGCTCGGTGATGAACTACCCCGACGAAGATGTGGACTTCACCCGCATCATCGAGTTCCGCCACTTCCATCCCGAGCGCAACTACTCGGACGATGCAACCATCATCATGCGTGAATACTCGCGCTTCGCACAGCGTGATGACGAGCCCTATTACCCGGTGAACACCGCGCAGGACCGCGAGACGCTGTTGAAATATCGTGAGCGCGTCAAGCACGAGCCCCAGATCCTCTTCGGTGGACGTCTGGGCAGCTACAAGTATTTCGACATGCACATGGCCATCGGCTCGGCGCTGAGCATGTTCGACAACAAGGTGAAGCCACACTTCGTCAACGGCGAGGCGCTGGCCAGCGGAGGGATCGACGAATGAGCACCTCTACCGCCACTGACAAGCGGATGCCCACCAGTTTCGACAAGGTGACCGTGGCCAGGGCCCGGGCACAGGGTTACCGCGTGGCCAGCCGCGTGGTCTTCCCCCCGAATGCCCATCTTGATGTGATGCCGCTCTATGTTGACCTCAACAAGGGCGAGAGCCAGCTGAGCGTGCATGCCGAGGACGTGCTCAACCGTGGCTCCATCGTGGTGCGGCCCGGCGCACGGATCTCACTGGGTTCATATTTCAATGCCTTCGCCGCCAGCTATTGGCGCCGCTGGACCGTGGTGCGCGAGGTGCGCCTGGTGATCAACACCAGCGGCACCGGCACAGTGATTGTGTACAAGTCGAGCGCCCGCGGCACACGTCAGCGTGTGAGCGCCCATTCGGTGAGTGGTGAGGGCCACCAGGAAGTCATCGATCTACCACTGGAGACCTTCGGTGACGGCGGCTTCTACTGGTTCGACCTGGCTGCTGGTTCGGCGCCCCTGATGCTGGATTCTGCCCAGTGGTGGGTGCCGGATGCTGAGCGCCCGAACAATGGCACGGCCACCTTTGCCACCACCACCCTGAACAAGCCCGACTATGTGGTGCGCAATCTCAAGGCGATGGCTGCCGACAAGCATCTGCGCGATGTGGTTGACGAGATCCTCATCATTGATCAGGGCACCAAGAAGGTGGCCGAATACCCGGGTTACGACCAGGTGAAGGCCGATCTCGGCGATCAGCTGGTGGTGATTGACCAGGCAAATCTCGGCGGCTCGGGCGGATTCGCACGCGGCATGTACGAAGGCGCCACCCGCGGCAAATCTGACTACGTGATCCTGCTTGATGACGACATCTCGCTGGAAACCGAGAGCATCATCCGGCTGGTCACCTTTGCCGACATGTGCAAGAACCCCACCCTGGTGGGCGGCCACATGTTCGACCTGATGAACCGCACGGTGCTGCACACCTACGGCGAGATCGTTGAGCCCTACACCTGGCAGCCGGGCATGCCCAATTCCGGACAACGTCTGGGCAATGACTTCGCCGAAGAGATGGTCGACCCGGAGACCGAAGCCGAGACCATCGGTCTGCGTGGCACGCCGTGGCTGCACCAGCGCACCGATGTGGATTACAACGGCTGGTGGATGGACCTCATTCCGGTGAGTGTGATCAAGGAGATCGGTCTCTCCCTGCCGCTCTTCATCAAATGGGATGACTCCGAATACGGACTGCGCGCCAAGGAACACGGCTATCGCACCGTGTCGTTGCCGGGTGCTGCGGTGTGGCACATCAGCTGGCTCGACAAGGACGATCTGGCCGGCTGGCAAGCCTATTTCCACGACCGCAATCGCTACATCACAGCCCTGTTGCACAGCCCCTACCCGCGTGGCGGCGATCTGGTGAGCAACTCGCAGCGGCTGGATCTCAAACACCTGGTCTCCATGCAGTACTACCCGATGGCCGGGCGTCTGCAGGCCCAGCGTGATCTGCTGGCCGGCCCCGATGCGCTACCCGGAATGTTGGGCACCAAGCTGCCGGAGATCCGGGCAATGGCTGCGGAGTTCGATGACTCCACACTCAAGAAGGAATACGACGAGTTCCCGCCCGTGCGCACCAAGAAGCCCCGACGCCCGCGCCGGGGCGAGGTGGACGCCAGCCACATTGCCAAGGTGGTGGAGGGCGCCAAGGCGGTGCTGCGTCAGGTGCGCAAGCCACGCGAGGGCCACTGGGACAATCCCCAGACCGAGATCGCCTTCAAGGATAACAAGTGGTGGAACACCGCCCAGTGGGATTCGGCGCTGGTGACCAACGCCGAGGGCACGGGCATTGCCTGGTATCGCCGCGATCCCGCCAAGATGCGCCGAATGCTCAGCGAGTCGGTTGCCAACCAGGCGAAGATTCTGGCTGAGTGGCCCAGGCTTCGCCAGCAATATCGCGATGCCCTGCCCATGCTCACCTCGTTCGAGACATGGGAAGACATCTTTGGAATCGACCATCGGGGTGAGGAACACTGAACCACGTGAGCGCCACTGATCTGTCGGTGCAGCCGTTGCATGCCCCCGGGCATTCCAACGGTCTGCTCGACGTGCCCCGCTGGCACTTCCTGCTCAATCTTCTGGTGAAGAAGGAGCTGCGGGTCCGCTATCGCGGATCGGTGCTCGGCATGATGTGGAGCTATGTGAAGCCTGCCGTGCAGCTGGTGGTCTATTACATGGCAATGGGCAAGTTCCTGCGCCTGTCGGATTCCATGCACAACTATGTGGTCTATCTGTTCGCCGGCATGGTGATGATCAACTTCTTCAACGAAGTGATGAGCAACACCACTCGCTCCATCGTGAACAACGCGCCATTGGTGGGCAAGATCTATCTGCCGAGGGAGCTCTTCCCGGTTTCCAGTGTCTGGGTGGCGTTCGTGCATTTCGTGCCCCAACTGGTGGTGCTGTTGTTCGGGGCGCTGCTGGTTGGCTGGCGGCCCACCTTCGCAAACCTCGGGGCTGGGCTGCTGGCAATTCTGATGGTGGCCATCTTCGCGCTGGGTCTGGGCCTCATGTTCGCGGCCTGGAATGTGATGTTCCGCGACGCGGAGAATCTTGTTGACCTCATTGCCATGGTGGCCATCTGGGTGTCTCCGGTGTTCTACAACTGGTCGATGGTGGCAAGTGTGATCCCCAGCTGGCTGTGGAAGATCTATCAGCTCAATCCGCTGGCCGTCAGCGTGGAGCTTTCGCACTATGCGTTCTGGCTGCCCACCGAGGGAGTGATCGAATCGCGTCCGGCAAGCGAACTCATGCCAGAACACTGGCTCATCTGGGCCGGGATCGGCGTGCTCACCTCGGTGATCATTCTGGTGCTTGGGCAGATTGTCTTCCGCCACCACGAGGGAAAGTTTGCCCAGGAGCTGTGATGAGCGATTCCGTGACGAAACCCCCGGTGGATCCCAAGCAGGGCGTTGACCCCGAGCTGGTGGTGGCCCAGCTGGCCCATGTGGACAAGCGCTTCACGCTGCACCACACCCATTCCATCAAGGAATATCTGGTGTGGACCATGAAGGGTCGCAAGGGCGAATTGTCCGAAACTTTCCTTGCGCTGCACAATGTGAATCTGGACATCCACCAGGGCGAATCGGTGGCGCTGCTCGGCTTCAATGGTTCGGGGAAATCGACCACCCTCAAGCTGCTCTCGGGTGTGATGATGCCCGATGTGGGCGAGGTGGGCATTCGGGGCAAGGTGGCGGGTCTCATCGAGGTTGGTGCGGGTTTCCATCCCGATCTCACCGGGCGTGAGAACGTCTATCTCAATGGCGCCATTCTCGGCATGAGTGAGGCCGAGATCGATGAGAAGTTCGACGACATCGTCGCCTTCAGCGAGATCGAGAAGTTCATTGACACCGAGGTGAAGTTCTATTCGTCGGGCATGTTCCTGCGCCTGGCCTTCTCGGTTGCGGTGCATTCCCAGCCCGATGTCTTCCTGGTTGACGAGATCCTCACCGTGGGTGACGAGCCCTTCCAGCGCAAGTGCATTGCCAAGATCAAGGAACTCAAGGCTGCTGGTCAGACGCTGGTTGTGGTGAGCCACGACCTGCAGATGGTGTCAGGCATCTGTGACCGCGGAGTGGTGCTCGCCAAGGGTGAGCTGGCCTTCGACGGGCCGGTTGCCGAGGCAGTGGATTACCTGCGCAGCACGGAGAGCTGATGACTGGCTGGTGGCAGTTGCCGGCTGCCATCATCGGCGCCGGGGCGCTCCTGCTGCTCCCCGGAATGGTGACGGCATTCGCGTGGCGGCTACGGCTTCTAGCGGTTGTAGGCATTGGGCCGGCGTTGGGTCTGTTGCAGCTTGGTGTGTCAGCGGGGCTGGCGCGTGCACTGGAGCGGTCGTGGAATCTGCTGTGGTTCCTGGCACTCGCCGTGTTGATGTCAGCGCTGGGCCTGTTCCGTTGGTGGCTGCCCCATGGCCCTGTTGAAACATGGCGTCATTGGGTCTTCAGCGCGCGACATCACCTGCCCGTGTTGGTTGCCCACCTGATCGGTCTGCTCAGCGCTTCGCTCATCATCGGGCCACGCATCGTCGGCAGGCTGGATGCCGTAACCGGTGACTCGTCTGCCTCATCAGTGGCCCTGGCGATCATGGTTGTCTGGCCACTGTCACTCATGGTGATGGTGGAGCCACTGCTGCCCATGAACCCGGTGGGACGTGTTGTGACGGCGCCGATTGCTGTGGCCTCTGTGGTCTTTCCATTGGGGCTGCTCAATGTTGGCATGGACTACCCGGTGATCCTGGCGATGAGTGCTGCTCCGGCTCTGCTGTCCGTGGCATTCCGGGCCCTGGCGCGCGGCACTGCCGCCGTGACAACTCGCAGGGAGGCAATGTTCCTGCTGCCTGTGCTGGCTGTTGGGGCGTGGCTCACCCACCCCCATGCGGTGCTGCTCACTGGCGCGGTCTGTGTGCCGCTGGTGTTCGGGCAAGCCATTCGGGGTTTGCTCGGCAAATCCCGGGTGCATCCAGCAGCTCTGGCGCGGATAACCGGCGTGGGTGGTCTTGTCGTCTTTGCAGCAATGGTGTGGGCATGGGTGTGGATCGGCTCACACGGCAAGATCGCGCAGTCACCCATCATGAACTCGCCGGAGGACGAGATCGCACTGCTGGCCGGTGGGCTGACCGGCGGCCCCAGCTGGTTCATCGTGCTCATCCCGCTGGGAGTGGTCTGGCTGTTGCGTCACCTGCGGCGCCGTTGGTTCTGGGCAGCCGGTGCGGTGCTCATTGCTGGTGTCTATCTGGTGTCGGCGCTGGTCACCAGCCAAACAGTTCGCCAGGTTCTGGCCGGGGCCTTCGAGGCGAACCCCCAACGCACCGGTGCCTACGGGGCCGTGTTTGCCATCCCCCTGGCAATCGTCGGGGCCCAATGGTTGGCAGCAGGAGTTGGGCGGCTTGTGGCCATGATCGGGCACCGTGTGAAGTCCGCAAAGTGGCAGCAAAGCGAGTTCAGCGCCAGGGCCCAATGGTTCGGATTGGTGATTCTGAGTGTGGTGATCAGCCTGCTGTTTGCATGGTCGCCCGCGTTCAGCGCCCAGCTCTAGCGGCCTGTTACGCGCTTCTTTGCTCGATTCACATATCCGCGGGCAACGCCATAGCCCTTCTTGGCGCGACGATAAATGCCCTTGGCATGGGTCACCCGATTGAGCAACCGCAGCGGTGCCAATATCTCGTCCAACTGGTGGCTCTGGTGATCCAGAGCATCGGTGAGCTGGCTGAGATGGTGATCAAGGCGATCGGCCTCGCGCTCAAGTTCCTTGGAAATGAACAACGGCAGCCCCAGACCATTCTTGGTCGTCCATTCCTTGAGAGCGCGGTCACGCATCATGAGGTCGTACTCGGCATGATCACCGGCTGCGGCATACATGGAATTGCTGCTAGTGGCGTCGGATGTTTCCGGCCGGTGGTGCCAATTGGCCAGCTGCTCATCAATGAAGCCGATATTGCCCGACTGCAGGAGCCGCAGGTGGAAGACATAGTCGCCAATCACCGGATAGTCCTCGGCGAAGTCGCCGAGCGTCTCGTGCACTGAGCGCCGATACAGCAGGCAGATGGGCACGATCCGATTGATCTTGATGAAATCAATGAGCCGCTGCCCATGAAGCTCTGGCCACATGGGGAAGTGGTCGTAGGTCACCCAGTCGTTCGCCACCTGACGTTCCAGCACAATGTCGGTGCGGGTGGCCACCGCGAGATCCTCCGGGTGGGAGCGCAGATGGTCCACAGTCTCGTGAAGAAAACGGGGCTGCCAGGTGTCGTCATCGTCGTGTACCACAACAAACTCGCTGCTCGACTGCTCCAGGTCGAGGTTCGAGGCAGCCTCCATGCCATGCGAGACGGGATTGTTCACCAGCGTGAGTCGCTCACCGAGTTGGGTCCGGTAGCGATCCAATACAGCTGAAACCTGATCTGCGTTGCCGCCATCGTTGACCACGACCAACTGCCAGTCGGCCCAGGTCTGTGCCAACACATCTTGAACGGCACGGTCGAGGAAACCCGGACGATCCTTGGTGCGCATGATGATTGCCACCGAGTGGTCGTCGCTAAATCCTGGTAGCACTTCGGGATCTCCTGAAGATGAAAAACTGAGTGGGCGAGGGGCAGATGCACCCCTGAACAACCTTTTGGGACGCTATCACGCAGCCATGGTGTGACCTTGCCTGCAACTGAGCCCTCAGCCCCGCTTGCCAGCCACCTTCTGCATCAACCGATATGCCGGCTGACGGATTCCGGTGGGCACCAGTCGATAAAGCCCCCGCACCACAATATTGCGCGCCCAAGTAGCTCGGTCCACAAAACCTGTGGCCAGAAAGGCATTCTGCAGCTCGATTTCGCTGCGCAGCATGTCCAGGCCACCACGGCGGTTGTAGGCGCCGGCACCCACCCGATAGAGCACCAGCGGCTCGGGCAGATTGGTGACCCGTGCACCGGCCCGCAGCATGCGGGCAAACAGCCAATAGTCCTCCATCTTCGCCAAATGCTGGTAGCCACCGGCCGCCTCCACCGCCGTCCTGCGGAACACCACGGTGGGGTGATTGAAGGGATCACGGAATCGGGCCATCCGGCGAATCTCATCACCGGAACTCGGCAGCACACGCACGATGCCCGGTTCATGCTCGTCGAGACTGAACTCCTGAATGGCCGAACCCACCACATCGAAGCCGTTGGTGTTGTTCACCGAGCCAGCAGCCACGGAGCCAGCACCGGTGATCACCGGCAGCTGGGCAGCAAAGCGTTCGGGCAGCGAGATGTCGTCGGCGTCGGCGCGCGCGACAATCTCGTGGCGGCAGGCATCCAGACCCAACGACAACGCCCTGGCCAGGCCCTGATTGGTGGCGCTGCGCACAACCGTCACAGGCACCCCCGACACCGCATCACCATCGACGGCGCGAGCCAGCACCCGCGACAGACCCATCGGCACCGGACCATCGCGCACAATGACGATCTCGCTGGGCCGCAGCTGCTGGTCAGTGCTCACAGACCCCAGAGCCCGGGCGAAATATTCTGGCTCATCGCCGGCATACACCGGCAGGAGCACGGAGAAGGCCGTCATGCTGTGTCCTTGCCCGAAGCGTCCTGCCCCGAAGTGCGCTGTCCCGAAATGCCCTGCCCCGGAACACTGCGTGCAACGGCCATGATGTCCTCAGCCGCAGGCGTTGCACCCAACACCTCCGCATTGGGTCGCGGGGCCTTGCGCCAACCATCGCGCAAGCCCCTGCGCAGACCATCGAACAGCAGGCCGCGGTCACCCGAGCGCTGCAGTGTGCGCGCCCAGCGGAGCAGCGTTGAGCCGCCGTAGACCAGCTTTTCCCAGCCCTTCAGCGCTCCCGAACGGGTGAAGAGCCAGACCTTGTTGCGCACCTCCTGATAGAAGCGCGGCCCCGGATCGGCCCCGGCGTTGCCGAACACCTTGGTGAGATGGCGCACCCGGCTGGCCGGCACATAGAGCCCCTCGTAGCTGCGCAACAGCCGGGCAGTGTATTCGAAGTCGTCGTTCCACAAGAAATAGTCGGCCACCGGCAGCCCGCATTCGCGCACCGCGTCGGCATTGATCAGAATCGACACAAAGGAGGCCGAACGAATCGGGCGGGAGCCGATCGTCCCAGCCCGGCGACGTTCAGCTGACGAGGCATCCAGACGGGTGCGCGGAGTGTTCATGGGATGCTCGCGGCCATCGTGCCAGTCGGCCCGGCTCGCCAACACAGCCGTGTCGAAGTCATAGTGCTCACCGGCGCGCAGCAACTCCTGCAGCGCAGTGGCAGTGGGCACGGTGTCGTCGTCCATGATCCATACCTGGCTGGCACCGAGGCTTGCCACAGCGGTGGCGATACCGGCTGTGAAGCCACCGGCGCCACCGGTGTTGGTGGGCATCGTCACCACCCGATCAACCACCTGATGGGCCCGTGCCAGGGCGCCCGAATCGTCGGTGGAGGCATTGTCCACCACGATCACCGCGTCAGCTGGCCGGGTCTGGGCAGCCAAGCCGTCCAGACATTGGCCCAACAACTCGCGCCGATTCCATGCCACCACCACCGCAACAACGCGTTGCTGCGTGGCAGTGGCAGATGGCATGGGATCAGCCTAGCGAGTGAGGGGCTCAGGCCGCCTCGAACTCAGCGCCGCCCACGCCATTTCCTGCCAGCTCGCCGCGAATCACCTGTGGCCGGCGGGCATGCCTGCGCCCGGTGACTGCTGCGGGCTCGGGAACCTCGTCGAGCGAGGCCAGGGCTTCCAGGATCTCCAGCTTCTTCGACGGCCCCACGAAGCGGAACCTGATGTCGCCCAGGGCATCGAGCAGGAACACCGTGGGAGTGCGGGAAACCCCCAGCGAGCGCACCAGATCAAGCCGGTCCTCACCGTCGATCTCCACATGCGTGACGCCGGCATTCTTGGCGCACACACCGGTGAGCATCTTGTTGGTTGCCACGCACGGCGCGCACACCTTCGACGAGAACTGCACAAAAGTTGCCTTCGAACCCAGCGGCGCGCCCAGCTGCTCGGCGTCCAATACGTTCTCGGCCTTCTTGGCCGCGCTTGCCCTGCCGTCGGTGATCTTGCGATAGACGCCGAAGACGGCCACCACCACCAGAGCCGCAAGTGCCACCCAAAGTCCTGTCATATTTCCCTCCTCAGGCGAGCTGTGTGGATGTGCGTGAGCCCCCGAAGAGGCGCGTGGCCAGCAGGTACATTTCGCATCCGAGGCAGAACCCGAATGCCGCATTGAGGCCGGCTGCTACCAGGGCGAAGGCCACTGCCACATAGAACAACACCGGCAGCGACAGTGCCACTGCAATGAGCCCGACAACGGCAAACACCAGTCCGACGCCCTGGGCGAAGCGCGGTGCTGCAGCATCCTCGAACTCGGACGGCGGTGTGATGCGGGGCACCACCACATGGCGGAAGAACAATCCATAGGGCTGGCGTGCCACGCCGAGAATTGCACCGGCAGCGAAGGCCAGTGTCTGGATGGCCAGCGGAATCACGCCAGGCCAGGGGCCAAGAATGAGCGTGACAATGAGCAGCACCGAGGTGACGCCGGCGCCGAAACGCGGGCCGCGGACGTCGACCAGGCCCGGCCTGGGGCGTGTGGGCGCAACTGGTGCGTTGGCAGGTGTGCCTTGTGTGCCTTGTGTGGTGGTGGGGTGAGTTGCAGGTGAAGACATGAGACGTGCTCCTGAACGGATGATGCGGGAATCGACGAATTCGGCCGTCTGGCTGCAGCGGCCACAGATGCACCGTGCTGGTCAGAACCCCGAGAGGTACAACCGAGAAATGTGCTGCGGAATTCCGAAGAACGAGGAACTTCCGCGAGTGCTTGATGAACGAGCCCTGTGAGAACTCGTTCGGAAGTCAGATGGTCAACGTTGCATCAGGCAACGGACAATGAGCTGACTCAGCAACAACAGGGACACATGGAGCGCGACGCAAGGATGCGCGCGGCCATGCCTGCTGTGTGCTTGTGCATGATTTGAGATTAACACCGCGGAACAACAGTGCCCTGCTGTGTCATCCATTGACGTGTGCTGCTGCAGAGATGGTCAGCGGCGCTTGCCGAAGCCCTTCCTACGGCCCCTGCCCTGTCCCTTGTCGGTCTGGTCGTCTGAATCCTCAGCCGCCTCGATGTCCTTCTTGGCGCCCTCGATGGCCGCCAGATGCATCATCTCGGCCTGGGTGGGCATCGAATATGCCCGCGCAGTGGTGTCGTGCATCTCAATGATCTTGCGACGCACCCGCTCGCTGAATTCATGGGCAATCTCGCCGGGATCGGCATGCATCGGGGCGCCGTAGACCACATGCACATCGGGACGTCCGGGCACCCAACGCGCCCTGTTGGGCGGCCAAGCAGCCCAGGCCCCCACCATTGCCACCGGCACGATCGGCACATTGTGCGAAATCGCCAATGCAGCCGTGCCCGGCTTGAAACGGCCCATGCCGCCGGTGCGTGACCGGGTGCCCTCGGGGAAGATCAGCAGCGAGACGCCACTCTCGATGAGCGACGATGCCAGCCCACGATGGCCATGCATCGAGCCGCGATCCACCGGGAAGGCATTCACCAACAGCTGCGTGCCGACAGCCTTGTACCAGTGGTTGAAGAAATAATCTGCAGCGGCGCCGGTGGCCAGGTTCTTGGTGAGCCGCTTGGGCATGGTGAGCATGATCAGGGGGCCGTCGAAATGCCCCGAATGGTTCGGCGTCACCACGAAGGGCGACTCCAGATCGTCGAGATGTTCCAGACCGTGCACATGAATCTTGATGGCGCCATTCACAGCCGGCCTGATGAGCGCCGTGCGCATCGTATTGCGCGCGATGGAGGCCATCGTGGACTTGTAGAGACGCGGATTGCGGGCCAGATCCATCAGGCGGCGCCTTCTTCCTGCGCGTGCTGTGTGTGCTGCGGCGATGTGGTGATGCGGTTCTTGTCGTGCCCCGAGCGCACCTTCCGCGAGACGGCGCGTGACAGGGCCAGCGGCCCGTGCTGCAGCGCCCAGGCAGCGATGCGCCAGTGCAGCGTGGGCACAGTGCGAATCCTGCCGCGTGAGACATCGCCCAGCGCTTGCGTCACCAAGGTGGCGACAGGCACCCACACCCAGCCAGGAATATGGGGGCGTTCCAGGCCGGCGGCGGCATGGAAATCGGTTTTCACCCAGCCGGCGATCGTCACATTGGCATGCACGCCGGTGCCGTTCAGACGCGAGGCAAGAGCCTCGGTGTAGGTGACCACCCAGGCCTTCACAGCCGAATAATTGTCCACCGGGATGAGCGCATTCATGCTCGAAATGTTGACGATCTCGCCCCGGCCGCGCTCGGCCATGGCACGGGCAGCCGCACCCGAGAGCACCAACACCGCCAGACACATCACATCGAGCGCCTGCACCTGACGCTGCCAGTCGGCGTCGAGCAGATCGTCGTGGGCCGCAAAGCCGGCGTCATTGACCAACAGATCGATGGCCTGTTCATCGAGGACTGCCTCAACCCGGGAAAGATCGTCGCGCTTGCCCAGGTCGGCGCTCAACTCGCTCACCTGCACTCCGCGGCCGCGCAAGCGATCGCCGGCACGTGCCAGACGTTCGGGATCGCGTGCCACGAGCACGAGGTCGTATCCGCGGGCAGCGAGCTCGGTGGCAAAGGCCAGTCCGATTCCACTGCTTGCGCCGGTGACCAGTGCTGTGGGCATGTTCTCCAATCTAGCCGAGTAACGAAGCTGGCGGAGGCTGGTGCAAGATCGTCCACCGAGTGGATCAGCGCTATGCCTGACCAAGGTGCTGGCGCCACGAACAGCGGGCTCCCTCGTGACACGCGTGGTCACCAGGGACTTTGGTTCGGGCGCCAGCCCGGTCAGCCCTATGAGGCCAGCAGAGCCTCGGCCTGCTTGGCCATCGCCAGCTCTTCGTTGGTGCGCACCACAAGCACCTTCACCTTGGATTCGGCGGCAGAGATCACATGGGGAGCCTTGTTGCGCTCCTCGTTCTTCGCCTCGTCGAGCACAACACCCAGACCGGCGAGACGGTCGCAGACCATCTTGCGCACGAATGCCGAGTTCTCGCCCACACCGGCAGTGAAGGTGAGGGTGTCCAGACCACCGAGCAGCGCGGCATAACCGCCGATGTAGAACACCAGACGGTGGATGTAGACATTCATGCCGTTGATGGCGGCCTCGTCACCGGCCTCGAAGTGGGCTTCGACGTCGCGCATGTCGGTGTCTCCGGTGAGCCCCAGCATTCCCGAGTTCTTGTTCAGCTCGGTGTCGATGCGGTCGGTGCTCCAACCCTCGGTGCGGGCTGCATAGGCGAAGATGCCCGGGTCGATGTCGCCCGAACGCGTGCCCATCACCAGACCAGCCAGCGGGGTGAGGCCCATCGAGGTCTCAATCGGCTTGCCGCCCTTGATGGCGCTGATCGAGGCGCCATTGCCAAGATGGCAGACAATCTGGTTCAGCTCGCCCAGATCCTGGCCCACCACAGCCGGCACCTGCTGGCTCACATACTGATGGCTGGTGCCGTGGAAGCCGTACTTGCGAATTGCATTGCGCTTGGCCAGATCACGATTGATCGCATAGGTGTAGGCCTCGGCAGGCAGCTGCACGAAGAAGGCCGTGTCGAAGATGGCCACATGGGGCACCTTGCCGAGCAATGCCTGGGCGGCATGAATGCCCTCGATGACGGCAGGATTGTGCAGCGGCGCCAGCGGCACCAGCTCGGTGAGCGTCTTGAGCACTTCGTCGTTGATCACCACCGGAGCAGCAAAGCGGTCGCCACCATGCACGGCGCGGTGGGCAACAGCCGACACCCCACTGAGCGCGGGGCCGTGGTCGTCGAACATCTGGAAGACGGCCTGCAGGGCGTCAGTGTGGTTGTGCAGCACAGGATTGACGCTCCACTCGTCGTCGCCCATCTCGTGGGTGACGATTCCGGCAGCATTGTCGCCGATGCGCTCAACCAGTCCCTTTGCCAATACGGTCTCGGCGTCCGGATCAATGAGCTGATATTTGATGGAACTGGAACCGCAATTGAGCACCAGGATTTCGCTGGCCATGTTTCTCCTCATTCGTGTCTTGTTGAAAGCTGTTGGGGTGGTGGCCTCAGGCCAGGGGACCGCTCTCGCCCTGGGCCTGGATGGCAGTCATGATGATCGTGTTCACGATGTCATCGACCGTTGCGCCGCGTGACAGATCATTCACCGGACGACGCAGACCCTGCAGCAGCGGACCCACAGCAGTGGCATGGGCAGTGCGTTGCACCGTCTTGTAGCCGATGTTTCCGGCATTCAGATTGGGGAACACGAACACATTCGCATTGCCGGCAACCTCGTTGTCGGGCATCTTCTTGGCGCCCACCATCGGATCGATGGCCGCATCGAACTGGATGGGCCCGGCAAGCTTGGCGCTGGCGTCGCGCTGCCTGGCTTGCTCATAGCCCTCGCGCACGATGTCCACCGAAGGGCCGGAGCCGCTGGTGCCGGTGGAATAGCTGAGCATGGCAATGCGCGGATCAATGTCGAACATCTTGGCGGTCTCACCCGACGAGATGGCGATGTCGGCCAGCTGCTCGGCGGTGGGATCAATGGTCACCGCGCAATCGGCGAAGACCAGCACACGGTCGGAAAGGCTCATCAGGAAAGCGCCCGAAACCGTCTTGGTGCCCGGACGGGTCTTGATCAGCTGCAGGGCCGGACGAATCGTATTGGCGGTGGTGTGGTTTGCGCCCGACACCAGACCGTCGGCGCCACCCATGTAGACCATCATGGGGCCGAAATAGGCGCCGGCCTTCATGGTCTCGCGGGCCTGGTCGAGCGTGACGCCCTTCTTGGCGCGCAGCTCGGCAAACTTGGCGGCATAGCTTTCCACCAGTGCCTGATCGTTCATCGAGACGATCTTCGCGCCACTCACGTCGAAGCCCTGCTTGGTGGCGCCGGCAAGCACCTGCTCGCGCTCGCCGAGCAACACCACCTTGGCAGTGCCGCGGGCCAGTGTGATCGAGGCGGCCTCAAGAATGCGGGGATCTTCGCTCTCGGGCAGCACGATGGTGCGCAGATCGCTCTTGGCGCGGGCCATCAGTTCATAGTTGAAATGTGCCGGGGTGCGGGTGTCGATCACGCTTGCATCGGCATTGGTGAGGATGGCGCTCAGATTGCCGTCGAGTGCGGCAGTGGGCAGACCGTTGAGGGTTGGTGCCTGGCCATTGACGAAGACCACGCCGGCCACCGAGGCATGTGCCTTGGCGAAGGCTGCGGCGGTGGTGCAGGCATAGGTGGCGGCGAACTCGGGGCCCTGGGAGGCATCGACCACCAGGATCACCGGGATGGCCAGATCGGCGGCCAGGCTGGCATTCAATGCCAATTCGGTGGGTGCGGTGGGGCCCGAGTAATCGGTGCCGATGGCCACCACGGTGCTGCCGATGGCAGCGAAGCGCTCGAGGATTGCTGCACGCGCGGCGTCTTCGTCGGCTGCAAACTCGTCGAAGGTGGCGCCCACTGCCTCACCGGCGCGATGCGCCAGGGGAGTGAAAGTGGTGATGGGTGATTCCTGGCGGCCCAGTGCACCGGCAATGGTCTGGGCGGCGGAATTCAGGTCAACGCGACCGTCTGGGGACGCAATAAAGACAGATGTGCTCACTTGTGCGAGACTACGCCGTAACGGCATTTCTTGCCTCCGGGCCCACCCCTACGCCACCCGCCCGGAGGGCGAACCACGATGTGACTAGCCCGGAGGGCGAACCTCTATGCAAGCAGCGAGCGAATGTCCTCCACACTGATCGCGCCCGACGACAGGGCCTCGTCGCCCACCACCTGATCGAAGAGATCACGCTTGCGTTGCTGCAGGGCCACCACCTTCTCCTCAATCGTGTCGGTGGAGACCATCCGGTAGACCATCACCTGCTTGTCCTGGCCGATGCGATGGGTGCGGTCGATTGCCTGGTTCTCGGCTGCCGGATTCCACCACGGGTCAAGCACATACACATAGTCGGCCTCGGTGAGGGTGAGGCCGAAGCCGCCCGCCTTGAGGCTGATGAGGAAGGCAGTGGCATTGCCCTCCTTGAAGGCCTGCACACGCTCATCACGATGCCGGGTGCGGCCATCGAGGTATTCCCACTCGATGCCCTCAGCAGTGAGCCGGTCGCGCACCAGATGCAGGAAGCTGGTGAACTGGCTGAACACCAGCGCCCGATGGTTCTCGCCGGCCAGCGCCCGCAGATGCTCCACCAGGGTGTCGATCTTGGCCGAGCTGATGGCGCTGAGCTTGTCGTCCACAAGCGCCGGCGACAGGCTGAGCTGACGCAGGCGGGTGAGGGCAGCCAGAATCTCGATGCGATGGTGGCGGGCGTCGCCCAGCAGGCCGAGGGTGTTCATGCGCTCGGCCTGCAGCTGACGGTCGTAGATGCGGCGATGATCGCGGCCCAGGGTCACCGGCAGGATGAACTCCTGCTTGGGAGGCAACTCGGCGGCAACCTCATGCTTGGTGCGCCGCAACATGAGCGGACGAATGCGCCGCTTGAGCTCTTCCAGGCGGCCAGGCCCGGTGCCGGTTTCCACCGGCTTCACATAGCGCTCGGTGAAGGCCTTGGGATCGGGGAAAACGCCGGGGGCCGTGATCGACAGCAGCGACCACAGGTCCATCAGCGAATTCTCCAGCGGCGTGCCGGTGATCGCCAGACGCAGATGGGCGCGCAGCTCGCGGATCACCGCATAGGTCTTGGCTTCGCGGTTCTTGATGAACTGGGCCTCGTCGAGCACGAGCATGCTCCAGTCCAGGGCCTGGAACTGATCGGCGTCGAGCCGGGTGAGTGTGTACGAGGTGACCACCACATCGGCGCCCTCGATGGCCTTGGCCAGCGGCACGCCCGATTTGCGGGAGGTCTCCTCGATCATCACCACATTGAGGCCGGGCACGAACTTGCGGGCCTCGCCGGTCCACGCGCCCATCACCGAGGTGGGTGCCACCACCAATGCGGGGTGCTGAGGGCGGGTGCCCTCGTGCAGACGCTCCACCAGACACAGCGCCTGCAGCGTCTTGCCGAGGCCCATGTCGTCGGCCAAGATGCCACCCAAACCGGCGTCCCACAAGGCAGAAAGCCAGCCGAAGCCCTCCACCTGATAGGGGCGCAGCTCGGCATTCACGCCCGACGGAACAGGCGGCATGGGGGCAGTGCCCACATCGAGCAGTGCCTGCACCCGGCGGCGCCAGCGCGCCGATTCAATGGTGGTGATTCCCGATGCGGCGAGCTCTTCCCACAGGCCGAGCTGCCAGCGACTGATGCCCACCGTGCCGGCCTCGGCGTCAACAAGCGTTGACGCCTCCTGCACCAGTGAGCGCAGCGGATCGAGCTCGCGGCGATCCAGCGACAGCCACGAACCCGAATCAAGAATCAGATAGTCCTGACCGGCCACCAGCGCGGTCAACAATTCACGCGCCGGCACCTGCTGACCGGCGATCTGCACGCTGATGTCCAGATCGAACCAGTCGGTCTCGGGGCGTTCGCGGGATTCCTCGGCCGCCGAGCTGACGTCGTCGTATTCCTCGTCCTCGCTGCTCTCGGAACCCTCACGGTCGTTGACGGTGAGATGCACCTCGGCGGTGCCGGTGAGCTCGTTGAAGGTGGGACGGGTGCCCACGATGTCGACCCGCACCCGCTCATCGGCAACCAGGGTGTCGAGATAGTTGCTCACGAAATCGAGCATTTCGCGGCCGCTGAGCACGCTGTGGGTGGGGCCGCCGGTGAGATCGCGCAGCTCGGAGAGCAATGCCACGGTGTCAGCGTCGAGACGCACTCGGCGGGTCTCGTCACCGGTGAGCTCTGCGGTGTGACCGCCGGCCGAGAGATAGACGCCCACATCGAGGATGAGCTCGCCGGCAGTCGAGAAATCGGCGCGCACCCAGCAGCCCGAGCTGGGGGGCACATCGGGATCAACGGCGTGGTCGGTGCTCACGAGCTTCATGCGATCGCGCAGGAAGGGGGCATAGAGCCCCAGGAAGCGTGGCAGGTCTTCAGCGGGCAGTTGCAGGGCAGTGTGGTCTTCCAGCAGCGGACGCATGGAGGTGTCGACGCTGTCGGCAAGCGGGGTGAGACGCAGAGCGCCGCGCGGCTCGGTGCGCAACAGGCCATGGGCGGGGGTGCCGAGCAGAAGCCAGCCGCTGCGGAAGGGCTCGATGGTGTCGCCCTCGCGAAGAATGGTGCGCAGTTCGTAGCCGGGCTCGGTGTTGCTTGGCCCAGTGCTGCTTGAAGCTGTGCTGCCCGAATCGGTGCTGCTCGAATTGTTCGAGGCTGCGGCGATGTCCAGCCCCAGTGAGGCGGCATTCTCGTCCACTGTCACGGGAGCCCAGACATTGTCGCCGAGCTTGTGCAAAAAGG
>CAXYYR010000026.1:0-20942 GCA_964293265.1 uncultured Propionibacterium sp.
GCCACGGAGATGCGCCAGTACTCCGAGGTGAACGCCGAGGAAGCGTTCATCAAATGTGACCACGAATTCCACCAGGTGATGCTGGCTGCCTCGGGCAATGAGCTGTTTGCCGCGCTGGGCGAGATGATCGACATCGTCATCAGGGCACGGGTTGATTTCGAGGCCCCAAAGACGGCCCGGCATCACACCATCACCACCCACGAGCAGGTGGCCAATGCCATTTTGCAGGGCGACGCCGACGAGGCCGCCCGCGCCATGAGCAGCATGCTGTCCGACGCCCGGCACGACTTCCGGGGCGAGGAAATCAGCTTGCCCGAGGCGGAACCGGCCTCGCATCCCGGCAGCCAGATTGTCAGCTAGTCTGGTCGTACCAACTCGCCGGTGCCTCAGGAAGTCGGATCAAGCCGACACGGTCGCGCCACTGTGAACGTCTGCTGGGCAAACTCTGCAGACGGTAGTCAGAGACTGAGCATCGACGAGCCCTTCACTACACGGGACGCACGATCCCGGGAAGGATTTCGATGCATATCGCCGAGGGCGTTCTGCCTCCTGTCCAATGCGCCATCTGGTTTGCCGCTGCCACACCCTTCGTGGTGCATGGCGCCATTCAGGTGGTGCGTCAGATCAAGCACCACCCAGAGAACCGATTGCTGCTGGCCACTGCCGGCGCCTGCACCTTTCTGCTGAGCTCCATCAAGCTGCCGAGCGTCACCGGATCGAGCTCGCATCCCACCGGAACCGGTGTGGGCGCAGTGCTGTTCAAACCACCGGTGATGGCCTTCATGGGCGTGGTGGTGCTCATTTTCCAGGCGCTGTTGTTGGCGCATGGCGGCATCACCACACTGGGCGCAAACGCCTTCTCGATGGCCATCGTCGGGCCGTGGGTCGGCTACGGGCTCTATGCCCTCAACCGAAAACTTGGCGGGCCACTGGCACTGGGCATTTTTCTGGCCATGTTTGCCTCCGACCTGGCGACCTATTGCGTCACGAGTTTTCAACTGGCGCTGGCATATCCCGACCCCAACAGTGGAGTGCTCGGAGCCGCCGAGAAGTTCCTCGGCATCTTCGCCATTTCGCAGATCCCGCTGTCGATTGCCGAGGGCATTCTGGGCATTCTGCTGTTCCGCTTCCTGTTCAAGGTGGCCGGCCCACAGCTCCAGAAATTGGGCGTGCGTTTCAGCTCGCGGACCAAGCACGACGCCACACCTGTGGAGGTGAGTCATGTCTGAGGCGCCCGGACTGTTCAGCGCGAAAAGAAAATGGGTGACCCCAGTGCTGGTGGCTGCCCTGCTGGTGATCTTTGTCGGCAGCTTGGTGATCGGCACACTGCGCACCTCTGGCTCCGAGGAGAGCTTCGTAGGCACGGATTCAGCCGCCACCCAGGCCGCCGAGGATGCCGGCGCCGAGCCATGGTTCACACCGCTATTCGAGCCCTCGGGTGAGGTGGAATCGGGACTGTTCGCCATTCAGGCGGCAATCGGCTCGGGCATCATCTTCTTCTGTCTCGGACGCATGTCTGGCAGGCGCGCCGAGCGTCAGCAGGCGAAGTCATCCGACAACGAGAGCGCACCTGCAACATCATGACCGGAATGCACATCGGGGCGCTGGACGATGCCGCCTGGGGAAGTCCCTGGCGGCATCGGCGGGTGCGCGAAAAGCTCGCCTGCTCGCTGGGGCTGGTGCTCACTGCCCTGTTGGCGCCCACCTGGCCGGGCACGCTGCTGGTGGCGGTGGTCTCGGTGGCGCTGATCGTTGGTCCGGCTCGCATCCGCCCCCGGGTGTTGCTGGCGGCGATGAGCGCCCCACTGGTGTTCCTCGTGCTGGGTGCCGTGTCGGTGGTTTTCAGTGTGGGCACGACACCCAGTGACGCCCTGGCCTCCGACACCTGGTGGCAGGCTGGTTTCGTCTCGGTGAGTGCCCACTCGGTGAGTCAGGCGCTGGGGCTGTTCGCCCACGGTGTCTCGGGCACGCTGGCCGTCATGGTGCTGGCCACCACCACCCCGATGGTTGATCTGCTCACCTGGCTGCGTCGTCTGCATGTGCCCGATGCGCTGTTGGAGGTTGCCAGCCTCACATACCGTCTGCTGTTCGTGCTTGCCGAGACAACGAGCAATGTGTTGGCGGCGCAGCGTTGCCGTCTGGGCGACAATCCGGTGGGCTCGTGGCGGGGGCTGCCGCGACGTTGGCACAACACCGCCTCGGCAGTGGGCGCCATCGGCATTCGTGCCTGGACGCGCACCAGTCGTCTCACCGAGGGGCTGACCCATCGGGGTTTCGAGAATTCGCTTGTCACGCTGGCCGTGCCGCGCGCTGCGTCGCCCGCCCTGATCATTGGCACGCTGGCTCTGCTTGCCGGCATCTGGGCCATCAGTCTGGGGATCACCCGATGACCGCGTCCAACTCATCAGCTGCGCTGTTGGCTGCGCGCGACATCGTTGCCGGTTTCCCCGACCGTCCACGGGTGCTCGATCATGTGAACCTCTCCGTGCACCATGGGGCGCGGCTGGCGCTACTTGGCGCCAATGGTTCGGGCAAGACCACGCTGCTGAACTGCCTTGCCGGGTCGTTGGAACCGAGCGCCGGGCAGATCGAGCGGGCGGGCTCGCCCATCAACTGGGGCCGCAAGGGGCTGCGGGAACATCGCCGCCATGTGCAGATGGTGTTGCAGGACCCCGATGATCAGCTGTTCAGCGCCGACGTGGCCCAGGATGTGTCGTTCGGGCCGATGAATCTTGGCCTGCCGCCCGACGATGTTTCAGTGCGGGTCGCCGAGGCCCTTGAGCTGCTTGGCGCCGATCAGCTGGCCGAGCGCGCCACCCACCAATTGTCCTATGGCGAGCGCAAGCGGGTTGCCACTGCCGGGGCCGTGGCCATGCGCCCGGAAGTATTGCTTCTCGACGAGCCCACAGCCGGACTCGATCCCCTCGGTGTGCGCCAGATGCGCGACGCCCTTGGGCGTCTGACAAGCAGTGGAACCACCATCGTGATGGCAACCCATGATGTGGCGCTGGCCCTTGACTGGGCCGACGAAGTGGCCATCGTCTGCGATGCCCACGTGCAACAGGGCGAGCCCGCCATGCTCTTGGGCAACCGGGAACTGCTCACGCGAAGCCATCTGTCCATGCCGTGGCCGCTGGCGCTGGCCGAGGCGCTGGGCGTGGACGGCCAACCCCGCAATCTGGCTGAGGCCATATCGTGCCTGCAGTCGGTCATGGACTCGACCGGCAGGCCCCGGCCACCAGACCCCGATGGTTCACAACCAGGTGACCCAGAACCACAGAGCCCACATTCCGGCACACACACCGTTCACGAGGACAACCAATGAGCAACCCCGCCAGCTTCAACCAGGCCAGCCAGAGCACAGGCACAGTGACTCTTGTCGGTGCCGGCCCCGGCGATCCCGATCTCATCACGGTGGGCGGCCTCAAAGCCCTGCAGGGCGCCGATGTGGTGCTCTACGACCGTCTGGCGCCCCAGGAGCTGCTCTCCGAGGCGCCCGAGGCGGCGACGCTGGTGGCAGTGGGCAAGATTCCCCACGGCCACTATGTGCCCCAGGAAGAGATCAACCAGCTGTTGGTGGCCCATGCCCGCGAGGGCAAGAAGGTGGTGCGCCTCAAGGGCGGCGACTCCTTCGTCTTCGGACGCGGCGGCGAGGAATGGCAGGCCTGCGCCGAAGCCGGCGTTCCCGTGCGCGTGATCCCCGGCGTTTCCTCGGCCATTGCGGGGCCGGCCCTGGCTGGCATCCCGTTGACGCACCGGCATCTGGTGCAGGGCTTCACGGTGGTCTCGGGGCATGTCTCGCCCAATGACGAACGTTCTGAAGTTCCCTGGCGTCAGCTTGCTGCCGACCGGCTCACGCTGGTGATCCTCATGGGCGTTGCCCATATGCGCGATATCGCACCCGAACTGATGGCTGGTGGATTGGCCGCCGACACCCCAGTGCGGGTGGTGAGCAATGCCAGCCTGACGAGCCAGGAGACCTGGCGCACCACGCTGGGCAATGCGGTGGCCGAGATGGACGCCCATCATGTGCGCCCGCCATCGCTGGTTGTGGTGGGCACCCTGGCCGGAGTGGATCTGTCACATCCTGATCACCGGCCGCCGTCTGACCACTGACCCGCGAGGAACTCACCGCAGGCTGATCGTTGACAGCCCGCCCGGCGTGACAGACTGAACGGGGGGTTCGACCTTGCCCGCATAGCCACCGGTCTGCCGGTCGGCGAGCACCTGGCCGAGTTTGCAGCGGCGCTCGGAGTCCCGGATGCCCGCCTTGTGGTGCAGGCACCGCCCGGGTCGGGAAAGACCACCGTGGTGCCGGCCGTGGCGGCCAATGAGCATGACGGACGTGTGGTCGTCACCCAGCCCCGACGGATTGCCGCACGTGCCGCGGCCCACCGTCTGGCCCAGCTCACCGGCACCCGGATCGGCGATCTCATCGGCTTCACGGTGCGTGGCGAATCGAAGCTGTCGAAGGCAACACGCATCGAATTCGTGACCACCGGCGTGCTGGTGAATCGTGCCCTGCGCGATCCCGAACTGCCCGGAGTGGGCACGGTGATCCTTGACGAGGTGCATGAGCGCCGTCTGGACGCCGATCTGGCCTTTGCGATGGTGCATGACATTGCTGAGCTGCGCGACGATCTGGCGCTTGTTGCCATGTCGGCAACCCTGGACGCCTCCCGCTGGGCACAACTCCTGGGCTCCGGGACGGCATCTGCCGCAGCACAGTCAGCCACGGCAACGCAGCCCGCCACGGTTGTCACGGCGCCAGTAACCACGGCACCGGTGATCACGGCAGCAGGCGCGCTCTTCCCGCTCGACATCCGTTGGGCGCCGCCGCCGTCAGGTGTGCTGGCCACCCACGGTGGGCATCTCGACCGGGCCTTCGCCGCGCACATGGCAAGCGTCTGCACGCGAGCGATGGCAGAGCAACCTGTGACCGAGCAAACACAGCGCGGCAGTGATGCGTCGATGCTGGTCTTCGTGCCGGGAGCCCGCGATGTCGACGATCTTGTGGCGCTCATTGCCCACTCACCCGAATTGCCGCGCGATGTGCCGGTTCACGGTCTGTTCGGCTCGCTGCCTGCCCGTGAACAGGATGAGATTTTGCGTGGCGGTGATGGGCCCCGGGTGATCGTGTCCACGTCGATTGCCGAGTCGAGCCTCACCGTGCCGGGGGTCCGCATCGTGGTGGATGCGGGTCTGTCACGCGAGCCCCGGCTTGATGCCGGCCGTGGTGTCACTGGCCTGGTGACGGTGCGCGAGTCACGGGCAAGCGCCGAGCAACGTGCCGGACGGGCCGCCCGGCTGGGGCCCGGCACGGCGATCCGCTGTTTTGCACGCAACGACTGGGCGGGAATGGCAGCCGATGCCACCCCCGAGGCGAGCGTCAGCGATCTCACCGGCGCGGTGCTCACGCTGGCATGTTGGGGCTCGGCGCGTGGTGCCGGGCTGACGCTTCCCGATCCGCTGCCGCTCGACGGTGTGGAGCGCGCAATCGACACCCTTCAGGGCATTGGTGCGCTGGGCGCTGACGAACGCGCCACCGCATTGGGGCGTGAGCTCGCGCAGTTGCCTGTTGACCCGCGTCTGGGACGTGCATTGCTGGAAGGTGCCCCACGGGTGGGCACGGCTCGGGCAGCCAGGATCGTTGCCATGCTTGCCGGCGACCAGCGCGCCCCCGGTGGCGATGTTGCCGCGCTGTGGCGCTCGCTCAATCACGGGAACTCACCCGGCGCGCGTGGTTGGAAACAAGAGGCCGATCGTCTGGCTCGCATGGTGAGCGCGCGATCTGATGAATCTTCCGGCCACCACATGTCCGATACCGACGCCCTGGGTCTGGTGGCCGCGCTGGCCCGGCCGGACTGGATTGCTCACCGCCGCGGCAAGGGCGAACGCGCCTATCTCACGGCGTCCGGCACGGGTGTGGAGCTGCCACGGGAATCGTCGGCAGGCAATGCCGAGTGGCTGGCCATCACCGAACTCACCCGCACAGATGGGCGCGCGGCCGACGCGCGCTCGCAGTTCTTCGAGGGCAGTCTGGTGCGTGGCGCCATCGCCATCAGCGAGGAGTTGACGCTGCAAGCCGGGGCGGGCCTGCTCAGTGTCCGCGAGCAGGCGACGTGGGGCCCGGACACCGGCCGCATCAGCACTCGGCGTGAGCGCGCATTGGGGGCGATTGTGCTCACCAGCACTCCTGTGCGCACACCGGCTGCGCTGGCGCTGACCACTGCCATGGCCGCGCTTCCAGAGGCTGGCCTGGGCCTGCAGTCCCGGGGCACGCAGTCCCCGGGACTGCTGCGCTGGTCTCCCCCGGCTTCCGGTCTGCGCAATCGGCTTGCCTTCCTGCATCAGGTGAAACCCGACAGCTGGCCTGACATGAGCGCCGAGGCACTGCTGTCCACCGTCGACACATGGCTGGCGCCCGCCCTGCGCAAGGCCTTGGGCAAGGGCGGATCCACGTTCGACGCCGAACTTTGCGCGGCATTGCGCAGCCTGCTCGATTGGCGGCAGGCTGCCGAGCTCGACACTGCGGCGCCCGAGCGTCTGCAGGTGCCCAGCGGCTCGCATGTTCTGGTGCGCTATCCGGCACCGGAGGCCGGCGAGACCAAGCCGGTGTTGGCGGTGAAATTGCAGGAGTGCTTCGGCCTGCGCCGCACACCGAGGATCTACGGTGTGCCGGTGCTGATGGAATTGTTGTCACCAGCCCGTCGTCCGCTGGCAATCACCGACGATCTTGAATCGTTCTGGGTGAATGTCTATCCCCAGGTGCGTGCAGAGAACCGTCGGCGCTATGCCAAGCATCCCTGGCCGGATAATCCGCTGGATGCGCCACCCCGCAAGGGAACCAGCCGCTCGGGCCGGTGATCCCCGAAGCGGCTGGCACGTCGTGGACCGACCCCCAGCGGCTCACGCCCTAAGCTGTAAGCCGTGCCCAAAGACCCTGCCCGCCCAGATCGATGTGTGCGCGCACCCAAGCCGCGCAGGCTCTCACGGGCACTCGGCCGTTATCTGCGCAAGCATCCGCTCAATGCCCCGCTGCCTGCCGTTGTCGGTGGGCTCGCCGGCTATGCGCTGGCCCATACAACCTCTCTGTTGCCACGCACGCCGCTCTTCCAGGGCGTTGTGGGCGCAGTGAATGCCAGCTTCGGTTACGAGTTGGGGCTCATGGTCGCCGATCTGTTACCGAGCAGTACGCGGAGCCAATCCCCTGGCCTCCCAGCCGCCCAAAAATCTCCCGGGCTCACGTCCACCCCAAAATCTCCCGGGCTCACGCCCACCCCAAAATCTCCCGGGCTCACGCCCACCGGCACAGCCCTGAAAGTGGCTGCCCTGGGTGCCGCCCTGGTGGGTCTTCCGCTGACAGCAATGGCGAGCCAACGACGCACCGCACAGTTCTGCCGAGTACCCGGTCCCACACCGCGTTGGGCGCTGGAATCCGCCGGATATTCAGCAGCCATCATGGCCTTCTTCGGCGTCTGCTGGCGCATCGGCGAACTGGTCATCGACTGGTTGAGTCTCAATCTGTCCAATCGTCTTGGGTGGCGGCTTGCCGCGCGCGTGCTGGCCACCCTCATCACCGTCGCCGCCACAGGTGTGCTGTTCGACCATGTGGTGTTGCGCGGCATCCGCTTCGGTGGCCGCACCATCGCCGATCGACTCGATCATTCGACACCGACCGGGGTGAACCAACCCACGCGGCCCACTCGTTCCGGCAGTCACGAATCACTGGAGGCCTGGGACTCACTGGGCCTGCAGGGCAAACGCTTCGTCTCCGGTGGTCCCGATCAGGCTCGGTTGGCCGAGGTGCTCGGACCCGACCGTCCGGTGCAGGATCCGGTGCGGGTCTATGCCGCTCTTGACGGACGCGATCTCGGCGGCATTGCCCGGGCTGTGCTCGATGAGCTCGACCGCACCGACGCCTGGCAGCGTTCGGTGATCACTCTGGTCACCACCACCGGGCGCGGGAATGCCAACGAATGGAGCGCCTCGGCGCTGGAATATCTCACCGGCGGTGACTGCGCCACCGTGGCCACACAATATTCGGGCCTGCCGAGCGCCATCACCCTGTTCACCAGCCGCGAGCAGCCGGTCACCGCCACCCGGGTGCTTTTCGACGCCGTCACGAAGCGCCTTGACGCCATGCCTGCGGGCTCACGGCCCAAGCTGTTCCTGGCCGGTGAATCGCTGGGCGCCTATGGCTCCAACGGCATCTTCGATGATCCTGACGAGTTGCTGGCAAGCATCGATGGCGCGCTATGGCTCGGCACCCCGAACTTCACCCCGCTGCATCGCGTATTGACCGCCACCCGCGACGCCGGATCATCGGCCATCGCACCGGCCATCGACGGCGGACGCCATATTCGTTTTGCCGGCGACCCCGCCCAGCTCACCATCGGCTCAGGCAGCTCGGACAGTTCAGGCAGCCTGATCGGCACCGGCAGCTCAGCCGACTCAGTCGGACACGAACTCGACGAGTGGCAGTCGCCACGTGTGGTCTATCTGCAAAACGAGACCGATCCGGTGGTCTGGTGGGGCACCCGCCTGCTCTATCGACGCCCCGTTTGGCTCACCGAACGCCAGCCCGCCAACACCCCCATGGGGCGTATGCGCTGGGTGCCGTTCAGCACCTTCTGGCAGCTGTGCGCCGATATGCCGGTATGCCGCAATGTGCCCGAGGGATTCGGACACAAATATCACGCTGCGCAGATCACCCCGGCCTGGGCCGGCGTGCTCGGCATGGATCCGCGCAGCGACTACAGCGCCATCGAGCAGGCGCTGCTGGACGACATCACGATTCCACCCATCAAGGTGCTGGGTATCTAGAACCCCACACCTACGGTGCTGGTATCCAGACGTCACACCTTCGGGTTGGTATCCCGATCACACCGTTACGAGGCGTCGGCAAGCGTGATGCGCATCCTGCGATGAGCGTGCTTGTCGATCTCGTCGAGAATGCCGATGGCAAAGTTCTCGGCGCTCACGGCATCGCCAACCGGCGAATCGGTGCCCACCAGGTATTTCCCGGTGGCCTGACCGGGCGCAATCATCGGCGACGGTGAGACGAGCAACCAATCGATGCCTGCCGGTGCCTCGCGGTAGATGTTCAGCAGTTCGATGCCCCAACCGGCCTCACGCTTGAATTCCTCGGGGAACCCCGGCGTATCGCGCAGCGGCGTGCCATCAACGAGCAGTGACCCGGCGCCACCCACAACAATCAGCCGAGTGCTGGGCGCAGCGTCAAGGAGCCGACGATGGGCGTCAAGGTTTACCGCCACGGGTTCATCGGATTCACGATCCGGCGGAATGGCGATCACGGTGACATCGGCGGCATTGGCCAGCGCGCTCACCGTGCGGGTGTCAGTGAAATTGGCCTCGGCCGCATTGGTGCCGTCCATCGTGGTGCCGGTGTGCGTCACAGCTGTTACGTCGTGACGCCGACGCAGGGCCTCCGCGACGATTCTGCTGCCCACCATGCCGGTGGCTCCGAAAACAGTGATCTTCATGTGGGTCCTCCCCTCGCAGACCCCCGCCGCGTGATGCGCGGTGCGGGTGATGATCCAACGTTATGCAGGCCGTCCAAGGGCAAGCACAGCGGGGTGTCGACAGCGGGCCAGAAGATCCCGGCGCGACGGAACGACGGGGCACAGTCCTGAGAAGCAGGGCGCGGTTGACGGAGGTGGGCACCCAGTGGAATCAGGGTGGTCAGTGCAGATAGGGGATGATGAGCCACAGCCCGAAACCAAGCATGGCGAAACAGACCACCATCATGGAATAGGCACCGAAGCGCATCATGGGGGCCGCCGTGCCAGCATGGGCGCGGGCGCGGGAAAGATCAAGCAGCAACGCTGCCGTGGACACCGCTGCCACCACAACAATGGTTGCCAGCAGGGTGACCACGCTCACCAGGGCCAGGGCGCTCCAGTCGATGTCCATTACTCGACCTCGCTTCCGGCATCACCCGTCGTCGGGGCGCCATCGGCAGGTCCCGGTGTTGTACTGGCCGGTGCAGTGCTGGCGGGCGTTGCGCTTGCTGCCTTGGCGCGACGGGGCTCGGGGGCAGTCGACGCCGGTTTCAGCAGATCGGTGACCTTCGACGAGGGCACCGGAACGCTACGGGTCTGGGGCTTGCGCACTGCCACTTCGGCGGAGTCGTTGACATTGTGGTGGTCGATCTTGTTGTGACGCGACACTGCCAGCACCACAATGGCCGCCACCACGAGCATGACGATCACTGCAGCCACACCGAAGGGCCCCAATGAGGCTGCCTCCGAGGCAATCGCGCCCACCACTCCCGCTGCAGGCAGGGTGAGCAGCCAGGCAATTCCCATGCGTCCGGCAACCGTCCAGTGCACCTCGGCCCCGCGACGTCCGACACCCGAGCCGAGGATGGCTCCCGAGCAGACATGCGTGGTTGACAGTCCGAAGCCAAGATGGCTCGACGCCAGAATGGCCACCGTGGAGGCCGTCTCGGCGCAGAAGCCCTGGGCGGGCTTGATCTCAACCAGGCTCTTGCCGAGGGTGCGCATGATGCGCCAGCCGCCCGAATAGGTGCCCAGCCCGATGGCTGTTCCGGCCAGGGCAATCACCCACCAGTGCGGGTGTGTGCCCGACTCCTGGTAGCCCGCGCCGATGAGCACCAGCGTGATGATTCCCATGGTCTTCTGGCCGTCGCTGGTGCCATGGGCAAGCGCCACCATCGACGCCGACAGGCGCTGGCCATGACGGAAGATCCGCGAGGCATGGTGCGCAGTCGGGGAGGTGATGCGATAGGAGATCATCGTTGACAAACCGGCTGCCAGACCGGCCACCACGGGAGCAACGAGTGCGGGCAGCACAACCTTGGAGACCACCACGCCCCAGTGCACACCGGCATTTCCGGCGGTCACCAGCACAGCGCCGATGAGTCCACCGAACATGGCATGCGACGAGCTCGACGGCAGGCCCACCAGCCAGGTGACCAGATTCCAGACGATGGCGCCGGCAAGCCCTGCCAGCACGGTCTGGGGATTGACCAGCGAGTTGTCCACGATGCCCGAGCTGATGGTTTTTGCCACCTCGGTGGACAGAGTGGCGCCCACAACATTGAGCACAGCGGCAACCGCTACGGCCTGCCGGGCCCCGAAGGCACCGGTGGCCACGGATGTGGCCATGGCATTGGCGGAATCATGGAAGCCATTGGTGAAGTCGAAAACGAGAGCAACGATCACCACAACAACGACGAGCGCCAATGTCATCAGCGATCACGCCCCTGGAAACAGCCAGCCGGGACTGCAGTCATGCGCACCTCAAGCGATTGCGATTGGCATCGTGCGGGATGCCCGAACAGGGACGTGGGAAGGCATTTGTATTCAAGTAAAGCACCCCTGACGGCCTTGATGAAAGCGGGGCCAGATCACCCGGTCGAGGGTCTGGCAGTGATGCAGCTTGTCGGTGCGGGCATATCGACCGATCAGCCCATCACGCTGCGCCACCACATCATCAGGCTCGGGGCCATGGTTCGGGCTGAAAGCGCCGTCATGACGCCAACAATCGCAAAGAAGACCGTCAGCCAGCCGCCCCGCGCAAGCCACGAAATGCTCGCTAACACTGCCGGATCCTGGCCGGGATCGTGCGAGCCGGAAACATTGATCAGTTGACGCCAGGCACCGCCGACCAGGAAGGCCCCCAGACCACAGACCAGCCCGGCGGCGAGTATGTCCGATGACCACCACCACAAGGCAACGTCCGCCAGCAGCAGGAAGACCAGCCACAACACGGTGAAACCGGAGCGGGCGCGCACCAGCGCAGCAACCAATGCCACTGCGATCACCAGAAGTACTACCAATGCCCAGCCCGACAGACCGGCCCAGATGGCGAGTGCGCCAAGAACGGCGGGCATCGGATAGCCGGCCGCGGTGGTGAGGATGCGGCCGATGCCAGTGGGTTTACCCAATGTGGCCACCTCGCCCGACATATCGGCATGCACCACGAACCGCTGCCAGCGGCGACCGGTGAGCAGCGCAACGAGCGCATGGCCGAGCTCATGGGCAATGGTCACCACGGTGCGGCTCATGCGCCACAGCGGGCGCACCCCGATGACAACTGCCGCCACAATGAGGGCAGCCGGCAGCCATGCACCGGGAGCAGGACCGGAGTCTGCGATGGATTGACCCAGACGCGCCATCACGAGCCCGCCTAGATGCTGCCAATCCATGTCCACCCCCGATCCCCCACACCAAATTTCCCCCACACATTGTGGCGGGTTTTGCTGTGCTGACACCAACCATTGCCAGCGTGACTCGCAGCAACCGCTCAGGCCGGATCCTGCGTGGGGATGCAGCGCAGTGGAAGAATGATCGAGTGACTGCCGCCCTCCTGATCTTCGTCCTGGCCATGGTCGTGATCGCCGCCTCAGACCGGCTGGCCGAGCACACCAGCGTGGTTGCGCCCGTTGCGCTGCTTGCCCTGGGCATCATCGTTGGTTTCACGCCTTGGGTGCCCGACATCGAGATTGACCCGGAGATCATCGTGATGGTGATCCTGCCGCCGCTGCTCTATGCCACGGCCACCTCGATGCCCACGATGGATTTTCGGCGCAATCTCACCCCCATCGCCGTGCTGTCGGTGGTGCTGGTGGTGGTTTCGGCCGGTGCCCTGGGCTTCGTTTTTGAGCGCATGATTCCGGGCATCGGGCTGGCCTTCGGCATCGCGCTGGGCGCCGTGGTCTCCCCCACCGATGCGGTGGCCACGTCGATTGTGCGCCGGCAAGGCGTGTCAAACCGGCTTGTCACCGTGCTTGAGGGCGAGGGATTGATCAATGACGCCTCGGCGCTGGTGATCCTGTCGTCGGCAACCGCAGCGGCTGCCGCCCATGTGACCGCAGGCGAGGTGATCGGGCATTTTGCCATCGAGGTGGTCGTCGCCGTGGTGGTGGGTCTTGCTGCCGGACGCCTCATGTTGTGGCTGCGCTCACGTGTTGCCGGCGCCACTGCCGACACCGTGTTGGCGCTCATCACGCCCTTCGTTGCCTATCTTCCGGCGCAGCAGTTCCACGGCTCCGGCCTGGTGGCGGCCGTATTCGCCGGCTTGATCGTGGGACGCGAGGCGCCGGTGCATCTGCCGCCCAGTCACCGCGTGGCAACCCGCCAGATCTGGGGTGTTGCCCAGCTGGTGCTCGAATCGGCGGTCTTCGGGCTCATGGGTCTGCAGCTGCCGGGAATTCTGCACGATGTGGCCGAGGGCGAGCTGCATTTCGGCTGGGCAGCCGTGGTTGCCGGGGTGGGCCTGGTGGGTGGTCTGCTCGTGCGCGCCATCATGGTGGTGCCCCTGGTGATCGGCTCGAACCATGGAGCCAAGCGCCGTCTGGAGCGCCGTCCGCAGCTCGAAAAGTTGAATGAAGCAGCCGACCGGATGGCAAGCAAGGTGCGCAATGGCCCGGTGACGGTGGCGAGGGGTGGACGCAGGGTGACGCTCACCCCCGAGCACACCCGACGGCTGCGCACCAGGATCTGGCGATCGCTGTCCGACACCGATTACTACACCGAGCAGACCTTCGGGCCACGCGAGGGCGCTGTGATCGTGTGGGCCGGCATGCGCGGCGCCATCACGCTGGCTGCCGCGCAGATGTTGCCCGAATCGACACCCCATCGGAGCTTCCTCATTCTGGTGGCAGCCCTGCTTGCCAGCGCCTCTTTGGCCCTGCAGGGCAGCACGCTGAGCCTGGTGGTGAAGCTGGTGAAGCCGGCCTCGACCAAGCCCATTTCACGCGCCGAGATGCGCAAGATCTACGACCTGACGCACCGCGCAGCCGAGTCGGTGCCGGTGCCACCGAAGCTGATGGCGCTGCTCAATGCAGAGAGCTCCCCCGACGACCCGGACGATGTGACGAGCGTCCAGGGCCCAGCGGTCTCGTTGGCATGGAATCTCAGTGACCGGTTGCGTGAATCGAATATGGACTTCACGCTGGATCAGCGCGATCGGCTCACAGCAATGGCCTTCAGCTATGCCCTCGATGTGATCAACGCCCAGCGCACTCTGCTGCTGAACATCCGCGACATCGGAAAATTCCGTCCACAAGCCCTGGACAAGGTGTTTGCCACCTTGGACGCCGACCAGATCGCCCTGGAGCTGCACGCCCGTCCGCTCGAAGCGCTCGACTTCGACGACGAGGCCTACGAGTTGCCACTTCCGCCCCTTCCGCACAGCGAACAGGGCCTGCGCGAGCTCGCGGCAGCGCAGGACGCCGGTGACCAGGACAGCGACAACCGGGACGCCGAGGAACGGGACACCGGGGATCAGAGCACCGGCCGCACCCCGACGGAGGAATGAACCGGCAGCACTTTTCGTTTCTGACCACAGAAGATGCCGCCCACGAGACGCCACCATGCGGGTGACGCGGTGTCGGCGCACGTAGGAGGGGTCAGCAATGTCGAAGATCAACGCATCGAATGCCATGCTCAAGGTGCTCACCGAGTGGGGCGTGGACACCATCTATGGTCTGCCGGGTGGCTCTTTTGATTCCACGATGAATGCCATCCACGATTACCGCGACAAGATTCGCTATATCGGCGTGCGCCATGAGGAAGTCGGCTCACTCGCGGCAGTGGCCGAGGCCAAGCTCACCGGAAAGATCGGCGTTGCCTTCGGCTCCGCAGGGCCCGGCGCCGCCCACCTGCTCAATGGCCTCTACGACGCCAAGATCGACCACATTCCCATGCTCGCCCTGGTGGCCCAGGTGCCCACCTCCATGATGAACACCGATTTCTTCCAGGAGCTCGACGAGCATCCCATGTTCGATGATGTCTCGGTCTACAACCGCACTGTGATGACGGCCGAACAGCTGCCACAAGTGGTGGACACCGCAATTCGCACTGCCTATGCCAAGAAGGGCGTTGCCGTGGTGATCCTGCCGAAGGACTTCGGTTGGACTCCCATTGAGGACAATTATGTGTCGTCTGCCGATGCCTTCCGGGCACCGGGTTGGTACCGGTCGGCCCACGACGAGGACATAGATCGGGCCCTGGATCTCATCGAGGCCGCCGAACGTCCGGTGATCTTCTTCGGACGTGGCGCCAAGGGCGCCGGTGCGGAGCTCTATGGACTGTCCGAGTTGCTGGGCACCCCACTGTTGTCGAGCTATCTGGCCAAGGACATCGTCGATGATGGCGAGCCGGGCTACATGCTGTCCACCGGGCGGCTGGCAACCAAGCCGGGAGTGGACATCGGCCACACCGCCGATCTGATCGTGTTCGTGGGCAGCAATTACGAAATCGGTGGATTCATGTTCAACCCGCAGGCCAAGTTCATCGACGTGAACCTGGACAGCGCGGCGATCGGCGCCCGCCATGCTGTTGAGCTGGGCATCCAGGCCGATGCCCCCACATTCCTGCGGCAGCTCTTCGAGCGGGCACGTGGCCGGAAGATCACCAACAACCACGCCAGTTGGCTGGCGGCGGCCAAGCAGGACAAGGCCGGCTGGGACGCCTGGGTTTCCTCCAAGCAGAGCGACACCCGTGAGCCGGTGCGTTTCGAGCCCCTCTACGCCGAGCTCAACAAGGCGGCTGCGCCCAATGCCGTGTTCGGCATCGATGTGGGCAATGTGAATGTGGCGACCGCGCGCTTCCTGCATCTGGGCCCCGACCAGAAATACGTCACGTCGCCGTTGTACGCAACCATGGGCTTCGGCATTCCGGCCGGCATCGCTGCCGCCTTGAAATTCCCCGACCGTCAGATCTGGACGCTGTCAGGTGATGGTGGCGCCGCCATGGTGATCCACGATCTGGTGACCCAGGCCACATACAAACTTCCGGTGATCAATGTGGTGTTCACCAACAAGTCCCTGGGCTACATCGAAGCCGAACAGGACGACACCGGGATGCCACATTCGGGCATAGACCTGGCCGATGTGGACTTTGCCAAAGTTGCTGAGGGCTTCGGGGTGAAGGGCTACACGGTGCGCACCATTGATCAGTGGCGCACGGTGCTTGCCGAGGTGAAGAACACCACCGAGCCGGTGCTCATCGATGTGAAGATCACCAACGACCGAATTCTGCCGGTGGAGGCCTATCCCCTGCGCCGCACCGACCGCCCGGACTTCGATCAGTTCGTGGCCCTCTACGAGGCGCAGGACCTGGTGCCCTTCGCCGAGATCGCCGGCCAACACGGCGTGGACCTCGGCTGATTCACTGCGGATGCCGGCGGCCCCGCCCCGGTCGACCACTCGGAGCGCGTGATTACTCCGAGCGGGTCGGCCAGGCCGTCGGCGTCTGCTGTGGGCTCGACGTGGTGTAACCGCTGGCTGTGTTGTAGCCACTTGCAGTGGGCTGCGAGTTCGGCTCGTCCGGCATGGAGCGCTGGGCCCTCGTGGTATTCCCTGACGGTTGATCCGCCGCCGGGCGCGCCCACGGTGCCGGACGATCCGCATTCTGCTGCCAGGGTGACGGGCCGGATGATTGACCCGCGACATCATTCTGGGGCTGAGGCTGGACCATTGGCTGGGGCTGGGGTTGAGCTGTGGGCCGGGGCTGGGGTGCAGCCTCCAATTCACCCGCCGCCACGGCACTCGCGGCCTCGGACAGCGCCGCAACATGCTCCCTGATGGCACTCACATCGTGGGGCTGGGCATTGCGACGGCATTCATCGGCTATCGGACCCATCTGTTCGATCTGGGCGGCAGTGCTCTCAATGGTTGCGTGCACCTGCGGCATCAGCTCACGCATGTCGTGCGACAGCTCACGCCCGGCTGCCATGCCCTGCCAACTGGCCAACAGGGTGCGGGGAATGGCGACGGCCTGGGCCATCTCATTGATGTCACCGGCCACCTTGGCCGCCAGCTCAGCGGTTGCCTGCACAGCCCCTGCGGTCTCGGCCACCCCCTGCGAGAGGGCACGGCACAGCGCCACAATGCCGGGCGCTGCCAGCTGCCAGCCGGGGGTCTGGTCGATGAGCTCGACGGTGAAATAGCCCACCTGATCACAGTGCAAACGCGCCAGGGCGATGCGGAACCGGGTGGCCGCACAGCTCGCCCTCAGCTGTTCCACCTCATCGGCAACCTGCTGCATGAGGCCAGACAATTCCTCGGTCATGGCAGACCACAGATCGAGCCCAGCCATGATCGGAGAGAAGCCGGCCTCGCGAGACTTCACCTCACTGATGGTGGCGCGCAGCGCGGCATCCGAGGCGCTGTGCTGCCCCAACTCGGCTGACAGTGCGCCGAGCTGGTTGGCCAATTCGGCGAAACGATCGAGCATGTCCACCCAATCGTCCAGACCAGCAGTAAGACCTGCCTGGTGCGCGGCCATCTCACCAAGTCGTCCAGTGGCATCGGGACGCTGCGGCACCCGGGCTCCGGCAGCGATGCGGGCCTGCATCTCGGCAGGCAGCACTGCCTGCACGAATGCCGTGTAGTCATCGAAACCGGCGGCGCTGAGCTCACCGGCAAGCACGGTGAGGCCGCGCTGAGCAGCTGCCGGGGCTCCCGTGCCCTGCGATTCCCACTGCAATTCCATTGGCCGCACCTTTTGGTAGATGGCATCGGCGGCAGCCAGCAGTTCACCACATTCCGGGCGGGTGCGCACCGAAAGAAATCCCTGGTCAAGCGGGGTGACGGTGGCCAGCACCGTGTACATGGAACCGTCCGCAGCCATGTTGTGCACATAGGCCACGAAGGGCTGATCGGCCAGCAGATAGTTCCACATGGCGCGGAATGCTGCACCGGGCATCACCGGGTGACGAATGATGTTGTGCGGCGAGCCCACCATCTGTTCACGCGGATAGCGGGCAATGCGGGTGAACACCTCGTTGGCCTGCTCGATGACGCCCCGCCAGTCGGTGGTGGAGAAGAAGACATCATCTGTGCCCAACTCATAACTTTCCTGCGTCGGCTGAGGGGCAACAACCTTGCGCGGAACATCCTGCCACCCTGTATCGGCTGTCTCTGCCGTCACAATCCCACGTCCTTACAATGGCTGCCCGGGTGCATGGCCCAAGACATTCGCTTTGTTGTTCATCGCGATACTAAAATGCTCTGACAAGGCGTTTTACAAAAAATCACAAGACCGCGATTGATGAATTCACAGAATACTCGATATGGGCTGCATCCATGCAATATGCAGCTGTCGGCAGCCGCGCCTCTGCGCTGGGGCCGACTAGGCTGACGGGCATGTCCGATCCTGCGCCGAGCACCACCGATCCGGCGCCCGACCAGCCCGAGCGTGATCTCGATCTGTTGCCCAAGGCGCATCTGCACCTGCACTTCACTGGCTCGCTGGACATCCCCACGCTGCGGCAGCTCGCCGCGCTGGAGGGCCAGAATCCCGCAGAGATCCTCATTGACGACGATCCCCTGTCGGTGCCGGCAACGAAGCGTGGTTGGTGGCGGTTCCAGCGCACCTATGACATTGCACGCCATGCCGTGATTTCCGAACAGGCACTTCGCACGGTGATTGACGCTGCTGCCAGGAATGATGCCCGTCAGGGATCGGTGCGCACCGAAATCCAGGTGGACCCGACAAGCTATGCCCCATATGTAAATGGCCTAGTGAGCGCGCTTGAAATAATTCTTGACGAAGCTGAATTGGCGTCGGCACGTCATGGAATTCAAATGGGTGTGATTGTTGCTGCCTCACGCATGAAACATCCTCTTGATGCCCGCACCCTGGCCCGCCTTGCGGCGCGTTATGCGGGGCAGGCCCCGGGTCATGTCATCGGCTTCGGACTGTCGAATGACGAGACCGAGGGCAACACCCCCGAGTTCGAACCGGCCTTCCGAATTGCCCGACGCGCCGGGCTGCCGGGAGTGCCCCACGCCGGGGAGTTCCGCGGGCCGGACCACATTCGTCAGGTGATCGATGAGCTGCACCCCACGCGTCTGGGCCATGGCATCCATGCCGCCGGCGATCCCGAGTTGCTGCGCCACATCGTCGCGAGCGGAATTACGCTCGAGGTGAATCCGGCCTCGAATGTCTGTCTGGGCGTTTTCCCGGAGTTCGATGAGGTGCCGCTCCGCAGCCTGCTGGACGCCGGGGTGCAGGTGGCTCTCGGCGCCGACGACCCACTGCTGTTCCTGTCGGGCCTCACCGATCAATATCGGATTGCCCGCCGCCTGGGCTTCACCGATGCCGAGCTGGCCGGGCTGGCAGCCATGAGCATCCGCGGCTCCTTTGCGTCCGAGGCCGACAAGCAGCGCTGGCTCACACGCATTGATCAATGGTTGGCAACTCCACCCCTGAGCCCTGCCGCGCAGGCAATTGTCAGTGCCCGGCTCTAACGTTGCCGCCATGAGGATTCTGCACACGAGCGACTGGCACCTGGGGCGCACCCTGCACCGGGTTGACCTGTCGAACGCCCATCAGCAATTCCTCGATCATCTGGTGTCGCTGGCACGCGAGGAACAGGTCGATGCGGTGCTGGTGAGCGGCGATGTCTTCGACCGGGCGTTGCCGCCGCTGGAGTCGGTGTCAATGCTCAATGACGCACTTGGCCGGCTGTGTGAGGTGGCGCCGGTGGTGTTGATTCCCGGCAATCACGATTCGCCCCAACGCCTCGGGCTCAATGCCGGACTGCTGGGTGCGCGGCTGCACATCCAGGCCACACTGTCAGGCATCGCCACACCGATCATCATCGGCGACCGTGACGGACATGATGGTCTTGCCGTCTACGGCCTGCCCTATCTCGACCCTGACATGACGCGCGACGAACTCACGCGGCTGTGCAGCACCGGTGATGACGCCGACGACACCGCCGATGGCGGCATGGCGCAGCAACGTCTGGCGCGTTCGCACGAAGCGGTGGTGGGTGCAGCGCTGGGACTGGTCAGCGCCGATCTGGCTGGGCGACGGGCCGAAAGCTCCACGCGGATTCCGGCTGTGGTGATGGCGCATGCCTTCGTCACCGGCGGGCAGCCGAGTGATTCCGAGCGCGATCTGCGCATCGGTGGCGTGGACTCGGCGCCTGCTTCACTGTTCGCCGAGTGCGGCGCCGATTATGTGGCCCTGGGCCATCTGCACGGTGCTCAAAGGGTGGGGGCCCAGAGGGTGGGGGCCCAGAAGGTGACACCGGCAAACGGCACAGGCAGTACGGGTGCAGGCAGTACTGGTGCAGGCAGCGCAACAGCCGGCGAGGATGGCGCAGTGATGCGCTATGCCGGCTCTCCCCTGGCCTTCTCGTTCTCGGAGCAGCACCATCACAAATCCACCGCGCTCATCAACTTCCGAGCCGACGGTCGGGTGTCCGGCGTGGAGCTGGTGCCAACACCTGTTCCCCGCAGGCTCAGCGATGTCACCGGCAGCCTCGATGAGGTGCTCGGATCGCGTTTCGCCGGCCAGCATGACGATTGGACGCGGATCGTGGTCACCGGGGATGCCCAGCCACCCGATCTGCAAAAAACAGTGCGAAAAGCCTTTCCACATGCCTTGGATGTGCGTTTCGAGTCCACTGCTGCCAAGCAGAGCATTCGCACCCAGCCGGGCGCGCAGGTTGATCCGATGGACATCCTGGCCGAGTTCGCCAAGTCCGCCGGCGGCAGGGATGCCAACCCGGCTGAGCTTGCTGCCCTGCGTGCGGCGCTTGAGGCGGCCATCAGACAGCAGGTGCGCTGATGCAGATTTTGAAGCTCAAACTTGCCGGCATCGGGCCCTATGTTGCCGAGCAGTCAATCGACTTTGCCCGGCTTGGTGCCAATGGAGTGTTCCTGCTGGAAGGTCCCACCGGGGCGGGCAAATCCACGCTCATCGATGCCATTGTGTTTGCCCTGTACGGCCAGGTGGCGTCCAAAGACTCCAGCGCCGAACGCATGGTGTCAAAGCACCGCAAGCCCGCCGATGAACCCTTCGTTGAGGTTGTCATCGAGACCTCGCGCGGCATCTATCCGGTGCGTCGCACGCCCCAGTTCACCCGGCCGACGCGGCGTGTGGAGGGCACCCCGAAGGTGCACGCCACGGTGGAACTGTGGAAGGCCCGGG
>CAXYYR010000027.1:0-20697 GCA_964293265.1 uncultured Propionibacterium sp.
ATCTGGATGGCACAGCGCAATTCTCGGCTCTATTTCGCCGGGGCACTGCTGAGCAGGGTCGGCCCGTGGATGCAGCGCACCAGTCAGGACTGGCTGGTGCTCACCCAACTCACCGATCACTCATCGTCGTCGCTGGGAATCGTCACGGCGCTGCAGTTCCTGGCCATCCCCTTCCTGGCGCCGTTCTCGGGGGCTGTGGCCGATCGCTTTTCCAAGCGCCGGATCCTGCTGATCACCCAGTCGCTGCTCATGGCAAACTGCGCGCTTCTGTGGGCGTTGGTGATCACCGGCACCGTGCAGCTGTGGCATGTCTATGTCTTTGCCTTTGCCCAGGGGGTTGTCGCCAGTTTTGATATGCCGGCCCGTCAGGCATTCGTCTCGGAGATGGTGGCGGATCGGCTGATCCCCAATGCGGTGGGACTCAATTCGATGTCGTTCAATGCGGCGCGGCTCATCGGGCCTGGAGCTGCGGGTCTGCTCATAGCGGCTGTGGGCGTGGCACCCGGCATGCTCATCAATGCGCTGAGCTTTCTGGCCATGCTTGCGGCGCTCCTTGCAATGAAGCCCGCCCTGCTCCACCCGGCCCCCGCCCGCCGTGGGCGTGGCTCGGTGCGTGAGGGGCTCAGCTACATCAGGCACCGCCCGGATCTCATGCTCGTGATGTTCATGGTGTTCATGCTGGGCACCTTCGGCATGAACTTCCAGATCACCAATGCCACCATGGCCACCAAGGTTTTTGGACGCGGTGCTGCCGAATACGGTGCGCTGGGCACCATCATGGCCATCGGCACCTTTGGCGCAGCCATCATTGCGGCCCGCAGACGGGCACCCCATGTGTCCACGCTCATGCTCGGTCTGGGCGGTTTCGCCGTGGCGAGCGCGGCATTGGCGCTGTCACCGAATTACTACGTCTATGCCCTCCTGCTCATCCCCACCGGCCTGTGTGCGCTGACCGTGATGACCAGCGCCAACTCCACTGTGCAGATGTCCACCACCGCGTCCATGCGTGGGCGTGCCATGGCGGTCTATGCCGCCATCACCATGGGCGGCACACCGATCGGAGCCCCCATCGTCGGCTGGGTGGGCGATTGGTTGGGTCCACGCTGGTCATTGCTCACCGGATCGGTGGCCACCGGGGCCGCCTGTCTTGGGGTGGGTCTGTATTTCTTCATCCACCGTGGTGTGCGGCTGCGCATCGAGCGGGGACGTCCACTCAGATTGCATGTGTGGACCACCGAAGAGGCCGTCGCCGCCCAGAATGCCGGTGAATCGGACAAGTGACGGCCCCACGACGGGGCGTCAGCGCTCAGAGCAGGATCGGCCCCAGGACGAAACCGAGCAGCACTGCGGCAGCAATGGTGATAACGCCAGGCCAGAGGAAGGGATGGGCCAGTACGAACTTCCCGATTCTGGTGGTGCCGGTGTCGTCCATCTCCATGGCGGCCACCACAGTGGGATAAGTGGGCAATACGAACAGGGCGCTGACAGCCGGGAACGAGGCAAGCATTGCGCTGGCCGAGACGTTCATGGCTGCCGCGATGGGCATGAAGGTCACGGTGGTGGCCCCCTGTGAATACAGCAGCGCCGCCCCGAAGAACAGCACCACGGCAAGCAGCCAGGGATATTGCTGAATCACGTCCTGGCCGAAATCCTGCAGGGCATCCAGATTGGCCGCTACGAAAGTGGAACCCAACCAGGCAACACCCAGAATGCACAACGAGGCGCTCATGCCGCCCTTGAAAGTGGACTGGTTCGTCACCTCACTGAGGTCGATATGACACAGCAATGTGGTGAGCAGCGCGGCGGTCATCATGGCGCACATGATTGCTGCAGTCCGTGGCAGTGGAGGATTGTCGAGCGCAGTGACTGCCGTGGCGTAGACCATCACCACCACCAGGGTGGCGCCGAAGATGATCAGCGAACGACGCGCATAGGGCTTGATGTCATATTCCTTGCTGCCATGGGTGTGCACCAGGCCCTTCGCCAGACGGTCCCGGTAGACCGGATCGTCGTCCAATTCGACGCCCTGTCGGCTGGCGAACACTGCGCCCACCATGGTGCCCAAGAAGGTGATGACTGTAACAAAAAGCACCATCGTGGCGTACGGAATCCCGCGTGGTTCCAGAATCACCGACATAGCCACCGTTGCTGCCGAAATGGGGGAGGCAACGATGGCGATCTGTGAGGCCACAACGGCGATTGAAAGCGGCCGGGAGGGTCGGATATGGCCTTCCTTCGCCACCTCCGCGATCACCGGGAGGGTGGCGAAGGCTACATTTCCGGAGCCGCAGAGAAAGGTCATGAGATAGGTGATGATCGGGGCATAGAAGCTGATGCGTTTCGGATGACGACGCAGCAGCCGTTCGCTCACCTTCACCAGCAGATCCATGCCACCGGCAGTCTGCATGGCCGCAACAGCCGAGATGACGGCAAGGATGATGCCCAGCACATCCCAGGGAATACCGGTGGTGGCATTGACCGGCGCGCCCAGCACGCCGAGCACGATCACTCCGGCAGCACCGGCAAAGGCGATGCCCAGGCCGCCCAGACGGGCACCCAGCATGATGAAGACGAGTACGACTGCCAGCTGAACGAACAGCATCGGTGTCAGTTCTTGTGCGCTGTGGTGAGCTTCTTCGCGTCGGCCGGCAGCCCACGCTCATCGGCCTCAAAGAAGCTGCCCGTGTAGCGCGGCTGCAGGAAATTGTCATCGGTGAGGATGGCGTCCACCTGCTCGGCGTCCAGCAGCCCCATGCGAATCACCACATCACGCACCGATTCGCCTGTGCGGGCGGCCTCCTTACCCACCAGATCACCCTTGTGATGGCCGATCACATCGTTGAGATAGGTGACGATGCCAATCGAATTCATCACATAGTCGTGGCAGCGCTCGGCATTGGCGGTGATTCCGTCGATGCAGCGTTCGCGCAGGGTGCGGCAGGCATTGGTGAGCAGCGTCACAGTCTCGAACATTGCCTGCGACAAGCCGGGCTCCATCACATTGAGCTCCAACTGGCCGGCCTCGGCGGCGAAGCAGACAGTCACGTCATTGCCGAAAACCCGGAAACACACCTGGTTGACCACTTCGGGAATCACCGGGTTCACCTTTGCCGGCATGATCGAGCTGCCGGCCTGCATGGCGGGCAGGTTGATCTCCTTGAGGCCTGCTCGGGGGCCGGACGACAGCAGCCGCAGATCGTTGCAGATCTTCGACAATTTGGCTGCCAGACGCTTCATTGCCGAGTGCACGGCGATGTAGGCGCCGTTGTCGTAGCTTGCCTCGCGCAGATCGTCTGATTCGGTGATGGCATAGCCGGTGATTTCGCTGAGCTTCTCCACCACCACTGGCACATAGCCTGCCGGGGTGTTGAGACCGGTGCCGATTGCGGTGCCGCCGAGATTCACCTCGAGCAGCAGATCGGCTGCCAGATGGATGCGCTTCAGCTCCTCGGCGATGTTCTTGCCATATCCGGTGAATTCCTCGCCCAAGGTCATGGGCACGGCATCCTGCAGCTGGGTGCGGCCCATCTTCAGCACATTGGCGAATTCCTGGCCCTTGGCAGCGAAACTGTCACGCAGCTTGTCCACCTCGTCGAGCAGATGTTGCACCAGATCGAACATCGCCAGACGGAAGCCGCTGGGATAGGCATCGTTCGTTGACTGGGACTTGTTCACATGATCATTGGGGTTGATGAGGTCGTAACGTCCCTTGGGGTAGCCCACCAGCTCGAGTGCGAGATTGGCGATCACCTCGTTGGTGTTCATATTGATCGACGTGCCTGCGCCGCCCTGGAAGGCGTCGGTGGGGAACTGGTCCATACAGCGGCCCTTCACCAATACCTCGTCGCAGGCGGCGACGATGGCGTCTGCGATGTCCACCGGCAGCACCTTCAACTGCTTGTTAGCCAGTGCGGCGGCCTTCTTCACCTCGACCATTCCTCGCACGAACTCCGGCACATCGTTCATGGTGTGGCCCGACATGTGGAAATTCTCGAGGGCTCGCACTGTGTGAATGCCGTACTCCTTTTCTGCCGTTACTTCATGCTTGCCCAGAAGATCTTCCTCAGTACGCGGGGACACGTTTGCTCTCCTCAAGTTCTGGCAACTGTGGTCGGCGCTGGAATCAGCCCCGACCTGCCATGTTGATTTGTTGTGGTGGTCGGTGTCACTCGCGCATCGGCCTGCCATATGGCCGTAACACCTGCTGTGATTGCTGGCGACGGCGAGGTAATCCGTTGATTAATGGCGAAAATGCGCGCACACATGCGGCATTGGGTTGATTGCACACGTGAATTGTGTGGTTCTCTGGCGCGCATCCCGGCCGGTAACGCAACAACGGGCCCCGGAAGTTCCGAGGCCCGCTGTTGATCACGTGATGACGCGAGATCAGCTCTCGTCAGCAGCAGAGGGATGCGTCATGTCAACCGGCACAACCCACTTGTCGAACTCGTCGGCGGTGAGGAAGCCAAGTTCCAGAGCCGAGTCACGAAGGCCGATGCCCTTGTGATGGGCGTTCTTGGCGATCTTGGAGGCCTTGTCATAGCCGATATGGCGATTCAGGGCGGTGACCTGCATCAGGTTGATGTCCAGATTGTGCTTGATCTTCTCGCGGTTGGGCTCGATGCCCACCGCGCAGTGATCATTGAAGCTCACGCACGTATCGCCGAGCAGCTGGATGGACTCCAGCACTGCCCATGCCATCACAGGCTTGAACACATTGAGCTGGAAATTGCCCTGGCTTCCGGCGAAGCCCACTGTTGCGTCGTTGCCGAAGACCTTGGTGGCAACCATGGTCATGGCCTCGCACTGGGTGGGATTCACCTTGCCGGGCATGATCGAGCTGCCGGGCTCGTTCTCGGGGATGATCAGCTCGCCGAAGCCATCGCGCGGACCACAGGCGTACCACCGCACGTCATTGGCGATCTTCATCAGTGCATCGGCCAGCACGCGCAGCGCACCGGAGGTCTGCACCAGGGCATCGTGGGCACTCAGAGCGGCGAACAGATTCGGCGCCTGGACGAACGGGATGCCCGTTTCCTCGCTGATCTTCTTGGCAGTCAGCGCACCGAACTTGGGATGGGCGTTGAGGCCCGTTCCCACGGCAGTGCCGCCGATGGCCAGTTCGCGCACCTGCTCGTCGGCGAAACGGATGCACTTCAGGGCGAAGTCGATCTGGGCAACCCAGCCGCTGATCACCTGGCCGAGACGGATCGGGGTGGCGTCCTGCAGATGGGTGCGACCCACCATCACCACGTCGTCATATTCCTTGGCCTTGGCGTCCAGGGTGTCGCGGAGCTTCTGCACGCGCGGGTACATATCGGCCAGTTCGGAGACCACGGCAATGTGCATTGCGGTGGGGAAGGTGTCATTGCTGGACTGGCCACGATTCACGTGGTCGTTGGGGTGGACGGGCGCCTTGGTGCCCATCTCGCCGCCGGCGATCTCGATGGCGCGATTGGAGATCACCTCATTGGCGTTCATGTTCGACTGCGTGCCCGAGCCGGTCTGGAAGACCACCAGGGGGAAATCGGCGTCGAGCTTTCCGGCGATCACGTCGTCGGCAGCCTTCACGATGAGATCGGAGATGTCGGCGGGCAATTCGCCGAGTTCCCCATTGGCCTGCGCAGCAGCCTTCTTGAGAATGCCGAGGGCCCGGACCATCGGGCGTCCCCACACGAATGTCGGACGACCAATGTCGAAGTTGTGCAGACTGCGCTCGGTCTGCGCCCCCCAATGGTGGTTTGCCGGCACCTCGACGGTGCCCATGGAGTCGGATTCCGTGCGCGTCTTCGCGCTGGTGTTATCAGCCATGGCCTCAGCCTAGCGATCCATGCCGGGGACCGGAGTTGGGGCTGGCCCACCCGCCAGAACAGCCATCGCATTCTCACCGGCGAGCGCCGTCATGGCCGTGCGTGTCTCTATGTTTGCCGAGCCCAGATGGGGGAGCAGTGCCACATTCTCCATACCGAGGAGCTCGGCGGTGACCTGGGGTTCATGCTCATAGACGTCGAGCCCAGCACCACCCAGATGCCCGGATTGCAGCGCCGCCACGAGCGCCGATTCGTCGATGCAGGCACCACGGGCCGTGTTGATGATGAATGATCCGGGCTTCATCGCTGCCAGTCGCTCGGCATTGACGATGTGATGGGTCTCGGGGGTGAGTGGGCAGTGCAGGCTCACAACATCGCAGCTGGCCATCAACTCGTCCACCGGAAGGCCGGTGGCATTGAGCTCGCTGCGTGCCGGCTCCTTCATGGGGTGCTCATTGGCATAGAAGATCTGCATTCCGAAGGCCTTGCAGCGCTGGGCCATGGCAATGCCGATCTGCCCGGCCCCGATCAGGCCGATCGACTTTCCTTCGATTGACGAACCCAGGAGGAAGGTCGTGCGATAGCGCCACGGTTTGCCGGCCCGGATCAGGCGTTCGCCCTCGCCCATTCGCCGCGTCACCGACAGCATCATTCCGAAGGCCAGATCAGCCACTGCATCGAACAGGGTGCCCGGGGTCACCGTGGCGACAATGCCATGGGCACGGCAGGCGTCGAGATCAATGTTGTTGAAACCGGCGGCGATATTGGCCACCACCTTCAGCTGGGGCCCTGCTGCTGCGATGAACTCCTCGTCCACGCCGTCGGACAGCACGCTGAGCACGGCGTCGGCGCCGGTGACATGGGCCAGCAGCTGGCTCCTGGTCGGTGGTTGCGACTGGTCCCACGTGACCACCTCATGCCCGGCAGCCCTCAGGGCCTCGATGCCCTGGGCCGGAACGGCGTCGGTGATGCAGATTCTTGCCATGATTGATGCCCCTTTCGGTTCTGCTGGGGACGATACCGGCCTTGTCGTCTTCTTGTGGCTTGCGTGTTCTTCTCGCCCGGGGCGTGGGAAATGTGTCTGTGATGACCACCATTCGATCCAAAAGCCTGCGTTGTGAGACGGGCGGGGTGATGCGGGCTCAATTGGCCCTACCAGCGCTAGGCTGAGCGCAGCGACGACGCTTGCGCCGGCGCATCGATATTGCCTGACCTTTCCAGGAGCTCACATGACCTACGTGATTGCTTTGCCTTGTGTTGACGTCAAGGACAAGGCCTGCGTCGAGGAATGCCCCGTCGACTGCATCTATGAGGGCGAACGCACCCTTTACATCCACCCCGAGGAATGCGTCGACTGCGGCGCCTGTGAGCCGGTGTGCCCCACGGAGGCGATCTTCTACGAGGATGATCTGCCCGAGGAGTACAAGGGTTGGTACGACATCAATGCGAACTTCTTCGCCGAGCTCGGTTCGCCGGGTGGCGCGGCGCGCCTTGGTCCCCAGAGCTTTGACGAGCCCTCGGTGGCCAAATTGCCCCCCCGGGCCTCGTGAGACTCTCACAGACCCTCCCCGATTCCCCCTGGGATTCGCTGGCTGCGGCCAAGGCCACTGCGCAGTCACATCCCGGGGGAATCGTTGATCTTTCCGTCGGCACGCCTGCCGATCCGACACCCCAGCTGGTGCGGGATGCCCTTGCTGGCGCCTCGCAGGCACCCGGCTACCCCACTGCATGGGGCAGCCCCGAGCTGCGGACAGCCATCATCGGCTATCTCACCCGGCGCTGGAATGCCCGTGGTCTGGAAGACCGCAATGTGGCGTCAGCCATCGGTACCAAGGAAGTCGTGGGCTGGCTGCCCACCCTGCTCGGGCTCGGGCACGATGATCTGGTGGTGATCCCCGAGATCGCCTATCCCACCTACGAGGTGGGGGCCCTCATGGCCCACGCCCGAATCGAACGCTGTGATGATCCGGCCCGGGTGAAGGGCTCGCCGTCACTGATCTGGATCAACAGTCCCGCCAACCCGACCGGTGCGGTGGCCAGTGCTGAGCAGATGCGTGCCTGGGTGCGTTTCGCCCGGGAACATCACGCCGTGCTTGCATCCGACGAATGCTATGGCGAGTTTGCCTTCGAAGCGCCCGCCTTCAGCGTGCTCGATCCGGCGATCAATGACGGTGATCTGAGCGGTCTGCTGTCGGTGATTTCGCTGTCGAAGCGCTCGAACATGGCCGGCTATCGGGCAGGTTATGTTGCCGGGGATGCCGCCATCGCCACGGAGCTGGTGGCCCTGCGCAAGCATCTGGGCATGATCCTGCCCGCCCCGATCCAGGCTGCGATGGTGGCGGCGCTCAACGATCAGCACCATGCAGACGAGCAGAAAGCCCGCTATGCCGCGCGACGCGCTCTTATGCGCAGTGCGCTTGAGGGCGCTGGCTTCCGCATCGACCACTCGCAGGGCTCGCTGTATCTGTGGGCCAGTCAGGGCCGCGACGGGCGCGAGAGTGTCGACTGGTTGGCCGAGCGGGGCATCCTCGTGGCACCGGCTGATTTCTATGGCCCGAGCGCCCATGATCATGTGCGGGTGTCCATGACTGCCACTGATGAACGGATCGCCGCCGCGGCTGAGCGTCTGGCCTGATCAGAACCCAACTGCAGGTGCGCCGTCGTTCCCGACGTCCGTCCCCTCACACCCGACAGGTCAGTGTGACCGTTGTGGGTGCTGCGGCATTCTGTCCGGTCCAGCTCGCACGTTCGGTGCTGCTGTTCGTCCATGACATGTCGCCCACCGTCAGCGAGAGTAGGCCAGCCTGGGAGCCCAGGCACATGCACAACAGCGCCACAGACCAGGCAGTGGTGGTGGAGGGTGCCACGAAACCGAGGCCATTGTCGGTGGTTGAGATGGTCAGCCCGTCGCCCCAGACCTTCACGGCGAATTCGCGCAACAATTCGGGATTCCCGGTGGACTCTGCTGAGTCCACGCTGGTGACAGCGCCCTCGTCGTAGCCACACAGGGCGCTCGCCCAGATGCGTCCGATGTCCTCGTGCTGGGCATAGGCCTCGGGATAATTCGATTTCTGCACGGTCTGGGCCACATCGTTGATGTCGCCCGATTCCCAGCCGTCAACCTGCACCAGTGCTTCGTAGAACTTCCCCGACGAATACCAGGGATCCATGATCTCGTCGGTTGTGCCCCAACCCTGACTGGGCCGCTGTTGGAAGAGCCCCAGGGAATCCGAATCGCCGTAGTCGAGGTTGTACAGCTTCGACTCCTGCATCGCGGTGACCAGGGCAATCGTCGCGGCACGCGGTGACAGCCCGCGGCGGATGGCCTCGCCGACAATGATCGCCACATTTCCCGACTGATCGGGGTCGCGGAAATCGCTGAGATCGTTGAGGCTCACGGTGCAGCCATCGGGCACTGATTCAGTCACATTGCCTGCGCAGGCGGCGAGCAGTCCGGCCGCGGACGCCACACCGGCACCGGCTAGCAGGGAGCGCCGAGTGATCCGGCGTCGTGAGGGGTGCATCATCGCGGCTCAATTGTGGTGCAGGGCTGCGTTGAGAGAGATTTGCTTGCCCTTCCGGGCCAACACCTTCACCGTGCCGGTCACCGAATCACGGATGAACAGCATGTTGTCGCCGCCCGACAATTCGCGTGCCTTGCGCACCTGTCCGTCGGGCATGGTCACCTTTGTGCCGGCAGTGATGTAGAGCCCGGCCTCGATCACGCAGTTGTCGCCGAGGGCAATGCCGCAACCGGATTCGGCGCCCAGCAGGCTTCCCTTGCCAATGCGCACCCGCTCCTTGCCCCCGCCCGACAGCGTGCCCATGGTGGACGCGCCACCGCCGATGTCGGTGCCCTCATCGATCACCACGCCTTGGCTGATGCGTCCCTCGATCATCGAGGCGCCGAGGGTTCCGGCGTTGTAATTGCAGAAACCTTCATGCATCACCGTGGTGCCCTGGGCAAGATGCGCGCCCAGCCGAACGCGGTCGGCATCGCCGATGCGCACTCCCGAGGGCACGACGTAATCGACCATTCGGGGGAACTTGTCGATGCTGGTGACAATGAGGCTGCCGCGCGCGGCCTTGAGCCCGGAGCGCAGCTCATTGAAGTCTTCGGGTGAGCAGGGCCCGGCGCTGGTCCACACCACATTGGGAAGCACCGAGAAGATGTCGTCCAGGTTGATGGTGTTCGGCTGGCAGAGCCGGTGACTCAGCAGATGCAACCGCAGATAGGCGTCGCTGGTGTCGGCCGGGGGGGTGTCCAGATCAATGGTGACCAGACGTGCCTCGGTTGAAACATGGCGGGCATCGTCGATCCCCTCTGCTTGGGTCACCGACAGTGGTGCCGGAAGTGCGTCGGGCTCGCCCAACGCTGGCGTCGGGAACCAGGTGTCAAGAACCTGACCTGAGGAATGGATGGTGGCCAGACCCCAGCCCCATGCCTTGCGAGAATTGGCAGTGGGCGATTCGGGTGCATGCGTCATGGCTCAAATCCTACCGATTGCCAGGGGTGCCTCCCGGCAATCAGCTGTGAGCGGGCAATGAAGCCCAGTCGGGATGGCCGGCGGCCTCGCTACGCTGACGGCATGACGCTGCACATCGATGACCTGCATCGGCTCTTTGCCGAGATTGTCGACATTGAGTCGGTCAGTCGCCACGAGGCTGAACTTGCCGACGAGGTGGAGGCTGCCCTTGGCGCATGCGCCCATCTGGATGTGCAGCGCATGGGAAACAGCATTGTGGCTCGCACCCACCTCGGGCGGGCGCAGCGGATGGTCATTGCCGGGCATCTGGACACCGTGCCGGTGGCTGAAAACCTGCCGAGTGTTCTGGAGCATCGTCCCCAGGGCGACTGTCTGGTGGGCCGTGGCACTGCCGACATGAAGGGCGGCGTCGCGGTGATGCTGCACCTTGCCGAGCAGCTCGACAATCCACGCCATGACATCACCTGGGCCTTCTACGAGTGCGAGGAGATCGAGGCCAGCGCCAACGGCCTGGGTCTGGTGGCAAGCGCGCATCCCGAATGGCTGGCCGGTGATTTTGCGGTGCTCATGGAACCCACCTCCGGTCGAATCGAGGGTGGCTGTCAGGGCACCACGCGGTTCCTGCTCACCACCCATGGACGTGCCGCTCATTCTGCCCGCAGCTGGCTGGGACACAATGCCATTGCCGATCTGGAGCCCCTGCTTGCTCGCATCCGCGAGTTCCCGGTGCGTCGGGTTGAGGTCGAGGGCCTCGAATACCGTGAGGGTCTCAATGCCACGATGGTTGAGGGGGGAGTGGCAGGAAATACGATCCCCGATCGCGCCCAGCTGCAGGTGAACTACCGTTTTGCCCCCGACATCGAGGCGGCCGATGCCCTGGCGAGCATGCGAGCCCTGTTCGAGGGTGAATCAGTGGACTTCGAACTGCTCGATCTGTCACCTGCTGCCCGGCCAGGCCTTGATCGCCCCCAGGCGCGTGAATTCATTGAGGCAGTGGGCGGCACACCCGGGCCGAAATATGGCTGGACCGATGTGGCACGCTTCGGCGAGCTGGGCATTCCCGCGGTGAACTTCGGGCCGGGCGATGCCGGCAAGGCACATGCCCGCGATGAGTTCTGCCCGCTGTCCGACGTGGATCATTGCGCTGCGGCCCTGCGCGCCTGGCTCGCCCCGTAGGTGTTCAATGCACAGCTGGCCGAATACGAGCCGGGCTGTGCGGGCAGCAAATTAGCCCATCGGCGATTCCCGTCGCATTATGGACAGGAACGAAAGACGAAAACGACAAGCATTTGTTTCACATGAAAGAGATTTGGATGGCCATGGAAGAAGACGATCAGGCCCGCAGGATGGACCCGACCAGCACACGCAGCGCCTCGGAATGGGCCCAACAGCCTCCGATGGACAATGTGCCGTCTGCGAGCGCAGGCCAAGTGGTGGCCGGTCCGGTGTTCAAGCGTGGCGACGAGGTTGACGGTCTCACCACCGATCAGCGGCTGCTCGAGGGCCACGATGACGGTTCCTGGATGCACAGCGACCCCTGGCGGGTGCTGCGAATCCAGTCGGAGTTCGTCGAGGGTTTCGGCGCACTCGAAGACCTGGGGCCTGCCATTGCCATCTTCGGCTCGGCGCGCACCTCACCCCGTGCCCTGGGCTATCAACAGGCCCGTCAGATGGGCCAGTTGTTGGTCGAGGCCGGCTATGCAGTGATCAGTGGTGGCGGTCCGGGCATCATGGAAGCTGCCAATCGTGGGGCGGCCGACGCAAAAGGACGCTCGGTTGGGCTGGGCATCGAATTGCCCTTCGAGGCATCCATGAACCAGTACATCAACCTCGGGGTGCATTTCCGCTATTTCTTCACCCGCAAGGTGATGTTCCTGAAGTATGCCCAGGGATTCATCGTCATGCCGGGTGGGTTCGGCACCTTCGATGAGTTGTTCGAGGCACTCACTCTGCTGCAGACCGGCAAGGTCAGCCATTTTCCGGTGGTTCTGTTCGGGTCCTCCTATTGGAACGGACTCATCGACTGGTTGAAGGACCAGGTGCTGTCCAGCGGAAACATCTCGGCGTACGATCTCGATCTGGTGAGCGTCACTGACGATGTGGACGAGGCAATCCGCCTTGTCACCCAGGATCCCGCAGCGAATGGCGGGCGCAGTCGAGCTTGAGACAGTCGATGCAGCCGAGCCGACATTCTGCCTGGCTGACGCGACTGCGGGTCAACGCACGGCGGCTGATCCCGTCCAGCCCAACGGCCTTCCGGGACTCGCTGCGGCGCTGGCTGCTGTTCGGGGTGGTCATCGGGCTCGTGGCCGGGCTTGGTGCGGTGGTCTTCTACTGGTGCCTGAGCCATGCCACCGGGTGGCTGCTGGTTGATCTGGGTGGCTACCAGCCGCCCACCACCCGGGGTGAGGGCACTGGTTTCGCCGGGGGTGAGTTCACCCGTCCATGGGCCATCCCGGTGGTCACGACAGCCGGTGCGCTGGTGGCGGGCATCCTGGTTGCCCTCTTCGCGCCCGAGGCGCGAGGCCATGGCACTGATGCGGCAATTGCTGCTGTGCACAACAACCCCACCGGAATGCGTATGCGGGCAGCCGTGGTGAAGGTCATTGCTTCCTCGTTGATCATCGGTTCCGGCGGCTCGGGTGGGCGGGAAGGTCCGACTGCCCAGATCTGCGCGACTGTGGTTTCCCGCATGTGTGCGGTGTTGCGCATTCCGCGTGCCGATGCCCGGATTGCGGTTGCGGCTGCCATGGCAGCCGGTATCGGGGCCATCTTCAGGGCACCCCTGGGTGGCGCGCTGCTGGGGGCGGAGCTGTTGTACCGCGATGATCTTGAGGCCGACGCGATCATGCCCGGACTGATCTCGTCGATCGTCGCTTTCGCCGTCTATGGATCGGTCTACGGATTCCAGCCCATATTCGGCACCATGGATTCGCTGAACTTCACCCGCCCCTCAGAGCTCGGCTGGTTTGCCCTGCTGGGCCTTGCCGCCGGAATTGCCGGACGTTGTTACGCCCGCACCTTCTACCGGGGTGGTGCCCTCCTGCGGTCGCTGCCCGTACCGGCAGCACTCCTGCCGGCGGTTGGTGGTCTGCTGGTGGGATTGCTCGGCCTGGTGGTGCCGGCCGTATTGGGAACCGGCTATGGCTGGGTGCAGTTGGAGATGACCAGCGAGTGGCTCATGGCCGCGCCACTGTGGTTGGTGCTGGTGATCCCGGCTGCCAAGATCGTGGCCACCACCCTGTCCATCGGGTCCGGGGGATCGGGTGGCATCTTCGGACCCGGCATGGTGGTGGGAGGCGCGACCGGAGCGCTTGTGTGGCGCCTGCTCCAGGGACTGCCAGGTGTGGGGGATTCTCCTGCGCCCTATGTGATCATCGCCATGATTGCCTGTTTCGGGGCCGTTGCCCATGCCCCGCTGGGGCTCCTGCTCATGGTGGGTGAGATGACAGGCAATCTCTCCCTGCTCGCGCCGGCAATGATTGCGGTTGCCCTGGCCACTGTGGTTGTCGGGAACACCTCGATCTTCACCAGCCAGCTGCCTGATCGCCGCCATGACCCATTTCTCCATCCTGAATTGCCGATGCCCAGCAGCTAGGATTTCGATGTGGTCTGGGCAATCGGAATTCTCATCGTTGTGGCGCTGGGGTGCGGCGTCCTTGCCGCGCGCGGCCAATTGGGCGAATTGGGTCCGGTGGTCCCGGACCGTCCCGGCCCCGACCTGCCCAAGGGCAGCATGACTGCCGCTGATCTGAGCTCGTTGACTTTTGCGCCAGTTCTGCGTGGCTATGCCCCCGACCAGGTGAAGGGCCTGCTGGCCACCCTTGCCAGCATGATCGAGGGCGGTCTGCGCCCGTCGCCCGAGGTGATCACCCGCATCCTGGCAACCAAACTTGATGTGGTCACCAGAGGGCTGGACATGGGCCAGGTTGACGCCGTGGTTGACCGGGTGATTGCCCAACTTCTGGCGTCTCCTGCCAACGCCGAATGAGCGCTGCGCGCCCGAATGAGAGATAATGGCTGTGCAGACGCGCAGAATGACCAGAAACGAGGATCCAATGGCAGCGATGAAGCCGCGCACCGGTGACGGCCCCATGGAAGTTGAAAAAGAGGGGCGCGGCATCGTAATGCGAGTGCCGGTCGATGGTGGTGGACGTCTGGTGGTCGAGTTGAATGCGACCGAGGCTTCCGAACTCCTCGAATGTCTTAAGGGCGTTGTCGGCTGAGACCGAACATTGCCGGCAATGAACAAGCGGAGAACAACCAGATGTTTTCACGCATGATTCATGCAAAATAAACAGATTTCATGTGAAAATGCCCAGCCTCACAGAGGCCGGGCATTTTCGCATCTACGGGATGCGTGCGGCTGCTAACTCCGTGGTGGATCACTTGCTGGTGCTGGAATAGTTCTCCACCGCCTGGTGATAAACCTCAACCGTCTGACGTGCGATCTTTTCCCAGCTGAAGTGATCGATGCAACGCTGTCGTCCGGCCCGGCCATAGGAGGCGGCTCTTGCCGGGTCATCGGTGAGGGCATTGAGCTGTTCGGTGAAGCGGTTCTCGAAGTCTGCAATGTAGGCGGGATCGTCCTGACGGGCAGGTTCATAGGCCACCAACGACCCCGTGACGCCATCGTCGACAACTTCGGGAATGCCACCCACCGCCGAGGCGACAACGGCCGCCTCACATGCCATTGCCTCCAGGTTCACGATGCCAAGTGGCTCATAGATGGAAGGGCAGGCGAAGACGGTGGCGTGTGAATAGACCTGACGCACCTGAGCTCGTGTTGCCATGGTCTCGATCCAGATGAGGTCGGCGCCCATGATCACTCGCAGGTCGTCGAGTGCCTGTGAGAACTGCGCTGCCAGTTCGGGGGTGTCGGGTGAGCTCGCCAGCAGCACCAGCTGGGTGCCACGGTTGAGTTGGCGGGCGGCGCGGAGCAGATGGATGAGGCCCTTCTGCCGGGTGATGCGTCCCACGAACACCACCGAGGGACGCTCCACATCCATGCCGATCTGGTCGCAGAAATCATGCGCTGAATCCGGCTGGAACTCGGCTGTGTCAATGCCATTGCGCACCACATGCACACAGGCCGGGTCGATCTGCGGATAGGCCGCGAGAATGTCATGGGCCATGGCCGTGCTCACCCCGATCACCGCAGAGGCGTGTTCGAAGGCAGTGCGCTCAGCCCAACTCGACAGCTCATAGCCACCGCGCAACTGGTTCTTCTTCCAGGGCCGCAGAGGTTCCAGTGAGTGCGCAGTGACCACATGGGGGATCGACGCATAGAGACCCGACAGATGACCGGCCAGGTTGGCATACCAGGTGTGCGAATGCACCAGATCGGTCTCGGCCGGCAATGAGGCCACCATCGCCAGGTCGGCTCCGAAGACGCGAAGCGCGGCATTGGCCTGTGGGGGATAGTCCTCACGGTGGGCAAGAGCATCGGGGCGTGGTTCGCCCATGCATTGCACATCGACGTCCACGAGCTTGCGCAGTTGGGGAACCAGCTGCGCCACATGCACGCCGGCACCCCCGTAGATGGTCGGAGGGTATTCGCGGGTGACCAGATTGATGCGCATGCCCCGATCGTGTCATATCGCCGTCGAATTGTTTGTCGATCCGTTGCAGCGATATGGCGCACGGGTCTATCGCGGAGGGGGTGTAGAAGACTAAGTTGAGGCCATGGCGACTCCCAGTGTCTTGTCCATCGTGTTGGCCGGTGGCGAGGGGAAGCGGCTGATGCCCCTCACCGCAGATCGGGCAAAGCCAGCTGTGCCTTTCGGAGGCACCTACCGGCTGATTGATTTCGTGCTGTCCAATCTTGCCAATTCGAATCTGCTGCGTATCGCAGTGCTCACCCAATACAAGTCCCATTCGTTGGACCGTCACATCTCCATGAAATGGCGCATGTCGACGATGCTGGGAAATTATGTGACTCCTGTGCCTGCCCAGCAACGTCGTGGGCCGCACTGGTATCAGGGCAGCGCCGATGCGATCTATCAATCGATGAATCTGATCAAGGACATGCGCCCCGATTACATCGTGGTTTTCGGGGCCGACAACATCTATCGCATGGATGTGCGGCAGATGTTGGATGCGCATATTGATGCGGGGGTGAGTGCGACAGTTGCCGGGATTCGCGTGCCGAGGTCAGAGGCATCATCTTTCGGGCTCATTGATGCCCGGGCAGATCATCACATTCGCAGTTTCCTGGAAAAGCCTGAGGACCCGCCGGGACTGCCCGGCTCGCCACGTGAATCGATGGCCTCAATGGGCAATTACATCTTCACCACGAAGGCGCTCATCGACATGCTCGATTCCGATGCCCAGGAAGAGGAATCCAAACACGACATGGGCGGAAACATCGTGCCCGCCTTCGTCGATGCCTCCGATGCCATTGTCTACGACTTCAAGGACAATCTGGTGCCCGGTGCCACCGAGCACGACAAGGACTATTGGCGTGATGTTGGCACCGTCGACGCTTTCCATGAAGCCCACATGGACCTGGTGAGTGTGGTGCCCGAGTTCAACCTGTACAACGAACGCTGGCCCATCTGGGCTGACTCGGTGCAGGCTCCAGGCACCAAGTTCACGCTGCACGGCACAGCCGAAAGTTCACTGGTTGCGCCGGGCTGCGTCATCTCAGGTGGCGATGTGGATCATTCCGTGCTCAGCCCGAAGGTGCGGGTTGAGAAGGGTGCCTCGGTGGATCGCTGCGTGCTCATGGAGGAAGCGCTCGTGGCCGAGAAGAGCGTTCTGCGCAATGCCATCCTCGACAAGGGCGTGGTGATCGCTCCGGGTGCCGAGGTGGGCGTGGATCATGCTGAGGACACCCGTCGCGGGCTCACCGTGAGCGCAGCCGGTGTGACAGTGGTGCCCAAGGACTGGGTGGTGACGAAGGACTCCGCGGGCGTGCGTGATTCCCTGTGATCACCGGCTGACGGGTGTGGCCGTTCAGCCCTTGACCGCCACCAGAAGACCGTCGCCGACAGGCAGCAGTGCAGTGGTCAGGCTGTCGGTCTCAGTGATCGATTGCAGGGCCTCACGGATGATCACCGTCTCGTCGTCCTCATTGTCAGGATCGGCGATCTTGTTGCGCCACAGCGCATCGTTGATGCAGATGAGTCCACCCGGACGCAACAGCCTTTGGGCCTGAGCGAAGTATTCGACGTATTCCAACTTGTCGCCGTTGATGAACACGATGTCGTAGGCGCCATCGCGAAGATTGTTGAGCACATCCAGCGGAAGCCCCGGAATCAGACGGAAGCGTCGGGTGGGGATCTTCTGGGCAAGGAAGGCGCTACGCGCTTCCAGCTGCCACTGCGACTGCGGGTCGATGGAGGTGAGGATGCCGGTGTCGCCCATACCGTCGAAGAAGGCAAGACCCGAGGCCCCCGTCGAGGAACCGACCTCAACAATGGCCTTTGCGCCGATTGCTCTGGCAAGCAGCGTGAGTGCGCTGCACGCGCCATTGCTCAGCTGAGGGGCGCCCATGAGGACGGCCTGCTCGCGGGCACCTTTGATGGCCTCGCTGGCTGGCACGAAGTCATCGGCAAACGCCAGTGAGCTTGCGTCCAGGGCAAGGGCAGACGAATTCTTGTCGTTCCGTGGCGCTGACACGTAGCTCAGCCTAGCGGGCAATGTCTCTACCATGTATCAATGCAGGCCCTCGCCCGCCGAGTTGTATGGCCAGAGGTGAGATGCTGGATCCCGGCAGTAGTGCCACAGGCATGGAAGGTGAACAGGATGACTGAACCGATTTTTGGCCGCATGTTGACGGCCATGGTGACCCCCTTCAACGACGACGGGTCGTTGGATGCAGGTGGGGCCAAGCGTTTGGCCAGCCATCTGGTGGACGAACTTGCCAATGACGGATTGGTGATCTCGGGCACAACCGGTGAATCACCCACGACCAGTGATGCCGAGAAGGCCGAGCTGTTGGCCGCTGTGAAATCCGAGGTGGGGGATCATGCCACCCTGATTGCCGGTGTCGGCACCAATGACACCGCCCACAGCATTGACCTGGCCAGGCAGGCCGAGCAGGCCGGCGCGGATGCCCTGCTGGTGGTGACGCCCTACTATTCGCTGCCTCCGCAGTCGTCGATCATCGATCATTTCGTTGCCGTTGCCGATTCCACCGATCTTCCGGTGGTGCTCTACGACATTCCCCATCGCAGCGGCCGGGCGATCGAGACCGACTCGCTGATCACCCTGGCCCGTCACCCGCGCATTGTGGCTGTGAAGGATGCCAAGAAGGATCTCGACGCATCCGGCATCGTCATGGCGCAGACCGATCTTTCCTACTATGCCGGCGATGACGCCATCACCCTGCCTCTCATGTCCCTGGGTGGTGTGGGTCTGGTTGGCACATCCACGCACTTCACCGGACGCGTGGCCCATCGCATGATTGATGCCTTCGCAGCCGGCGACCAGGCAGAGGCCCTGCGTCTGCACCGTGCTCTGCTGCCCGTGTTCACCGGCGTCTTCGCCACCCAGGGCTGCCTCATGGTCAAGGCCGGTCTGGCCCATCAGGGCATGCCGGTCGGACGCTGCCGTGCCCCGCTGGGTGAGGCGCCCGAGGAGCTGGCTCAGGCATTCGCAAGGACACTCGACGCTGCGGAGCTGTAGGGCAGCCTGCGGAGCTGGCACCGCTGGCTGGCCAGCACTTCGGTGGCGGGCCCGGCCAAGCTAGCCTTGGCACGTGGTTCCCATGGGCATTTTCGGCATCAACGCCGGCGAGTTCGTCATACTTGCTGTGCTGGCCGTTGTCTTCTTCGGCCCAGAGCGCATCCCCGAGGTGAGTCGCAAGGCGGCCCGCATCGTCCACTATCTGCGCAACATTGCCAATGACGCCACCTCGCAGCTGAAGCAGGAGCTGGGACCGGAATACTCCGATCTGACTGTTGCCGATCTCAACCCGAAGACTTTTGTGAAGAAGCATCTGCTGGACGACATCCAGGATGAGCTGTCCGGGGTGAAGAGCGACCTCGACGATGTGAAATCAGAACTCAACCTGACCGGTGCGGCAGCCATCGCGGCAGCCAATGCGGCGACGACCGGTGCATCGGCGGCGTCAGGCACGTCTGCAAAGAAAACTGCTGCCACAGCCACGGTCGATCCGGCCATCACCCGTATGAAGGATGAATACGGGCTGTGCTTCGATATGGACGCCACCTGAGCCGGGAGCCCAAACCTGTCCTCGCTGCAGCACTGTTTTCAGTACAACCTTGTTTTCAGTACAGCGCTGTCTTCAATACAGACTTGTCTCCAGCACAGTCTTGTATCCAGCACAGCGGGGTACCCGTCAGATGTGGCAATGGAAAAAGATCGGTGGCTGCCCTCTGGGGGCAACCACCGATCCATGCAGTGCTGATTCATGCAGCGCTGATCCAAGCAGTGCTGGACGCGCTCGCAGGCCTATTTCACTGCCATGCTCAGCGGCTGCCCGGCCAGACCCTTGGGCTTGGAGGCGAGCATGGCGGCCAGGGTGGTGATGGCCTTGGCACTGGGATTCTGCGGGGCGGCAAGAACAACCGGGTCGCCCGACTCGCCACCGGAGCTCACGATCGGATCGATCGGAATCTGTGACAGCAGGGGCACATCATGTCCGATGCGGTCGCTGAGGGCAGCCGCCGTATTGGCTCCACCGCCGGCACCGAACAGATCGATGCGCTCATGCTCGCCGCACTTGGGGCAGACATGATCCAGATAGCTCATGTTCTCCACCACGCCGATCACCTGCTGGTGCATCATATTGGCCATCGTGCCGGCCCGCTCGGAGACCTCTGAGACATTGGCCTGCGGAGTGGTCACCACGATGACATCGGAGTTGGGGAGCTTCTGCCCGATCGACATGGCCACATCACCGGTGCCGGGCGGAAGATCAATGAGGAACCAATCCAGATCGCCCCAGTAGACATCGGCCAGGAACTGGGTGAGTGCCCGGTCGAGCATCGGACCGCGCCATGCGATCACCTGATCGCGGGATTCCTTGAGCATGCCCATCGAGATGGCGCTGATACCCAGTGCCGGCACAGGCATGATCATGTCGTCAACAACAGTGGGACGTGCATCGGGGATGCCGAGCATGTCGGGCACCGAGTGGCCGTAGATGTCGGCATCGAGGAGGCCGACCTTGAGACCACGCTGGGCCAGGGCGAGGGCCAGATTCACCGTCACTGAGCTCTTGCCGACGCCACCCTTGCCCGACGCCACGGCAAGCACACGGGTGAGATTGCCCGGCTTGGCGAAGGGGATCTCATGCTCCTTCTCGCCGCCGCGCAGCGTTGTGCGCATGGCCTCGCGCTGCTCTGCATTCATGGTGCCCAGCTCGACCTCGACGGCCTTCACGCCCTCGACAGTGGCCAGGGCCTTCTCGACGTCACTGCGAATGGTTG